>CABKMZ010000190.1 GCA_902373545.1 uncultured Actinomyces sp. | reverse complement strand
GGGAAGCTATGAGCATGCCGAGCTACGGCCAGCGCTCTGACCCGCGCGCCGCCCCGAACTGCCCGCGACACCCGGGCGTGCGCAGCGTCGACTACTGCAAGCGCTGCAACCGCCCCATGTGCGTGGACTGCGCGATCCCCACCGAGGTGCGCTCGATCTGCGTGGACTGCACGTCATCCAAGCGCGGCTGGGCGCGCCAAGCCTCGCGCGCGGCGGCGGTCGGCGCGCCGGTCGTCACCTACGCGATGATGGTGATCTGTGTCCTCGTGTACGCGGTGACCTTGCTGGCGCCAAGCGTCGGGGCGTCACTTGCACTCGTCCCCGCGCTCCTCGCGTCGCACCCGTGGATGATCCTGACTCAGGCGTTCGTTCATATCGGGTTCTTCCACATCGTGTTCAACATGCTCACCCTGTACGTGGTGGGTCGCTCGATTGAGCCTGTTCTCGGGTGGTGGCGCTACCTGATCGTGTATCTGGTGAGCGCGCTCGGCGGATCGGCGTTCATCCTCGCCTGGTGTTTGCTGCAGCCGCAGTACGCGTTCGCGTCGGCGGCGGGTGCGTCGGCGGGGGTGTTCGGCCTCTTCGGGGCGCTTTTCGTCCTGCAACGCGTGGGTGGTGCTGACACCAGGCCGATCCTGGTGTTGCTCGGCATCAACCTGGTGTTCGGCTTTCTGGGCAGTGCAGTCGCGTGGCAGCTGCACCTCGGCGGCGCGATCGCCGGCGTGGCTGCCACGTGGGTGTTGGTGCGCATGGCCCGCCCGCGAGCGGGCGTCACGGAAGCCGCGCAGAATCGGCGTCAGGCGCTCGTAGCGCTCGGTATGATCGCGGGCATGATTGCGGTCAATGCGCTGGCGTTCCGCGTCCTGCTCGAGGCCCACGGCGCGTGACGGGTCAACAGTCGTCAGGCGCATGACATCTAAGGATGACCTAATATAGGAAGGGTCCGGCAAATAGTGCCGGACCCTTCCTCATGCGCCCCACAGGAGACACCATGACCAGCCCCTGGGACCTGTACGACCAGCTCATCGACGAGATCCCCGCCGACATCACCGTCGCCCAGATCCACACCGACGGCAAGTGGCGCCGCGTTGCCACCAGCGACAACGGCGTTGGCATGGCCTTCGGGATGAACGTCCAATCCCGTCCCCGTTTCACTGACGATCCCTCCGACCTCGTCGGTCGCCCCCTGCGCGACGTTGCCGCCCTGGCTAAGTCCTGGAACTTCGAGGACGCCGGCATCGGCATGGCCGCCGTCAACGCCTACCACTCCCACCCGGTGCGCGCCCTCGCCCACGGATTCCGGCCCTGCGAGGAAAACAACTGGGGGCGCACCTTCCACCCCTACGCGCCCCTCGTCGCCGGCAAGCGCGTCGCCGTCATCGGCCACTTCCCCTTCGCGCCCGCCGCCATGCCCGATGCTGCCGAGCTCAACATCCTCGAACGCAATGTCCTCGAGGGCGACTACCCCGACTCCGCGTGCGAATACCTGCTCCCCGAGATGGACTACGTCTTCATCTCCGG
>CABKMZ010000189.1 GCA_902373545.1 uncultured Actinomyces sp. | reverse complement strand
AGCATGCCGTGCGTGGCCAGGAGGAGCATCTCCTCGGCGGCGCTGTGGCCGGATTCGGCGGCCTGTCGGGAGGCGACAGCCGGGCAGATGCAGATGTCGCCGAGCATGCCGGGGGGCGTGGGGCGGTCGGCGGTGCCGGGGCGCAGCTCGTCCATGGGGAAGCTCATGACGTCGGTCGGGCCGGGCAGGTCGAGCCAGCGGATGTGCAGGTCCTCCATCGGCTCGGGCTCGATGAAGATGATGTTGACCTCGGCGTCGGAGCTGACGTGCATCTGGTCAAGCACGAAGTCGGCCAGGGCGGAAAACTCGGCTTCGTTAATCTCGTAGTCGGTCTCGTTGATGACCTCGGTCATGACGTGTACTCCCTGCGTGCGGTGTTGTGGCTGCGGGTGCGCGCGCGGCGCGCGGCGTTTTTATCGTCGTAGCGCTGGTAGGCGTCGATGATCGCGCCCACAAGCTCGTGGCGCACGACGTCGGCGCTGGTCAGGCGACAGAACTCGATGTCGTCGATGCCACCCAGTATGCTTTCGACGACGGCCAGGCCCGAGGTCTGGCTGCCGGGCAGGTCAACCTGCGAGGCGTCGCCGGTGACGACGACCTTGGAGCCAAAACCCAGGCGGGTGAGGAACATCTTCATCTGGCCGACCGTCGTGTTCTGGGCCTCGTCCAAGATGATGAAGGAGTCGTTGAGGGTGCGTCCGCGCATGTAGGCCAGGGGCGCGACCTCGATGGTGCCGGCGGCCATGAGCTTGGGCAGGGCCTCGGGGTCGAGCATGTCGCCCAGGGCGTCGTAGAGGGGACGCAGGTAGGGGTCGATCTTGTCGGTGAGGGAGCCGGGCAGGAAGCCGAGGTTCTCCCCCGCCTCGACGGCAGGGCGGGTCAACACGATGCGGCGGACCTCGCCGGACAGGAGGCGGCGCACGGCCTGGGCCATGGCCAGGTAGGTCTTGCCCGTGCCCGCGGGGCCGATGCCGAAGACAACAGTGGCGCGGTCGATGGCGTCCGTGTAGGCCTTCTGGCCGGGGGTCTTGGGGCGGATCGAGCGTCCGCGCGCGGAGAGGATTTCCTCCGTGGGGGCCTCGCCCGAGGTGAGGCGTCCGAGCAGGCCGATGGCCTGTTCGACGGCGGTGGCATCCAGGGCGGTGCCGCGCCTGGCCATGCCGATAAGTTCTTCGAGGAGGCCGGCGGCCACGTCGATGTCCGCCTGGGATCCGGCCAGGGAGATGTCGCGGCCGGTCACGAGGAAGCGGACGTGCGGGAAACCCCGCTCGAGGGCGCGCAGGACCTGGTCTGCGATGCCGAGGACCGTGATCGGGTCCATGTCTGCGGGGATGGTGACGCGGCCCGTGGTGTGTGCGAGGGTGGCCGCCGACAGCGTCGGGGAAGTGTTCTCCGTAGTCATACTGCACCCATTCTACGCTGGAGCGCCTCTCCACAGGCTTCACAGTGCCCTCTCACGCAGTGACCCCGGACGCATCGGAGCGGCGCGGCGTATGGTTCCCGGATGCATGGACGCCCTGGGAACACGCACAATGAAGCCATGCCCACC
>CABKMZ010000188.1 GCA_902373545.1 uncultured Actinomyces sp. | reverse complement strand
CATGAACGCACGAACGAACATCACCCGTCGCATGTGCGGGTCTATTCGTGCCCGAATGTGCAGCTGACGCAGACGACCGCCACTCACTAGGCCAGGATCCGCCGCCAGCATCAGACACCGCGCATGAGCGCCCAGGCGGGGAGAAAGCCGCGACACCGAGAGTCCCACTGTGCCATTCTCTGACGCCGACTACGCCCATCCTTGTACCCACGACCACGAGCCCACGCTCCTATCCTTCGAGGTCATGCCCCCGCGCAAGCCCTCCCTGGAAGCCCCCTTCTGGGATACGGTCGATCGCCTCCTCCAGGTTCGCCCGGACTTCATGTCCGTGACCTATGGGGCGGGCGGCAAGGACCGTCACAATGCCCGCTCAACGGTCCAGCGCCTCGTGCGTGACACCCCGATTCAGCCGATCGCCCACCTGACCTGCGTGGGCAACTCGACGGCCGAGGTCGTCTCGACCGTGCACGACTACCTGGAGTCGGGCGTGCGCACCTTCCTGGCACTGCGCGGAGACCCGCCGGTGGGACAGGAGGACTGGGAGCCCGGACCCGGCGGCGTCGGTAGCGCCACCGAACTGATCCACCTGATCCGCACCGTCGAAAAGCGCCGCTGCGATGCTCACCCGGGCGAGGCCCTGCGCTCGGCCTTCAAACCCCTGACGATTGCGGTCGCCGCGTTCCCCGCCGGCAACCCCGCCGCGGGCACAACGCCTCAGCAGGAAGTCGAACGCCTCCTCGTCAAGCAGGCCGCTGGCGCGTCCTTCGCGATCACGCAGCTCTTCTGGGACGCCGACGTCTACGCCTCCTTTGTCGAGCGTGCCCGCCGCGTCGGCGTCACCATCCCGATCGTGCCCGGCCTGCTGCCGGCCACCGACCCGGCGCGCCTGCGCCGCGTCCAGGACCTCACCGGCATCGAGGTCCCCGAATACCTGCTGACCACGCTGGCCGACTACCCTCACCAGGACGCGCGCGACGAATTCGGCGCTGTGTTCGGCTCGCGCCTCATCCACTCCGTATTGGATGCGGGTGCCCCCGGCGTCCACCTCTACACCTTCAACAGGGCCAAGCCCGTCTTGGACATCCTGGCCCTCATGGGAGTGACGCCCGACCCCCAGTGGTCCCCGGCCTCGCACCCCTTCACGCAACACTGAATCCCCACGAACCACCCCGCGGCCGGGTGCGGGCAACGCCCGCGTACGCCGCACGAGTAGCACACCAAGGAGAACACCATGTCCGCTGCCCCCGCGCAGTTCCCCACCGCCACGATCCTGGCCTATCCGCGTATCGGCCGCCAGCGTCAGCTCAAGCGCGCCCTCGAAGCGCGCTGGGCCGGGCGCACCACCGACGCCGAACTGCTTGACGCAGCAGCCGACCTGCGCAAGGAGAACCTGGCGCGCCTGGTCGAGCTGGGCCTGGACGCATCCGACGCGTCCTTGGCCGACGCGCCCTCCCTGTACGATCATGTTCTGGACGCCACGATCCTCCTGGGTGCCATCCCGCCGCGCTTCGCAGGCCGCGAGGGCCTCGACCTCTACTTCGCGCTCGCCCGCGGCGACGACAAGGTCGGCCCCGAAGAGATGACGAAGTGGTTCGACACGA
>CABKMZ010000187.1 GCA_902373545.1 uncultured Actinomyces sp. | reverse complement strand
GCCCGCGGCGACGACAAGGTCGGCCCCGAAGAGATGACGAAGTGGTTCGACACGAACTACCACTACCTCGTCCCCGAGATCGGCCCCGACACTCCGCTGCGTTTCGCCGACGACACGGTTGTGCGCCGCTTCACCGACGCCCGCGAGTGGGGCTACGTGACCCGACCCGTCCTGGTTGGCCCCGTCACCTACCTGGCGCTGGCCAAGGCCGACCCGGCCACCCCCGACTTTGATCCGCTCACCCGCATCGACGAGGCCGTGGCCGCGTACGAGCAGGCACTGGCCGCCCTGCACGCCGCGGGCGCCCCGTGGGTTCAGCTCGATGAGCCGGCCCTGACCTCGGACAATCTCTCGCGCACCCGCGTCGAGCTGGGCGAGCTGGCTGCCCGTGTCTACGAGCGCCTGGCCGCCGCCACCGAGCGTCCCCAGATCCTGCTCACCACCCCCTACGGCGACGCCTCCCACGCGGTGGGCGCCCTCGCCAAGACCGGTGTCGAGGCCCTGCACGTCGACACGCTGCGCGGCTCCCTGCCCGAAGGCGCGGACCTCTCCGGCGTCACCCTCGTCGTCGGCGCGGTCGATGGCCGCTACATCTGGCGCGCCGACCTGGCCCAGCTGCGCGAGACCCTGAAGGCCGCGCAGGGCCTGGGCGCCGCCCGCGTCACCGTCGCCACCTCGAACTCCCTCCAGCACGTGCCTCATGACACCGCGCTGGAGACCTGGGACGACGCGACCCTCAACGAGAACCTGCACGCCTGGCTCGCTTTCGCCGACCAGAAGGTCGTCGAGGTCGTCACCCTGGCCCGCGGCCTGGACGAGGGCTGGGAAGCCATCGACGCCGAGGTCGCTGAGGCCACCCGCGTCCTCGAGCAGCGCGCCGCCGCCCCCGGCGTCGTGCGCCCCGAGGTCCGCAGCCGCACCGCCGCCCTGACCGAGGCCGACCGCACCCGCGAGCCCTACCTCGAGCGCGAAGCCGCCCAGACCGAGCGCCTGCACCTGCCCCCGCTGCCCACCACGACGATCGGCTCGTTCCCGCAGACCACCGAGATCCGCAAGGCCCGCGCCGCCAACGCCCGCGGCGAACTGTCCGACGCGGACTACGAGGCTCGCATGCGCGAGGAGATCGCCTCGGTCATCACCCTCCAGGAAGAGCTGGGACTCGACATGCTCGTCCACGGCGAGGCCGAGCGTAACGACATGGTTCAGTACTTCGCCGAGCTGCTCGACGGCTTCGCGGCCACGCGCAACGGCTGGGTGCAGTCCTACGGCTCGCGTTGCACGCGCCCGTCCGTCCTGTGGGGCGACGTTTCGCGTCCCGCGCCCATGACCGTCGGCTGGACCAGCTACGCCCAGTCTCTGTCCGACAAGCCCGTCAAGGGCATGCTCACCGGCCCCGTCACGATCATCGCGTGGTCCTTCCCGCGCAACGACCTGCCGCTCGGCGAGATTGCCGACCAGATCGGCCTGGCGCTGCGCGACGAGGTCTCCGACCTTGAGGCCGCAGGCATCGCCGCCATCCAGGTCGACGAGCCCGCCCTGCGTGAGCTCCTGCCGCTGGACGCCGACCGCCACGCCGACTACCTGGACTGGTCCGTGGGATCCTTCCGCCTGGCCACCTCCTCGGTGCGTCCCGACACCCAGATCCACACGCACCTGTGCTACTCCGAGTTCGGCCAGATCATCGACGCCATCAAGGGCCTGGACG
>CABKMZ010000186.1 GCA_902373545.1 uncultured Actinomyces sp. | reverse complement strand
GCCATCGAACTGATCGCCGCCCTGACCAGCGCAACCGCGTGGGGCATCGGCGTCGCCCTGGCCGCCACCGGAAACTAGACGGACCCCGCGCGAGGGCGCCCAGGCCTCGTCAATGTCCGCTAATATGGGTCCGTTGCGCACCCCCGCGCGACGGACCCAAACTTTACGGAGATACTCATGCCCGCCGTCATCGTGCTCGGCGCCCAGTGGGGCGACGAAGGCAAAGGCAAGGCCACTGACCAGCTCGGCCAGCACACCGACCTCGTCGTCAAGTTCAACGGAGGCAACAACGCCGGACACACCGTCGTCATCGACGGCGAAAAGTACGCGCTGCACCTCCTGCCCGCCGGAATCCTCTCCGAAGGCGTCACCCCCATCATCGGCAACGGCGTCGTTGTCGACCTGGACGTGCTCTTCGAAGAACTTGAGGACATCACGTCGCGCGGCGTCGACTGCTCGCGCCTGCTCATCTCCTCCAACGCGCACATCATCCCGCCCTACAACCGCCTCATGGACCAGGCGAACGAGCGTGCGCGCGGCAACAACCTGATCGGCACGACGGGTCGAGGCATCGGCCCCACCTACGCCGACAAGATGAACCGCATCGGCCTGCGCATCCAGGACCTCTTCCACCCCGAGGAGCTGCGCGCCAAGGTCGAGGCCGCCCTGGCCCCGAAGAACACCATTTTCGAGGCCGTGGACCTTCAGGTGCTCGACCCCGCCGAGGTGTCCGACCACCTGCTGTCCTTCGCCGATCGCATCAAGCCGATGCTGTGCGACGTGTCCCTCGTCGTCAACGACGCGCTGGACCGCGGCGACACCGTGCTCTTCGAGGGTGGCCAGGCCACGATGCTCGACATCGACCACGGCACCTACCCCTTCGTCACCTCGTCCAACCCGACCGCGGGCGGCGCGCTCACCGGCTCCGGCGTGGGCCCGACCCGCATCGACCGCGTCGTCGGCGTCGCCAAGGCGTACACGACCCGCGTCGGCGAGGGCCCGTTCCCCACGGAGCTGGACGACGAGGTCGGCGAGGCCCTGCGCGCCAAGGGCGGCGAATTCGGCGTGACCACCGGTCGCCCGCGCCGCACCGGCTGGTTCGACGCCGTCGTCATGCGATACGCGACGCGCATCAACGGCCTGACCGACATCTGCCTGACCAAGCTCGACGTGCTCTCCGGCTACGACACGATCCCCGTGTGTGTCGCCTACGAGGTCGACGGAGTACGCACTGAGGAAATGCCCCTCGACCAGGCTGGCTTCGAGGCCGCCGTGCCCGTGTACGAGGAGCTGCCGGGCTGGAGCGAGGACATCTCGCAGTGCCGTTCCTTCGAGGAGCTGCCCCAGGCCGCCCAGGACTACATCACGCGCCTGGAAGAGCTGTCGCGCTGCCGCATCCAGTCCATCGGCGTGGGCCCGGGCCGCGAGGCTACCATCGTGCGCTACCCGCTCATGTGACGGTTGCCTGAAGCGTTCGGGGGCCGGTGCTGCATGGCAGCGCCGGCCCCCGTTTTGTGCGCGGGAGGGGCGGGTGTGTTGCTGGGGGCGTTCCAGGTATGGGGGGTGTCATTGGCTGAGGGGTGGTGCCGTCGGGTAGGCGGGCGGCGGCGCGCAGCGTCTTGGGCCGACGATCACACACAGGAATTCGACCCACGCGCCTGATGAATCAAAAGTCGCACGTAATTTGGGTACCCTCACTTTTCTTAGGTATCGAGAAAACCGCAGAATTCCAACGATGCGATTTCAATGTTTGAAATACGCGCGAGGGAATTACGTGCGACATTTCTGAGGAACCACA
>CABKMZ010000185.1 GCA_902373545.1 uncultured Actinomyces sp. | reverse complement strand
CCTGACGGTCGCCCACCCGGCGACCCCCGCCAGCGCGTGGGCGACCGTCAGGCGGTCCCGGGCCTCGGCCAGCCATGCGGGCGCATCCGCATCGAACATGGCAGCGGTGACGAAACCGGCCAGCGTCGCGCCGACCACCAGGAAGAACGCCGCCGCGATGTAGTACCGGATGATGACCGCGAATCGTGATGCCAGGCGCTCGCGGGAGGCGGTGAGCAGCGCCCACCCGTGCCAGGCCGCGATCGCGCCGACGACGGTCGCGCCCGTGACGGTCGCGTGCCACAAGCCCGCCCACATGCCGCCGATGAGGAGCAGCAGGGAGAGGTTGAAAGTCGTGATGCGCACGGTGTTGTCGCGCCCGGCCCGCCGATCGTCCGGGGCCAGGTGCGCGAGCGCCCGCGTGAAGTACCAGGACCACTGGAAGATCCCGTTCGACAGGACGCCGAGGGTCACCAGGTGGATCATCGTCCACAGGTTCTGCGGGATGCGGCCTCGGGCGACGATCGTGACAGCCGCGGCAACGGCCGCCGTGCACATCCAGATCGTGGTCACGCGGTCGGTGCGGGGAACGCGGGGCTTGCTCATCGGGCCTCCCGTCCGCCCGAGGACGCGGGAGCCGCAGGCCTGGCCCCGGCCTCGTCCCCGGGCCCGATCTCGCGCGAGGCCGCGCGCGCCCGGCGAATCGTCACCGTCAGCGTCGTGCCCACGAACAGGAGCATGCCGACGACCCCGAGGGTGCCGCCCAGGCGCCACGGGTAGGCGGCCTCGCGCGCGCCCGCGAGGAGGCGGACGAGGAGGGAGAGCTGTAGGAACGCGAAGGGGACCCACATGGCGACGTGGTAGGGGACCTCGCGCCGGGCGACCGCCGGGATGATGACGGGCGCGTGGGCCAGCAGCATGGAGACGACGAAGCCAATCGTGATCGCGTGGACGCCGGCGTCGTAGCCGTATCCGTCGAAGGCGGGCGGCGCGATCACCCACATGAGTGCGGGCACGAGCGCCCACGCGTAGCCGCTCAGCATGCACACCGCGGCCAGGCGCGGAAGGCCCTTCATGCGCACGGTGCCGCGCGCGACGTCGTGCCACGCGGTGTCGGCCATGAGGACACCCAGGCTCAGGCCGACCAGGGGGTAACCGATCGATGGGGAGTAGAGCGCGACGGTCAGGCCCACCATGAGTGCGGCGCTCTCGGCCGTGATGCGCCGCTCGGTGGAGCCGGACGCGAAGGCGAGGCGCGCGAGCTCGACGCGCTCGCCGACGATCGTGACGATCAGGAACGCCAGCCACCAGGGCACCGCGCGCGGCGTCTCGAGGCCTCGCCACCACAGGAGGATGCCGCCCAGGCCAATGAGAGCGCCCATCAGCTGGATGAGGACCGCGTGGGTGGCCTGCCGGCGCGCCCACACGTAGCAGTAGATGGCCGTCAGCAGCGCCATGCCGAGGGTGATGAGGAAGCCAGGCATCATCCGTTCGGGCGCGAAGCCGCTCAGGTGGGCGGCGAGGTAGCGGGGGAGCGGAAGGCTCGCGAGGGTGGTGCGCGCGGCCTCGTTCAGGGAGATGACGACCGCGCTGATGCCGCCCGCACCGGTCAGGAGGGGAGCAGCGTAGGCCCACGGGCGTCGCCCGTCGGACTGCAGGGCGACCGCGCGCTCCAGGCAGATCGCGGTGCCCAGGAACCCGTAGATCATGAGGAGTCCGTGCACGGTCCCCAGGCTCGTCGAGGCCACGGGTGCCAGGGCCCCGAGGCGCACAAGTGAGGCGTCCAGGCCTGTGAGCAGGGCCGCGCCCGCGAGGATCAGGAAGGCCAGGCGCGCCTTGGG
>CABKMZ010000184.1 GCA_902373545.1 uncultured Actinomyces sp. | reverse complement strand
TCGGCCATCCACAACGACTACCCGGTCATTGAGGGCCTGCTCAACGCCGTCCACCTCGATCACTCGATCACGCTGGAATACACGCCCGAGCAGATGCTCGAGCGCGGCATCACGACGATCGACGTGACCAGCCACGTGGCCGCCGTCGACGAGTCCTCCTCCGGCCGTATCGTCACGGTCGCCTTGGACCTGAAGGCCAACGGCGAGCACGTCGGCTCCACGCAGGAGCGCTTCGCGATCCGCGGCCGCGCCACCGGCAACCGCGCCCCCTCCGAGGCTGCGCCCTTCGGCGGCGCTTCGGTCGAGGTCGTGGACACTCCCCGCTCGGTACTGCGCCGCGTGAGCGTCAAGGCCCCCGACGACATGACGCCCTTCGCGATCGTGTCGGGCGACTACAACCCGATCCACACCTCCTACGCGGCCGCCAAGGTCGCGGGCATGGACGCTCCCCTCGTGCACGGCATGTGGCTGTCGGCCACCGCTCAGCACGCGGCCGAGGCCGTCGTCGCCGGTCAGGGCGGTGCTCAGATCGCCGGCTGGACATACTACATGTACGGCACCGTCGACCTGAACGACGAGGTTGAGATCACCGTCGAGCGCGTGGGTCGCGTCGTCGGTGGCGGCCTGTCCCTCGAGGTCACCTGCCGCATCAACAAGCAGGTCGTCTCTCGTGCATCGGCCTACACCTTCGCCCCGAAGGTCGCCTACGTCTACCCCGGCCAGGGCATCCAGAGCGCCGGCATGGGCCTGGACGAGCGCACCAAGTCCAAGGCCGTGGACGAGGTCTGGCGCCGCGCCGACGCGCACACCCGCTCCGCGATGGGCTTCTCCATCCTGGCGATCGTGCGCGACAACCCGACCGAGATCGTGGCGCGCGGCGTGACCTACCGTCACCCCGAGGGCGTCTTGAACCTCACCCAGTTCACGCAGGTCGCGCTCGCGACCCTGGCGATTGGCCAGACGGCCCGCATGCGCGAAGAGGGCGTCCTGGTTCCGGGCGCTGCCTTCGCCGGCCACTCGCTGGGCGAGTACGACGCGCTGGCCGCATACGCCGAGGTCTTCCCGCTCGAAATCGTCCTCGACCTGGTCTTCCAGCGCGGCTCCACGATGCACTCGCTCGTGCCCCGCGACGAGAAGGGCCGTTCAAACTACCGCATGGGCGCCTTGCGCCCGAACCAGTTCGGCGTCGACGATGCCCACGTCGTGGAGTACGTCGCCTCGATTGCTGAGGCGTCGGGTGAGTTCCTCCAGATCGTGAACTTCAACCTGGCGGGCCAGCAGTACGCGGTCGCCGGCACGGTCGCGGGCCTGAAGGCCCTCGAGGAGGACGCCACCAAGCGCGCCGCCGAGCGCGGCGGCAAGCGTCCCTTCATGTACGTTCCCGGCATCGACGTGCCCTTCCACTCCACCGTCCTGCGCGGCGGCGTGGCGGACTTCCGCACGAAGCTCGACGAGCGCATCCCCGCCGAGATCGACCCCGCCAAGCTCGTCGGCCGCTACATCCCCAACCTGGTGGCGCGTCCCTTCGAGCTGACCCGCGAGTTCGCCCAGTCCATCCTCGACGTGGTTCCCTCCGACACGGTGCGCGAGCTGCTCGAGGCAGAGGGTGCGTGGGACGCGGCGCTGGCCAACCCGGGCGTTCTCACCCGCACGCTGCTCATCGAGCTGCTGTGCTGGCAGTTCGCTTCCCCGGTGCGTTGGATCGAGACGCAGCGCGTGCTGCTCTCGACGCAAGAGGCTGCCCCCGGCGTTGCCGGCCTGGGCGTCGACCAGGTCATCGAGGTCGGCCTCGGTGCCGCCCCGACCCTGGCCAACCTGGCCTCCCGCACCCTGCTCGCCCCCGAGTTCGCGCTCTCCCGCGTCGACGTGTTCAACGTCCAGCGCGACGAGCCCCGCGTCTACGCGACCGACGTCGCCGTGATCGAGGACGACGAGGACGAGGAGATCACCCCGGCAGCCCCCGCCGCCGAGGCTACTCC
>CABKMZ010000183.1 GCA_902373545.1 uncultured Actinomyces sp. | reverse complement strand
CTCGGATGACCATCGTGCGCTCGACGGACTCGCGGCGCGCCAGGAACTCAGACTCGGAAATCGAGTGGCGGCGGCGTCCTTCGCGGCGTCCCTCGCGCCGACGCATCTTCTTGGCCTCCAGGCGGGTCGAGCCCTTGAGGGCCTGGACCTGATCGGCGGGGTCGGCGCTCTCCTCGGAAGCCGCGGACGAGCGTGCGCGGCGGCGACGACGGCGACGGCTCGAGGAATCTTCCTCGTCAGCCGACTCGGAGTCGTCAGGGGAGGCTTCCACCTTCTGCGCGCTGTCCTCGGAGGCGGCCTGGGCCTCGTCCGACTTCTTGGAGCGACGGCGACGGCGGGTCTTAGGCTCGGCGGCGCTCTCCTCGGCCTCGGCGGGCGGTGCGCTCTCCTCGGCGGGGGCCGAGGCCTCGTCGGCGGCCTTCTTGGAGCGACGGCGGCGCTTGGGCGCGGCTTCCTCGGCGGGAGCGGACTCTTCCTCGGGCGCGGAGGACTTGCGGCGACGCTTGGACTCGGGCTCTTCGAAGGCGACAGGCGGGGCCACCTCGGGCGCGGCCTGGAAGACGGGAGCCTGGAACAGCAGCGACGCGGCGGGGGCCACGGGCGTAGTTGATTCGGTTGTCACGATTCTCCAATGGTGGGCGCGCGCCCCATGCCAGGACGCGCCCGTTATTCATCGCCCGCGAGGGGCGGAAACCTAGTGGAGCGCTGGTGCGCAGGTGCCGGCGGCAAATCGATACGGTCATCGCTCGGCTCTCGTCACGGGGGCATGCCCGCGACATCCATTCGCCTCAATTGTCGCACAACACGGACCCATATCAACTGATGGATGACACGTTCAAGGTCACAGGCCCACAATCGCAGGGGAAAGTCCATCAAAAATAAACGGACACATATGTCACAAAACCGTCACACATACGGCATTTCAAGCGCTCACCACCTGTCATTTGAGCTACATTAAAGTCAGCCCGTGACGTAGGTCCTAGCGCCTATATTGCGGGGCATTTCGATCCCTGATCCCTACACGGGAAGGTCCCATCATGACCCTCGCGCAAACAGCGCTCGACGCGGTCACGGTCGGACGATGGCAGTTCGGCGTCACAACCGTCTACCACTTCGTCCTCGTACCGCTGACGATCGGCCTGTCCCTGCTGGTCGCGATCATGCAGACCGCATGGCACCGCACCGGCAAGGAATACTGGCTGCAAGCTACCCGTTTCTTCGGCAAGCTCCTTCTTATTAACTTCGCTCTCGGCGTCGCTACCGGCATCGTCCAGGAGTTCCAGTTCGGCATGAACTGGTCGGAGTACTCCCGCTTCGTCGGCGACATCTTCGGCGCTCCCCTGGCTGTCGAGGCCCTCCTGGCCTTCTTCCTCGAGTCCACCTTCCTGGGCCTGTGGATCTTCGGCTGGGGCCGCCTCTCCAAGGGCCTGCACCTGGCGACCATCTGGTGCGTGGCCATCGGCACGATGCTCTCGGCCGCCTGGATCCTCGCGGCCAACGCGTGGATGCAGCACCCCGTGGGCGCCCGCTTCAACCCCGAGACCGGCCGCGCCGAGCTCGACGGCGCCGGCGGCTTCCTCAAGCTCATCACCTCGGGCGTCTACCTGTCCGAGTACTCCCACGTCATCACCTCCGCGTGGCTGGTCGCCGGTTCCTTCGTGGCTGGCATCGCCATCTGGTGGATGGTTCGCGCGTCCCGTGAGGGCAGCGACGAGGCCGTGGCTCAGGCCCGCGACGTGTGGCGCCCCATCGCCCGCTTCGGCCTGATCGTCGTCCTCATCGGAGGCCTCGGCACCGCCGCCTCCGGCCACGTCCAGGGCCAGGAGATGGTCAAGGTTCAGCCCATGAAGATGGCTGCCGCCGAAGGCATCTGTGTGGACACCGATGGCGCCGCCTTCACGGTCGCGCAGTTCGGCTCCTGCCCGCTGAGCACCGATGGCACCCAGCCGACCCAGTTCATCAAGGTCCCCGGCGTCGCCTCCTTCATGTCGCACAACTCCTTCACCGCCACCTCCGAGGGCGTCGCCGACGTCCAGGAGCGCATGGTGG
>CABKMZ010000182.1 GCA_902373545.1 uncultured Actinomyces sp. | reverse complement strand
GCCCGCCCTTCCCAGCCCCACCCGGGCTGGACTCCTCCGCCTAGCGCGCCCAGGCCTCGTCGATGGGCCCCTCTCCCTGTGCCGACCCACCGCCCCCGCGTGGTCTCTACCCGCGCGAACATGGCGATTACCGGTTTGCTGATCCTCGTGGTGGCAGCTGTCTTCGCCGGCATCTACATGGTTGACAAGGGGCCCGCCATCCCCTTCATCACCGCAGAGACCGGGTCGCAGACGGTCGCGCGTATCATCGTCATCGGCGGCGGCGTGTGCCTGATCATCGTCGGCCTGTCCCTGGCGATTGCCGCCCTGCGCGACCGCAGCGCCGGCTGGCTGACCACGCTGTCCATTCTCGGCATGATCGCCGCGCTGCCGACGGCCGCCATCGGCACCGAGGCAACGCAGCAGACGATTTCCACGGTGCGCTCGACCGTCGCGACATCGCCGGGCAACAACACCGTGGATTGGACGGTGAGCTCGGTGGAGGGCGTGAGCCCGCTGCGCCCTGTCACGCTCGACCTAACCGGGGCGCCCGTGGGGACGACCAAGCAGATCACCGTCAGCTGGCAGGCCTGGCAGAACCTGACGATCCAGACGGTGGAAGGACAGCCCGTCCAGATCGTGTGCCAGTCAGACATTACCTCTGTGACGACGAATATGGACCGCGACGGCTGGGCTACCCCGTTGAGGAAATGCGCGGGCCAGACTGCGTCGTCTCCTTCGTGGGGCAACTCCTCACTCGGAGGGATCACTGTTTTCATCGACAGCGAAGCAAACATCGATCACCTGACGATCCTGCAGTCCCCGGACTCCTCGGGCGTGTGGAGCAAGTCCGACCCCTCTCCGTCGGCAACCCCCTCGGCGACGCCGTCGGCAACCCCGTCACCGACCCCCTCGCCCACCTCCTCCGGCACTCCGTCGGGCAACTGAGGAAGGAAACGACCATGACTACCTCCAAGAACGACGCTACCGATCAGTTCACCGGGATCGACGTCACCTCGCAGTACCCCGAGGTGGACGTGACGAGCACCTTGCCCACGTCCTCGGAGCCGACCCTGGAGACGCCGTCCTCCGATCCGCTCGCGGTCTTCCGCGAGAACGAGGGTGCCACCGCATCTGGGAGTCGCACAGCCTTCGATCCGGCGTCCACGGGTGAGACGGCGCCGACCGCGGCCACCACTCCTTTCGGGACTTCCGGGGCTTCGGGATACGAGGCCGGGGCTGGCTCTCGCTCGCAGGCTCCCTCGGGAGCACCCACCGGGGCGCCGGGAGCAACGCCGGGTGGCAACGGCGCGCAGACGTGGAGCGCGCCTGCCTCGCCCACCAACTATCACGATCTGCCCGAGGCGCCCAGCAGGGGTGTGCGCGTCGGCGCGTTCGTCTGGGCGATCCTCGTGTGCATGGTCGGGGCGTTCCTGATCGCCGAAGCCTACATCACGACCTTCAACCTGCCGGTGCTCGGTATCAGCGCTATCGCGGCCCTCGGCATCATCCTGATTCTGACCGCGATCTTCTCCGGGCGTTCCAAGAAGAAGACTCCCGGAACAGAGGCGGCTGGCACCACGAAATAATTGATGCGCCGCCAAGCGGCGTTGCATACGGCGGTGGGCCCGGGAACCGATTGATTCCCGGGCCCACCGTTTACGACGTGGCTACAAGCCGCGGATCACAGGAGATCCAGCATCGACGGAGCGACCAGCTTCAGGACGTTCTCGCGTCCTTCCTTCGCGTTGGGAGCATCCACCGCGAAAGCAGCCATCTGCTGGCAGGTCGCCAGGTCGTGCATGCGCAGAGCCGCACGGACCGCGTTGACCTTCGAGGGTGCCATCGACAGCGAGGCGACACCCAGGCCCGTGAGGACCAGAGCCAACAGCGGGTCGCCGCCGGCCTCGCCACACACGCCGATCGGCTTGCCCGTCGCACGTCCGCCGTTGCAGGCGGTGCGAATCATCTCCAGGACGGCCGGCTGCCACGGGTTGAGCAGGGTCGCCAGGTTTCCGTCCAGGCGGTCCGCCGCCATCGTGTACTGCGTCAGGTCGTTCGTGCCGATGGACGCGAAGTCCACGATCGACAGGAGCTGCTCGGCGCGCAGGGCGGCCGCGGGCACCT
>CABKMZ010000181.1 GCA_902373545.1 uncultured Actinomyces sp. | reverse complement strand
CGAGTCGAGGGGGTCGTCAGTAATACCTGTTGCAATCTCTGCTGACATGGGATCCTCCAAGAACGGGAGATGATTACTGCCATTTTACGTGGAAACGGCCCGGATTTTATGTAAACCCTGACCGTTCCACGCAAATGCTAAGAATCTCTCACCCGCCAGCAAAGGGCGGCAACACGTCGACGCGCACGCCCGGCATCAGGTCCGCGTCCAGGCGGGCCGAACGCTCGTTGACCAGGAAGCTCGACACGTCGAGGATACGCCCCAGATCCGGGTTGCCATCACTCAGGTACGCAACCAACTCGCCGAGGGTCGCGGGCGTCTCCGAGGACGCCAGCTCGCGCATGTAGCCGCCGGCCGCCTCAGCGGCTCCACCGAAGAAATGCACCGTCGTCGACAGCGGCTTCGGGTTCGGCTCATCCAGCGGGCGCAGGAACACCGTCAGGCGCAGCGGGTCGATCGGATCGACCTCCACCGACCAGCTCGCCGTACCCGTCGCCGTGCGCTCAAAGACGCGCTCGACAATGCCGCGACGCAGCTCAAGGGCCAGATCGTCAGGCGCACCGGGCTCCGTGAACGGGCAGGCCGTCAGCACGACCGCCATCTGATCGCTCTCGTGAGGCACCGAGGCGAAGCCCATCGCGTTCATGAACAGGCGCACTTTGCCCAGATGACCAGCGATGTTGAAGTTCTCACGAGCGACGCGGCGCGTTGCGTGACTGTGGTCAGGCACCGACATCGTCTCCAAGGCAGCGTCCGCCCAGCGGGCGCCGATCTCACGCACCGACGCAGCCGGGTCCGCGGCGTCGGCGCGCAGCCACGCGAGCAGGGACGAGGTCAGCTGCTGCAACATCTGAGCCGCGAAGGACGGGTCCGCCGGGGTCGTCGTCGAATAGCCGAGCGCCGGACGGCCGCGCCCCGACGACGGAAGCTGCTGCTTCTCCACGAGGCCCACGCCAAAAAGACCCTCCAGGGTCTCGCGCACGCTGGACACGTGCAGGCCGGCCTCCTGAGCCAACTCCGCGACGGTCACAGGCGTCACATGCTGCGAAATACGCTCCAACAGCGCGTGCTGGGCGGGTGTGAGGGCAGCCATTGCCTCGAGCGTCTCGGCCAGAGTCCGAGAATGGGAGGTGTCAGTCATATCTATCCTCTCTCCCTCTTAATCAGCGGAAATACACAACGATGGCATCCCCGTACGGCTTTAACTTCCTTACATTACTTACAAATCAAACACAATTTTACCCAGCTCAACGGCCAACACGCACGACCAATGTCACTCATCGGAAACATTTGAAGGGGTCATAGAACACAATCACAGATCAGGCCACAGCTCCCTCCATATACGACGAAGGGGCGAGCAAACGCCCGCCCCCGCGCGCTGCGCCCGCCCAGCCCCGGCCTCGTCAATCGAGACCGGGACCGAGCCGCGCCATTCAGTCCGACATACCGCCGCGCGTGATCTCGTGCGTGCGGCGCTCGTCGCGCGACCGGTAGATCACCGGGGGACGCGCCACGTAGCCGACCGGCGCGCTCACCGCGTGCACGAGGCGGGTGAACGGCCAGATGCAGAAGAGCAGCAGGCCCGCGATGATGTGCAGCTGGAAGCTCAGCGGCACGTCGACCATCAGGTGCGCCTGCGGGTGCAGCGTGAAGATCGAGCGGAACCAGACGGAGATCGTCTCGCGGTAATCGTAGCCCTCGTGACCGCCGAGCACCTGGTTGAGCAGCGTCGCCGCGCCGCCCAGGAGCACCGGGATAGTCAGCATGACGTAGGTGACGATATCCATGCGGGTCGTCGCCACGCGCACCGACTTGACCACCAGGCGGCGGTAGATCAGCAGCGCGAGGCCGAGGATCGTCATGAGTCCGGCGATCGATCCGGGGATCGTCGCCATCAGGTGGTAGACGTGCTGAGGCACACCGGCCGCCTCGGTCCACGTCTTCGGGATCACGAGGCCCATGACGTGGCCCACGAACACGAAGAGGACACCGAAGTGGAACATCGGCGAGGCTAGGCGCAGGATGGCCGGCTCATTCCACTGCGAGGAACGAGACGTCCACCCGTACTGGTCCGTCTTGTAGCGCCACGCGAGGCCCACAATGAGGATCGCGAAGGACACGTAGGGCAGGACCACCCACAGGGCAATGTCCAGGA
>CABKMZ010000180.1 GCA_902373545.1 uncultured Actinomyces sp. | reverse complement strand
GGCTCGGCGATCATCGTCAACGGCACACTGCTGACCAACACGGAGCTGGGCCACCTGGAGATCGACGGCACCGACGCCGAAAAGAACGCCTCGTCGGGCCAGAAGACCCTGCAGGGCCTGGACTGGGAGCAGTGGGCGCAGCGCCTCCAGCGCTACTACAGCCACGTGGAGTTCCTGCTCAACCCCGACCTCTTCGTCGTGGGCGGCGGCGTGTCTGAGAACCATGAGAAGTTCATGCCGCTGCTGAACCTGAAGACCCCGATGATCCCGGCGAAGCTGCTGAATACGGCGGGCATCGTGGGCGCCGCCTACTACGCGGCCAAGCAGAGCGCCTGATTCGCTCGGCCGAGCGACCCAGCAGCATCAACGACAGAAGGACCCCGACGCGCGTCGGGGTCCTTCTGTTGGATCTGTCGGCCTATACGCCGGGTTCTGTCCCCGCGCTCCGTTACCGGAAAAAGCGCGGTGGCGACCATCTATCTAGGACCGTCGTTACCGACGGCCTCCAGCAACCTACCCGCAGGCATGAGGCGGGCCGCCCTGCCTGCTGCTCGGTCTTGCTCCGGGTGGGGTTTACCGAGCCGACGCGGTCACCCGCGCCGCTGGTGAGCTCTTACCTCACCTTTTCACCCTTACCGACGCGTGCGCGCCGGTGGTTTGTTTTCTGTGGCACTGTCCCGCGGGTTACCCCGGGTGGCTGTTAGCCATCACCCTGCCCTGTGGAGCCCGGACGTTCCTCGAGCGTTTCCGCGCGCGGCCGCCCGGCCGACAGATCCGCACCGATTCTAGCGCGCCTGGCGGCTTCGGCGCGATAGGGTGTCGTCATGCTGATCTGGTTGCCCCCGTCGGAGGGGAAGAACGCGCCCGAGCGCGGACCCGCCCTATCCCTGGAGTCCCTGTCCCGCCCATCCCTGACCGGGGCTCGTCGCGCGGTCGCGGACGCGCTGGTCGCCCTGGGCTCGGGCCCGCAGGCGGCGGCCACGCTCAAGGTTGGGGCGCGCATCGACCTGTCCGTCAACGAGGTTCTCGCGAGCGCTCCCTGCGCACCGGCCTCGTCCCTGTTTACGGGCGTGCTCTTTGAGGCCATCGAGGCCGTGGCACCGGGTGCCTGGCAGTGCCCGGGCGCGACGTCCGTGTCGGTATTCTCAGGGCTCTTCGGTGTCCTCTCCCCCGCCGATCTCATTCCCGATCACCGCCTGGCTATGGGCGTGTCCCTGCCCGGTTTCGGCGTTCTGTCCACGTGGTGGGCGCCGCGCCTGGACGAGGCCCTGCGCGAGGAGGCATCAGGACAGGTCGTCATTGATGCCCGCTCTGGCCCCTACCGGGCGGCCTGCAAGGCGCCGTGGGCACGCGTGTGGGAGCTGCGCGTCGTGCGCGAGGCCGACGGTAAGCGCTCGGTGATTTCCCACGATGCCAAGCGCTGGCGCGGCTCGGTGACGGGCACGCTCCTGGCGTCGGGAGGATACGCCGCGGGCGAGACGGCCGAGTGCGAGCAGGCACTCACCGACGCTGCGCACGCGGTGACCTTGCAGGATGCTCGCGGGACCGAGCACCGCGTTATTGACGTCGAATTCGGCCCCGAAAAGAAGACGAAGCACGGCGGAACGACGCGCGCCGTCACGATGGTGACCAATTAACCGCTGGGCTATCCTTTGTCAGGAACCTGCAGGGTGCAGGCTCGGCCGATTGCGGCCACGAAGCGGAGATAACGTCGCGATGATCAACGAGGACTACCTGGCCAATATTCGGCCCACCCACCGTCAGCTCCAGTGGCAGAAAATGGAGATGTACGCGTTCATCCACTTCGGCATGAACACGATGACGGATCGCGAATGGGGCGAGGGCCACGAAGATCCGGCCCTGTTCAACCCGGGCAGCGTCGATGTCGATCAGTGGATGCGCGCGCTCGTCAGCGCCGGGATGAGCGGCGTGATCCTCACGTGCAAGCACCACGACGGTTTTTGTCTGTGGCCATCGGCCTACACGAAGCACTCGGTGGAATCCTCGCCGTGGAAGGGCGGGCGCGGTGACCTCGTGCGCGAGGTCTCCGACGCGGCCGCGCGTCACGGTCTCAAGTTCGGCGTGTACCTGTCCCCCTGGGACATGACCGAACCGACGTACGGTCAGGGCGAGGCCTACAACGACTTCTACATCAACCAGCTCATCGAGCTGCTCACCCA
>CABKMZ010000179.1 GCA_902373545.1 uncultured Actinomyces sp. | reverse complement strand
CCGATCATCGAGCAGGACGTCACCCGCGTCTCCCACGCCGACTCCACGCCGGACATGGTGGCGCTCGGACAGGACGTGGAGCGCCGCGTCCTCGCCCAGGCCGTCCGCTTCCACGCGGAGCGCCGCGTCCTCATGAACGGCAACCGCACGGTCGTCTTCTCGCGCTGACGCCGGGCGCGCGGGGTGTCAAACGCTCGCCTCGCGCGTCGGCGGAGCGTGGCGCCCATCGACGAGGCCTTGGCTGGCTCTCGCGGTGGGCGCCTCGTCACCTGCGCGGATGGGTGCGCCTAGGCTGTATTCAAGCTGGAGAGGCCAGGCTCGGCGTGTCGTGCCCTGTCACCAGAAAGCGTGCGGCCAGGCGGTCATATTTGCCTGTGATTGCGCGCTTCCGCGAAAGTGATTGTCACTTGGTGGGCAACGCTGAGACGTGATCTTTCGGTCATTTAGCGGGTAAGCGTCGCGTTGACCGTCTGATAAATGGCACACTTGTTACGTGGACGAAACGACTCAGCAACGCACTCCTGTTACCGGCTACGTGCCCGGTGGTTTTGACATGTTCCACCAGGGACACCTCAACATCCTGCGCGCGGCGCGCGAGCGCTGCGATCGCCTGGTCGTCGGCGTGACCTCCGACGAGGCCCTCATTCGCATGAAGGGCCGCGCCCCCGTGATTCCCCTCAAGGAGCGCTGCGACCTCGTGTCGTCGCTGCGTTTCGTGGACGCGGTGGTCGTGGACCTGGATCAGGACAAGCGCCTGGCCTGGCGCCTCCAGCCTTTCGACGTGCTCTTCAAGGGAGATGACTGGAAGGACACCCCCAAGGGCGCCCAGCTCGAAGCGGAGATGGCGGAGGTCGGCGCGCGCGTCGTCTATCTGCCCTACACGCCGTCGACGTCGTCGACGAAGCTGCGCCGCTTCATCGCGCCCGAAGATTTCACTGACGAGGCCCCGGCCCCGGACGCGGATCAGGCGGCGGAAGGAGAGGCGCAGTGAGTCTCCCCGTCGTGCTTGAGCCGGGCTCCTCGTGGGGCACACGTTTTACGACGTATCGCAGTGCGCTGGCCGCTGCCCAGAAGCCAGGCGCGGGCGTTCCCGCGTACATGCGCTGGGTGAATCGTGGCGCCGCTCGCGTCGTCGCGGCCGCCTGCGCGGCTTTCGGCTGGACCCCTAACTTCGTCAGCTTCATTTCCGTGTGCTTTTCGACGCTGGGCCTCATCGTTCTCGTCGCGCTCGAACCTGCGTGGTGGAGCGGCCTGATCGTGGGCACGGCGCTGGCGGTCGGCTTTATGTTCGATTCCGCCGACGGCCAGGTGTCGCGCGTGACGGGCGCGTCGTCGAAGACGGGGGAGTGGGTGGACCACGTCGCTGACGCGTTCCGTTCCCCCGCGATCCACTTTTGCACCGCGGCGGCCGTCATGGTCTACCGCCCCGAGTCCTGGTGGCTGGCCGTCGTTGCGCTCGTCTATGGGTGGGTGACGTCCGGCCAGTTCATGAGCCAGATCCTGGCTGAGCAGTTCGTGCGTGCGGCGGGCCGCAAGCAGACGCGCGGCGGTAACCTGCGTTCGTTCATCCTGCTGCCCACCGATCCGGGCGTCGTGTGCTGGTCCTTCGCCCTGTGGGGCCTGGGAGCCCCCTTCATGGTGTTCTACACCTTCCTGGCTGCGGTGGCCGTCGCGCACTCGTCGATGTCGCTGCGTCGCCGCTACCGCGACCTGCGTGCGCTGGACGCGGCCGCCAAGCAGGGGGATGGTCGTGCCTGAGCTGTCCGTCATCCTGCCCGCGCGTAACGCCGCGGGCACGATCGCGCGTGCCGTGGCCTCGACCCTGGCCGCCATGCCCAAGGACTCCGAGCTGGTCGTGGGCAACGATTCCTCCTCCGACTCGACGGTCGGAGAAGCGATCCGCGGTGCGTCGAAGGGCGGGGAGGTCGATCCTCGCCTGCGCATCGAAGACATCACGCCCGGCGAGGGCGGCGTCTCGCGCGTCCTCACCCAGCTGATGGAGCGCACGGATTCGCGTCTGGTCGGCCGCATGGATGCCGACGACGTGTCCCTCAAGAGGCGCTTTACGCGTACGATGCGCGCCATTGAGCGCGGCGACGACATGGTCTTCACGCAGATGATCGAGCTGCACGGCTCCCGCCCGGTGCCCCGCATGCCCTACGAGATCACGCCCGAGGACATGGGCTGGCA
>CABKMZ010000178.1 GCA_902373545.1 uncultured Actinomyces sp. | reverse complement strand
CGCCTCGTCGGTTCCCTCGTCGTCCTCGTGCCCCAGGCGCTCGGATACCTCATCCACGACGCCATCACGAGGGCTGGTGCGTCCGACTTCGTCTTCCATCAAGTGATGGGCATCGTCCTCTTCTCGGGCGCGGCCGCAACGACCCTCGTCGTGAATGCGCGCTGGGTGTATCCGGTTCAGCCGCCGGGTGTCTCGCCGTTGGCGACGAAGGGGACCGGCTCGTTCCTGTTGACGATGTTGATGCAGCTCGCGGGATTCGCGGGCACCGCAGTCTTGCAGGTCCCGTCCTACGTGCTGATCGCGCTGGCCTGCTTCGGCCTGGTTCCGTTCTGGGTTGCTTACGTGGTCGCCCTGCCCTGGTCGGTGATCATCCTGGAGGGGGCAGTGCGTGTCGGCGGGCGCGTGTGGGACCGGTACTCGGTTGCCGCGCTGACGACGATTCGCAGCTGGCCGGGGCACTGACCGTCGTTGTCTCCGCTTCGCACGAGGCCGGGGCTTGCTCGCGTGGGCACCCCGGCCTCGTCGTTATCCCTGGTGGGGAATCTATGTCGACAATGCAGACGCATAACGGCAGCGAAAGCTACGGATACCCGGTAATGTGGTGGTTGTAACCGATTGAAAGATCGACTAGGAATTCTTCATGCAGTCATTTTTGCTCCCGCGCGCAGCCGCCCTCACCGCTTGTCTCTGTATCGGCGCCGCACCCCTCATTGTCGCAGCGCCCGCCCATGCTGCGGACACGCCGGGACCGGCCACCTGCTACGTTGCGGATGAGAATGAGAACATTCTGGAACCGCGACGCGAGTACGTGCCCAACGATGGGACCGGCGAGGTCCCCGTCCGTCCCAGCCCCGTCGTTCCCGGCCAGTACACACTGGAAATCAGTGCACCGGCGCTCAACTTCGATCCCGACCAACCCGATGTTCATTTCGTGTGCGAGGTCTTCTACTCTCCCCTCGGATCCGTTCGCCTCGTGGACGCCAACGGCACGGTGCTGGCCACGCAGCGCTACAACAACGACCAGCACAACCCGTCGCGAGCCGCGCTCACTGCGCTACCGGCGTTGCCCGAGGGGTATGAAATCGTCCCGGGCCAGACGATCCGAGGCTTCGACGCTGCCGCTCGCACGGTTGATCCGAATGATCCCGCGAACGCGCGCGCCGTGGGTGCGAACATCGACATCGTGATCCGCAAGGTGTCGAATAATCCGGCGCCGACGCCATCGGCTTCGACGCCTACCCCCACTCCCTCTACGCCCGCGACGCCTACCCCCACTCCCTCGGTGACTGCGACGCCTGTGCCTTCCACGCCCGCGACGCCTGTGCCCACTCCCTCTACGCCCGCAACGCCCGTCCCCACGCCCTCGGTGACTGCGACGCCTGTGCCTTCCGCGCCCGCGACACCCGTCCCCACTCCCTCGGTGACTGCGACGCCTGTGCCTTCCGCGCCCGCGACACCTACCCCCACTCCCTCGGTGACTGCGACGCCTGTGCCTTCCGCGCCCGCGACGCCTGCGAAGCAGACGCCTGCTCCGAAGCTCGCACGCACGGGCACGGTCGCGGGAGGCCTCGCCGGTGCGGCGGCCCTCCTAGGCCTCATCGGCGCTGGTGGCATCGCCCTGCGCAGGCGTCGTGACTGACACTTGCGTCTGTAGACGCATCGGCGCCCCGCAGGCCACGCCCTGCGGGGCGTCTTGTCTCGTGGCGCCTCGATGCGGGGCGTGTGGCTGCGTCGTTCATCGATGCGTGGCGTGTGGCTGCGTCGCTCGTCGGTGCGTGGCGTCTCGATGTGTCGCGTATCGTCGTTGCCCCTAGCTCTGGGCATCGTGCGGATCACGTTTGCCCGGTGCTCAATGGGGGGTTTTGCGACCATAGGCCCCCGACACGCCGGCGACACGCCGACAAAAGCCTCCTATGGTAGCAAAACCCCCCACGATGCCTACGGCGTGAGGGTGGCGGCATGGAAGTGAGCGCACGAGTGCAACGGGCATGTGGCGCAGGGGTTAGTTCCAGGTGTGGCGTACAGGGCTGGGCGGCTCGGGGTGGTGTCATTGGGCAGACGTGTGGATGTCTGCGCCCCTTTGCTGGCTCTTCGCATTTGAGGGTGTAGGTGTTGTTGGGTGGGGTTGGGCGTGTCGTGGCCGGGTAGGGGTCGAGGTCTTTCGATGATGGAGATTCCTACACCGTCCATCTGAAAGAC
>CABKMZ010000177.1 GCA_902373545.1 uncultured Actinomyces sp. | reverse complement strand
CCCAGCTCGAGGGCGGACTCGCGCAGCGACAGGCCCTTGTGATGCGCGTTCTTCGCGATCTTCGAGGCCTTGTCGTAGCCGATGTGGCGGTTCAGGGCCGTGACCTGCATGAGGTTGATGTCCAGGTTGTGCTGGATCTTCTCATAGTTGGGCTCGATGCCGTACGCGCAGTGCGTATCGAAGGACACGCAGGCGTCGCCCAGCAGGCGGATGGACTCCAGGACGTTCCACGCCATGACGGGCTTGAAGACGTTGAGCTGGAAGTTACCCTGCGAGCCGGCGAAGCCGACCGTCGCGTCGTTGCCGAAGACCTGCGTGGCGACCATCGTCATGGCCTCGCACTGGGTCGGGTTGACCTTGCCCGGCATGATGGATGAGCCCGGCTCGTTCTCGGGGATGATCAGCTCGCCGATGCCGTTACGCGGACCCGACGCGTACCAGCGCACGTCGTTCGCGATCTTCATGAGGGCGTCGGCCAGGACGCGCAGCGCGCCCGAAACCAGCACCAGCGCGTCGTGCGCGCCCAGGGCGGCGAACAGGTTGTCGGCCTGCTTGAACTCGATGCCCGTCTCCTCGGAGATCTTCTTCGCGGTGAGTTCACCGAACTTCGGGTGAGCGTTCAGGCCGGTGCCCACGGCGGTGCCACCGATGGCCAGCTCGCGTGCACGGGTGTCGGCGTACTCGATGCCGTCGAGGGCGAAGTCGATCTGAGCAACCCAGCCGGAGATGACCTGGCCCAGGCGGATCGGGGTCGCGTCCTGCAGGTGGGTGCGGCCCACCATGATGACGTCGTCGAACTCCTTGGCCTTCTTGTCCAGGGTGTCGCGCAGCTGGCGCACGCGCGGGTACATGTCGTGCAGCTCGGAGACGACCGCGATGTGCATGGCGGTGGGGAAGGTGTCGTTCGAGGACTGGCCGCGGTTCACGTGGTCGTTGGGGTGCACGGGGGACTTGGTGCCCATGGTGCCGCCCGCGAGCTCGATCGCGCGGTTGGAAATGACCTCGTTAGCGTTCATGTTCGACTGCGTGCCCGAGCCGGTCTGGAAGACGACCAGCGGGAAGTTGTCGTCGAGCTTGCCGGAGATGACCTCGTCGCCGGCCTGCGCGATGTAGTTCGCGATGTCGGCGGGTAGCTCGCCCAGCTCGGCGTTGGCCAGGGCCGCGGACTTCTTCAGGATGCCGAGGGCGCGCACCATCGGGCGGCCCCACACGAAGGTGTTGCGTCCAATGTCGAAGTTGTGCAGCGAACGCTCGGTCTGAGCGCCCCAGTAGCGGTTCGCGGGGACCTCAACGGCTCCCATCGAGTCGGTTTCGGTGCGGGTTTCTTGTGCCACAGGTGGCTCCTTCGCGTAGGGCTTACGTACCCTCCTAGGATAGCGCCGAGTGCGCTGTGAGGCGTGGGGCACTCGTCCTAGTCTCGCGCACGGGACGCGATGTCCAGCCTGCGCAGCAGCCACCAGGAGCACGAGCAGGACAAGCCGACCAGGCACAGTGCCACCAGGAATGGCGACAGGGGCACCCAGCCGTACAGGGCGGTGGCGCTCACGGGGGCGACGATCCACGTGATTGCGCCGGTCGCGTTGATGACGCCGGCGATGCCGCCCTGCTCGCGCGCGTTCACCGCCAGGGACGCGCCGGCTGAGTAGCCGGGCGAGGCCATGCCCGAGGCGACGCCCATCGCGAAGGTCGAGGCCGCGACCGCCCACAGCGTCGGCGCGAGGGTCAGGCACGTGAGGGCAATAAGGGCGAGCGTCATGCCCGCGCGCAGCAGGGCGCGAGGCCCCCATCCCAGGCGTGGCACGACGATCAGCTGCATGAGCATGGCGCCCGCCGCGTTGGCCAACAGCATGAGGGCCGTGATCGAGACGGCGGGCGCGGGCTCGAGCCCGCCGCGGTCCTGCACGAGAAAGCCCATCGTGATCTGAACGACGCCATTGGCGAAGTAGATGCCGAACACCGAAGCGATCCACGGGGCGATGCGCCGGTCGGTCCATCGCACGCGCGGGGGCAGATCACCGTCCGTGGTCGCCGCGCTCGCGCCGTCCCCCGCTCCCTCAATCGACGAGGCCGGGGCGGCCTCTTCGGGTTCCGTGTCCTCACCGGTCAGGCGGGGTAGGCGCCTCCTTGTGCGGGTGGATGTTCCGTCGCGGGGCAGCCAGATGAGGGCGATTCCCAGCGCGACGAGGACGAAGATCGGGGTCGCGTGCACGGG
>CABKMZ010000176.1 GCA_902373545.1 uncultured Actinomyces sp. | reverse complement strand
GCCTGCGCCTGGGGCAGTGGGACGAGGCCGTGGCTGAGGCCGCGGAGCTGCGCGATATTTTCGGGGCGGAGAACTTCTACGTCGAGGTCATGGACCACGGCATCGACATCGAGCGGCGCACACACCAGCAGGTCCTCGAGATCGCCAAGCTCATGAACGCGCCCCTCGTGGCCACCAATGACGCGCACTACGTCAAGCGCGAGGACCGCAAGATCCAGGACGCGCTCCTGTGCATCAACTCCGGCTCGCGCATCAACGATCCTGACCGCTTCAAGTTCGACGGCGACGGCTACTACATCCGTTCCTCGGACGAGATGCGTGCCCTGTGGAGCGAGCTGCCCGGCGCCTGCGACTCGACCCTCGAGATCGCGGAGCGCTGCGACGTGCACTTCACGACCACGAAGGAGGGCGCCAACTACATGCCCGACTTCCCGGTGCCCGAGGGCGAAGACAAGACCTCGTGGTTCATCAAGGAGGTCGAGCGAGGCCTGCGCGACCGCTTCCCGAACGGCATCCCCGACGACGTGCGCAAGCAGGCCCAGTACGAGGAAGACGTCATCATCAAGATGGGCTTCCCCGGCTACTTCCTCACCGTCGCCGACTACATCAACTGGGCGAAGTCCCAGGGCATCCGCGTGGGACCGGGCCGTGGCTCGGGCGCGGGCTCGATGGTGGCCTACGCCCTGAAGATCACCGAGCTCAACCCCCTCGAGCACGGCCTGATTTTCGAGCGATTCCTCAACCCCGAACGAATCTCGATGCCCGACTTCGACGTCGACTTCGACGAACGCAGGCGCGACGAGGTCATTGCCTACGTCAAGCGCAAGTACGGCGAGGACCGCATCAGCCAGGTCGTCACCTACGGCACGATTAAGACCAAGCAGGCCCTGAAGGACTCCGCTCGTATCCTCGGCAAGGACTTCAAGGTCGGTGAGCAGCTCACCAAGGCGCTGCCCCCGGCGATCATGGGCAAGGACATCACGGTCCACGGCATCTTCGACGAGAAGGACAAACGCTACGCCGAGGCCACGGAGTTCCGTAAGTTCTACGAGGAGAACCCCGACACGCACGAGGTCGTCCAGTACGCGCTCGGCCTGGAGGGACTGACGCGCCAGTGGGGCGTGCACGCCTGCGCGGTCATCATGAGCTCCCACACGCTCACCGACATCATCCCGGTCATGAAGCGCCCGCAGGACGGCGCGATCATCACGCAGTTCGATTACCCGACGTGCGAGACGCTGGGCCTGCTCAAGATGGACTTCCTGGGCCTGCGTAACCTCACGGTCGTGTCCGACGCGCTTGAGAACATCGCGCTCAACGGCAAGCCGGACCCGGACCTCGATCACCTGACCTTCGACGATAAGAAGACCTACGAGCTGTTGGGACGCGGCGAGACCCTCGGCGTGTTCCAGCTCGATGGCGGCGGCATGCGCGACCTCCTCAAGCTCATGAAGCCCGACAACTTCGAAGACATCTCGGCCGTGGGCGCCCTGTACCGTCCGGGCCCGATGGGCGCGAACTCGCACACGAACTACGCGCTGCGTAAGAACGGGCGTCAGGAGATCACGCCCATCCACCCGGAGCTCGCCGAGCCGCTTGCAGACATCCTGGGCACGACCTTCGGCCTGATCGTGTATCAGGAGCAGGTCATGCAGATCGCCCAGAAGCTGGCGGGCTACTCGCTGGGCCAGGCAGATATTCTGCGTAAGGCCATGGGCAAGAAGAAGAAGGAGGTCCTGGACCAGCAGTTCAAGGGCTTCCGCCAGGGCATGGTGGACAACGGCTACTCCGAGGAGTCGATCAAGGCCCTGTGGGACGTCGTCGTTCCCTTCTCCGCCTACGCCTTCAACAAGGCCCACTCGGCGGCCTACGGCCTCGTCTCCTACTGGACGGCCTTCCTCAAGGCGAACTACCCGACGGAGTACATGGCGGCCCTGCTGACCTCGACGAAGGACAACAAGGACCGCCGCGCCCTGTACCTGGCGGAGTGCCGCCACATGGACATCACGGTGTTGCCCCCGGACGTGAACGCGTCGATGGGCAACTTCGCGCCTGACGGCGAGGCGATCCGCTTCGGCCTGAACGCCATCCAGAACGTGGGCGGCCCGGTCGTCGATGCCATCGTGGAAACCCGCGCGGAGAAGGGGCGGTTCGCCTCGTTCCAGGACTTCTTGGACAAGGTCCCGCAGGTGGTGTGCAACAAGCGCACGATCCAGTCCCTGATCCG
>CABKMZ010000175.1 GCA_902373545.1 uncultured Actinomyces sp. | reverse complement strand
TCGTCGCGGGCGTCGGAGACCCCCGAGGCCTGGGCTGGGTTGGCCGCGTCAACGCCCACTCGACCTTCGACTTGCCCGCCACTTTCCTCACGCTGGCGGTCCCCTCCGAAACGACCAAGCAGATGGCCGCGCGTTGGGAGGCCGAGGTCCTGCCGCGCCTGGCCGACGGAGAGCCCCACGGCCTCGTCATCGGGATTGGCCCCGGCGACGTTCCCGCCGGTATTTCCACCGCGCGCTCGCGCCTGAACCTCGCCAACATCACGGACCGCGCGACCTCTCTGGGTATCCCCAGCTTCGTCGTGGGTCCTCCTCCCCTGGCCGGGGTCGATTCCGGGGCTCTCAAAGCCCTGGCTTCCTCCTGCTCCGAGGTGTGCGCGCGCCGCGGCATCCCCTTCGTCGACTGCTACACGCCGCTGGTCGCCCACGACCAGTGGTTCGAGGACATGGCCGCCTCCATGGCGCGCGGCGCCGACGGCCAGACCCTGCCCGGCCAGGCCGGTTACGCCCTGATGGCCTGGATCGTCCAGCACCAGGGCTGGTACGAGTGGACGGGCGCGACGCCAACGGACGTCTGAGTGTCGGCGGGAGAGACACGTGTATCCACGTCAATCGAGCAAGCCCCCGCCTCGTCTCGCTCCCCCACCACATAGATCGACCCATCAACGCTTCCCCGCCCTCCCCTTCCTCCAGCTCTTCTGTCCCCACGAGTCTGGGATCGCTCTTCCTCACGGGTTCCTCGCGGGGGATGTCGACCCGCGATAAGCTCTTCGCTTTCCTCGTTCTCGGCGTCATGAGCGCGGCGGCCGTCGGCCTCGTCATTGCCGTCACCTGCGCTGCTCGTTCCGGCGCCGTATCCCTCACCGTTGAGGTCTGCAGCCACAGATGGGTGATCATCGACGCGACAGTAGCCGAGGCCGTGAACGGGTAACCGCGAGCGCGCCGCCCACGCGTTGGCCGCATGGTGTTCCACCCATAGCCTCACAGATGTCCATGCGGGCTGAATCCGTCGTTGTGCCTGTCGGCTCACCGCGCAGCGCGGTCTCCACGCCAGCACGTGCCCCGCGCCCCAGAGCAGATAGCTATAGTTGCCGTGGAGTATTCCTCCGCGCGCGCCCGCCACGGCGCGAGAACTCAATTGCCCACCCACATCGACACCAACCACGCCAGCGAGACACCATGAGCAACCAATACCCCCACGGTTATCCTCCGCAGCGCCCCTTCCCAGGCCAAGCCCCGACGCAGCCGCCGCCCGGACAATACCCGGGCAGCATGTACCCCCAGCGTCCCTTCCCGGGCCAGGGTCCCGGCGCTCCGCATGGACGCAACAACATGGGCCGTCCGGTCATGAACACGAACTACACGACGGCGCTCAACGCTCTGAAGGTCCTCGCGACCATCGGTGTCATCGCCTATTTTGTGCTGAGCAATTTCTACGATATGGGCGACATCAAGCTCCAGTGGCAAAGCATCGCGAGCGCCGTAGGCACCATAAGTATGCTCATCTGTGCGGTCATCATCGCCGTGACGGCTCACCGTATGAACCGAGCGAAGCGCGCCGGCGACAGGACGAACATGCGTAAGCCAATCGTCTCGCTCGTTGTTACCTCCATCCCCGTCCTCATCGTCGGAGCGATGGCGATCATTGGTTCCGTGCAGTCGGTTGCGGACACGATCGAAGGAACAGAGACCGTCACCGTCAAGTCGTGCAGCTACAGTGAGGTCAGGACGCGCTCGCGGCGGAGCGGCACCTCTACGTCCTACAGTTTCAAACTCACCCTCACCGACGGCTCGAAGCACACGACTCGCTTAAGCGGCGCCTCCAAGGCGACCAGTGTCTACAGCGCCCTCTACGAAGCGTGCGCTGACAAGAAGGGGACCTCGTCTCTGAAACTCGAGGTCTATCGCCACAGCTGGATCATCGTCGACGCACGAGTGGAATGAGCGACACGTGACTAAGCAGAAAGCCACCAGGCGCGAGGAGCTCCTCCTCTGCGCAATCATGATCGCTTTCTTGACCCTCAACATCGTCCTAGGCTCTTTCTTCTCACCTGGCTCATGGTCGCCGACCGTCGTCACCGCAGCGGCCTCCTACCTGATTATCTTCATCGTGGTCGCTACTTTTGCCGGCATCCGATTCCTGTACAGGGATTGGAAGACCCCGCCGCGGCACGCAGCCGGGCGCCCCTCCCCGGAGGTACCCGCCCACCTCGCCACGCCACCCGCAACACCCGCACTCCACCCAACCG
>CABKMZ010000174.1 GCA_902373545.1 uncultured Actinomyces sp. | reverse complement strand
CTAACCAGACCCCCTGCCCGACCAGGCCGGGAGTCCAACGACCAAGCATACCAGCCGCAGGCCCGTCCGTCATGCCCCGAAGCGAGCCACGGCCTCGTAAGGTCGGTCACGTGCCAACCGCGCCAACTGTGCTCGCGACCGAGCGGAGCGCCGGGCGGGCTCAGAAAGCGGGTGTTATTCCCCGTGCGTGCGGTAATGCTCCTCGAGCGCGTCGACGATACGGCGCCACGTCACCTCGGGCAGGATCGAGCCCTCGCGGCGTACGTCGGTGGCCTTGACCCACAGGGCGCGGTCCAGGCGAACCTCGGAGGGGCGGCCCTTCGAGTCCCATGCGCCCGTGCCGATGTCGAACCAGTAGCGTCCCGCGGCGGCCTCCTGCGCGGCCTCGCGCGTGTGGTCCTTGCTGGTGAGCTGGAGGATGTAGACGCCTTCTCCCTGGGCACCGATGACGACGGCGGGGCGGTCCTTGCCCACGGAGGCGTCCTCCTGGTAGGGCACCCACGTCCACACGACTTCGCCCGGGTCGGCGTCGCCGTCCATGATTGGCTGGTACGAGGCGTGGGCCAGCGCGTCGGCGATGCTGGCTTCCCGGATCGAGGTGTGGGGGCGGTTCGAGGTTGCCGGATCGTCGTACTGATGGGCCTTGCCGTGGGGCTGAGGGCGGGGGTTAGGCTTGGGGGTGCGCGTGTTCGAGTGGGACTCCTGGCGCGATTCCTTGCGCTGTTCCTGGCGCGCCTCCTGACGCGTGGCTGAGGGCTCCTGGCTCGTCGATGCGCCGGTTGACGACGCGCTGTTCGACGAACTCATGTTCGCCACGAAGTCCACGAGGGCGCGAACGATGCCGTTGATGAGTGAATTCATGGCACCAGCATACGGGAGGTGGGTCGAACAGCGGTTATGCACAGAGCATCCTTTCGGCGCGAGTTATCCACAGGGGTGCTCCCAGCGCGTGACAGTGAGTGCGCGTCGGTATCACTCTGGATGTGTTCGCGGAAGAACTCTCTACTGAAAGACAGGTGACAACGATGTCGACCGCAACAATCCACGGAATGACCGTTCCTCTCGATGCATTTGGCCGCCCGAGCGAGCCCTTCGCGACCCAAGCCGACATGGAGGCTCGAGCATCCCTGAGCGCCGCCCTGCGCTGCGCGCACTCCGGCAAGCTCGACAACGCCCTTGACCATGCCAGGGACGCCTACGACAACGAGGACGCGCCCATCGAGCTGCGACTCGAGGCCGCCAAGCTCTGCATCGACTGGCACGCGGCCCTGGGAGCGTACGGGCAATGCCGCAAGGTGGCCTCGGACGCTGCTCGCCTGGGTACCAGCTACCTGGAGCGCGATCACCCGCTGATCCTCATGCTGCGCAACTCCGAGGCCTACTGGCTGGCCATCCTGGGCGATGAGGACATGGCGGCCCGCAAGTTCTCCGCCTTGGTCTGCGACGTCAAGAACAGCCCGACCCTCGACCCGCAGCTGGCCTTCGCGATCCGCAATAACTCGGCCATGCCCTGGAAGAACACCGGCAAGTGGTCGCGCGCTGCGCGCGTGTACCGCGAGCTGCTGGCCGACATGGAACCCGAGTGCGACGAGGAGGACATGACGGTGCTGACGGTGCGCGACAACCTCGCCGAGGTCCTGTCCGCCGACCGCCAGTACGAGGAGGCGATCCGCCTGTACGAGACCAACCTGGAGGTGCTCCTGCGCGTCGCGGACTTCGGCGACTGGCGCGTCCTGCGCTTGCGCAATGAGATTGCGCGCAACACCTGGATGGGAGGGGATCGGGACGCCGGCGAGGACCTGTGGACGGTCCTGGCGGAGGATTGCCGCCGCTACCTCGGTGACCGCGACGAGATGACCGCTCGCATCAGAACGATCCTGCTCACGCTGGCCATGCTGCGCGGGGACGAGGAGAAGACCATGTCGATCGCTCGCAAGCTCAAGGCGGACCACCCCGACGACTGGGACGAGTGCGACATGACCGAGGCCGTGGCGCTGCTGGTCGAGGCCGGTATCACTCCGGAGGATTTCCAGTAGTGGCAGCGCGGGTGTGAGCCTGGGCGACTGTGCGCGACTTCCCGCGCCTGAACTGGCACAAAGTCCTATGACAATGGGACGATAAGGAGGTTAACGACTTCACGGAGGTTCACGTGCCCATCCCCACGCCCGCGCAGCAGGCGCAGATTCGCCCGGCCCATACCCCGCAGGGGCAGATCCGTAACTTCTGCATCATCGCCCATATTGATCATGGGAAGTCGACGCTCGCGGACCG
>CABKMZ010000173.1 GCA_902373545.1 uncultured Actinomyces sp. | reverse complement strand
ACGAACGTGTACGCGCCCAGCAGCAGGCCCGCCCAGAACGCGACCAGCGCCGCGATGTGCAGCCTCGACCACTCCAGCGCCAGGCCGGTGCTGAACGCGACGCCGGAGAGGATCGGCACGACCAGGCCGGGATCACGCCACCACGGGCGCTCTGCCTCTTCTGCCTCGTCCGCGGGGCTGGTCGTCGGCTCGTCGCAGCCGCAGGCGGCGCTCACGAGGCGTCCCCCGAACTGCTCGCGGCGCAGCAGCTCGGCACCGAGCAGGCCGGGTCGATGCACGGCGCGCTCTCGTCCACGGCGAGGGTCACATCGACCAGTGCCGTCAGCGCCGCGGCCAGGTGCGGGTCGGCGATCTCGTAGCGAGTCTGGCGGCCCTCGGGCTCGGCGACCACGATCCCGCAGTCGCGCAGGCAGGTCAGGTGGTTGGACACGTTCGAGCGGGTCAGCCCCAGCTCGCGCGAGAGCACCGCGGGGTGGCTCGGGCCGTCAAGCAGGGACATCAGGATCCGGGAACGCGTCGGGTCGGCCATGGCCCGGCCGAGCCGGTTCATGACGTCGAGGCGCGAAGCAATAGTCAGCATGCACTGAACTATACAGTGATAGCTGACCAGTAGTCCAGTTGCAGGGGCTGCCGCACGCGCTGCGCGCGCTTGCGGCGCTCGGCTCGGCCGGGCCGTCACCAAACGGGGGAAATGGCGTCATTAGAGGTACGACACGCCGGCGACACGCCGCCAACCAGCTTCTAATGCTGCAAAACCCCCACCGCAGCCAGCCTCGTGCGCCACATCGCCTACAAGACCTGGGCGCAGGGCCGATTGGCGCGAAAGAACTCGCCCAACACAGCCCCTTCAGCAGCATTTCCGCGAAAAGTTCGCCCAGCAAGCGCAAAAACGCCAATTTTGAGCCATTGTGAGCGCGCCGGCGAACTTTTTCGCGCTCACGCACACATCAGGCCACGCCGGGCGAACTTTTTCGCGCAAGAGGAGCGACAACGTGGCGACTTTGAAACCGACAACACCACTGCGCGCCCCTGAACAGCAACCATTGAAACCGGCATCACCTCTGCACCCGAAAACTGCACCAAAAACACCCATTTCGCACCCACAAAGGCGATGACGGTTTCAATCCCACACGAGCACGAGCGAGCAAAGGCGATGGCGGTTTCAGACAACCGGCCAACCTGGCTCGCGGGTTCCAGCTGCGCGACCAGCAGGTATCAATGTGCCCGCTACCCCAAAAACTCGCATGCAATTCCCCCGCGCACACTTCATGCTTTGAAATATAATCGTTGAAATTCCGGGCTTTTCACTAAGTGACGAACTGCAGGTGTCAGGGAATTGCATGTGAAACTGAGGATAGGGAACACGTCGAGGCACGGGACCGGCTACTCGGCCCCGGCCTCGTCAATGTCGTAGCCCGTCGGGAGGGCACCCGGACGCGCCGGCTCCCACCCGAGCGCGGGGGCCACGTACTCCGCGAAGTTGCGGATAATCGACCAGTTTTCCTCGAATCCGAGCTGGTTGGGGATCGTCAGGAGGAGGGTGTCGGCCTCCGCGAGGGCGCGGTCCTGGCTCAGCTGCTTAATGAGCGTCGAGGGGTCTGCCGCGTACGTGCGCCCGAAGGTCGCGATGCCCGAGTCGAGGTGCCCAACCTGGTCTCCCGAGGCGCTCAGGCCGTACAGGCCGCGGTCGCGCTCGGACAGGAGCGGGAAGATCGAGCGCGACACGGACACGCGCGGTGTCCAGGTGTGCCCGGCCTCAGCCCACGCCTGACGGTAGGCGCGCAGCTGCTCTGCCTGGATGTCACCGAAAGGCTTATCCCCATGCTCGAAGACCAGGGTCGAGCTCATGAGGTTAACACCGTCGCGGGCCGCCTGGATCGCCGAGGCATTGGATCCCGCGCCATACCAGATCCGGGATCGCAGGCCGGGCGAGTGCGGGAGCACCGGCAGGGGCGTGCCCGGTTTCATCTGCGTCGGGTACTGCTCGTGCAAGGGCGCGGCCTCGGCCATGGGACGGCCGTCGATGGCCTCGAGGAATCGCTCGTAGTGGGCGCGGGCGAGGTCGGCGCCGTTTCGCTCTTCGGAGCGGTAGCCGAAGGATTCCCATCCCTTGTTGGCGATCTCGGGCGCGCCGCGGGAGACGCCGAGGGCGGTGCGGCCGTCCGCGATCAGGTCCAGGGCGGCGGCCTCCTCTGCGAGGTAGAGGGGGTTCTCGTAGCGCATGTCGATGACGCCCGTGCCGACCTCGATGGCCTTCGTGCGCGAGGCAATGGCGGAGAGGAGCGGCATGGGCGCGGCCGCCTGCGGGGCGAAGTGGTGGACGCGG
>CABKMZ010000172.1 GCA_902373545.1 uncultured Actinomyces sp. | reverse complement strand
GGAACATGAGGCGCGCCCACAGCCACGTGCCGCGCGACTGGGAGCGGAAGCGCGCCGGGTCTGCCGCGATCTGGTCCAGGACGAACAAGTCCACGCCGATCGGCATACGGAAAGAGCGGTCCTTGGCGACCTTCGAGACGAACTCGGAGCCCTTCAGCCCCAGCACACCGAAGCTGATCGGATAGTTGGGGTGCGAGGCCGGGGACGCGATGAAGAACTCGTCCCCGAGGAGCGCGGGGGCCTCGGCAATGAAACGCTCGTAGTCCTCGCGCGGCATGCACACGTCCCCGTCGTCGTCCCATGGGATGAAACCCTGGTGACGCACAGCGCCGATCGCTGTGCCGCCGTAGGCGACGTAGCGCACGCCCAGGAGGGAACATACGCGGTCAATCTCAGCCAGGCATCGCCTGGTGACGCGCTGGATAGCTGCCAGAGTTGCGGGATCTGCCGCGCTCATATCTCTCCGATCCTTCGATGGGACCTGGGGGCTTACAGGGAGTCGGCGTAGGGGCCGAAGTCGATGACGGCTGCCTCGTGGTTGTACCGCTTCTCCGGCGGGGGCAGCTGCATGTAGTCGCCGTATCCGGCGCGCAGGAGCGAGTCGTACTCGTGCTGGATCATGACGGTGATGTCTTCGAAGGGGACATCCAGCGTCGGGAAGAACTCTTCCTCGCGCACGATCCAGTTCTGCGGGTCGCGCATTGTGAAGTCTGCGTAGACGCCCGTGCCCGTTCCCTCGTAGCGGCGAACCGCCTTCTCCCAGCGTTCCTGCAGGCTGCGCGGGGTCGCACGCACGGCCTTCAGACCCAGGTGCGCCACGGTCGTCGCGGAGAAGATCAGCGCCTTTTTCCACGCGGGCGTGTTAATCAGGTGGGGGCGAGGCGTGCCCTGCAGGAAGAGGAGGCGGCCCCACAGCCACGACTGGCGAGACATCTTCCGGAACGCCTTCTCGTCGGCAGGAATCTCATCCAGGGGCAGAATGTCCAGGAAGAACGGCATGCGGTACTTCGAGTTCTTGTCCGCCTCGGGGATCAGGAGAGTGCCCGGCATGACCATCTTCGTGAACATGAAGGGGAAGTCCTCGCGCGTGCGCGTGTTGTCCAGGCGGAAACGCTCATCCAGCAGCGCGGGCGCCTCCGCCAGGAAGCGCTCGTAGTCGGCGCGCGTCATCATCACGTCGATGTCGTCATCCCAGGGGATGAAGCCGCCGTGGCGGATCGCGCCAATCGCGGTGCCGCCGTAGACCGCGTAGGACACTCCGATGAGTCGGCACACCCGATCCAATTCAGCCAGGATCAGCGTCAGGAGTTTTTGGACCTTGCGCAGGTCGGCGTCGGGCGTCGTCATAAGTCCTCCGAATACGACTAAGCGGGTGGGCGCGCCTGCGCCCACCCGCCATTGTCTCACGCCTGGGAGCTCGTGACCTTCTCCGTTCGCTTGGGAAGCAGGTCACCCCAGTTGGAGGTGGCCGCCAGGACCGTGCCCACCAGGATCACGACGCAGCAGATGACCTGCGTGAGCGTCGGGATCGTTCCCTGCAGCACCAGGGCAAAGATGATCGCCCACGCCGAGTAGGAAATGTTCAGGGCCATGCCTCGCGAGGCGCCGATGGCCGACAGTGCCTTGTAGTAGAAGAGGTACGAGGCCGTCCCAGCCAAGCCGGCCAGGGCCACGACGCCCGCGGACAGGTGAGCCAGCGAGTGCAGCGTGAAGCCGAAGACGCCCGCGATGGGAGCAACGATGAAGAGGTAGACCACGGCCGACGTGGTCTCGCGGATTTGGAGCGCCACCTCGTTATCCACGGCCTCGTCGCGCATGCCCCACGTGAGGATGACGGCCTCGGACCCCCAGCCGATCACGCACGCCAGCGCGCCGATGATACCCAGGATCGCGTTGCCGTCCTTAACGGGGTCGGAGGTTGCAGACAAGCCCGTCACCACGATGGCACCAAGCGCCACCAGCAGCGCCACGATCTGACGCGGAGCCATGCGCTCCTTGAGCAGGGCGAACGCCAGCAGCGTTCCCAGGGCCGGGTAGAACGTCGAAATAATCGCTGTCAGGCCGGGGCCGATGTTGTCGATGGCAATCAGGTAGCCGCTCATGCCGATTGGGCCACCCAGCAGGGCCGCCACGACAACCGACATACCCGGGCGGGTGCGAAGCCCGTTCCAGGTGTCCTTCAGGCGCCCGCGAATCGCCATGTAGACCAGGAGGATCACGGCGCACGCGACGTCGTGCAGGACCGCGCCAACGAGCGCCGACTGGCCGAAGCCGTCAAACGGAATCATGGCTAGCGCGATCGCTAGCACGACCGTGTCCAGGCCCCATAGAGCGCCCGAGAAGAAGCCGTAGCGCTTGCCTCCGTGCTGAGTTTTCATGCCAGTTCACC
>CABKMZ010000171.1 GCA_902373545.1 uncultured Actinomyces sp. | reverse complement strand
TGCTGCATTCCTGCCCTGGGGAGGTTCGGATGATACCGTCACGCGGAGGACCGGCCACCAGCATACACGCTTTTCACCCTCGCGCGCAGCCGCTCCTCATCAGATCCACAAAAGAGCACGCATAACGGCGGTTTCCTGAGGACAATCAGCCGATCACCACAACCTCGGAACAGGGTCCGTCACCCGTCGATTCCTGAGAGCCCCCTGGGACTCCCACCCAGAACCCCGCCGCAGCATTGTCCGCCATCACGTCCACCGCGAGGCCACCTCAGCCCCGCCCGTTACCGCCTCTCGCGCTTCGACCCCCAGCCGCGTCACCGCGATGCGCACCCTACGCTGGAGGTATGAGCGACATCAACATTCCCGGCATCGGCTCGCTGGAGCCGCGTCCTGCGTTGGATCACCTGGATTTGCTCGCGCCGCCGGTCGCCGCCGCCCTCACCGCACTGGCCGAGCGCGGGGTTGCCACGGCCTCGTCGGCGTTGGTGGTGGCGATCGATCCGGAGCTGGCGGACACGGAGACGATGACGCGCGAATTCGGCATGGACCTGGCACTGTCGTCGAATTGCATCCTGGTCGCGGGCAAGCGCGCCGGCGAGGAGCGGATCGCGGCGTGCGTCGTGCGCGCGACGACGAACGCGGACGTGAACCACGTCGTCAAGAAGCGGCTCGACGTGCGCAAGGCCAGCTTCTGGCCGCAGGAGCGCGCCGTCGAAGCGTCGGGCATGGAGTACGGCGGGATCACACCGGTGGGTGTGCCCGGCTCGTGGCGCCTGCTTATCGATTCGGCGTGCGCGTCCGGTTGGAGCTGCATCGGGTCGGGCTTGCACCGCTCCAAGCTATTCGTCACCGGCGAGGTCCTCACCGCACTCCCGGGCGCGGAGATCGTCGAAGGCCTCGGGGTCTGAAGGGACGAGGCCTGGGCGCGCGGCCGCCGCAGGGTGACGGCGCGATCGCCATCGACTCACGGCGTCGGCACGTCGGGACGAGGCCTGGGCCGGGCTCCGCTCTCCCCCTCCGTTTCACGCGTGTTTCACGGGGAACGAGGCCGGGGCGGCAGCATTGGCCACAGGGATGGCAGGATCGACCGGACACGTGGATGCCTGGGCCCCTTTACTGCGCAGGTTAACCCCACAGGTGGTAGTCCAGGCAGGCCGCCCACACTGCCACCAATAGGGCCCAGCTGCGCATCAATGGGTTAAGGCCGCCAGCAAAGGGGCCCGCGCGCACAGCTCCAGCCCCGCGCGCACAGCTCCACCCCACGCGCACAGCTCCACCCCCACGCGCGCATGCACCAGCCCGCGCACATACTCCCAGGCACACACCCACATCCGCAGTCACATGCACATCCGGGAATACAAAAACCCCGGAACCTCAATGGGTTCCGGGGCTAGCGGCGGAGGATGGGGGATTCGAACCCCCGAGGGCTTGCACCCAACACGCTTTCCAAGCGTGCGCCATAGGCCACTAGGCGAATCCTCCGTGCACATCGTGCCGAACAATCATAAGCAAGAAACACCCCTCAGCGCCAATCCAAGTCAATGGAGCCGGTCACAGATGGGCGTCCGGGCATTTACAAGAAGACGATGATGAGCATCCCGAGGGCCAACAGGACGTCGTAGGTGAGGATGGCAATGGACTCGCGCTTGCCGATGTTGTCGGGAAGGGAGAATGACCGGACCAGGCCGATGATCGCCAAGACCATGCTGACGATGGTCGCGATGCCAAGGGCGATGAAACCGAAGACGGCGAACCACAGGGCGACGCGCACGATCGGGTTGGTGATCGGCTTAGGCGAGGTGTACCCGCCACCGGCGAACACGGCCTGCACGTCGACGTGTTCTGTGCCGGGGAAGCGACTGGGGCCTGCGGGTGCGGCGGACTGGGTGGTCGGCGCGTAGCCGTAGGGGTCGCCCGGGGTGGGTGCGCCGACGATGGTGGCTGGGGCGTTCATTGACGAGGCCTGGGTGCCCAGCTCCGCAGACGCGCCGCTGGGTGCGGGGGCAGGGGCGGGGTACGGTGCGCTCATGTCTCCACTATCGCATAACGGAAGGGGCGTCCACCACACTTTGCCCGCGCAGGCGGTTTTTCGGCGTCAAATCCCACGGGACGAGGGCGTAACGCGCTACCCTGGTGTCCCGACCGGTAAGGCCATCCCGCCCATCAACTGATCGGATTTGAACGCTTATGAGCGAATCACAGACCCAGCTGTTCCGTTGGAAGCTTCACGGTAACGGCACGTCCATTAATCCCGGCGACGTCGTCCTTCCGAATGAACGACTCTCGTGGCCGCGCACCGCTGGCATTGGTGCCCAGCACGTGGTCGCAATGTTTGGTGCCACGTTCCTTGTTCCGTTGTTGACAGGTTTCCCCCCGTCAACAACGCTTTTTTTCACCGCGATCGGCACCCTGCTGTTCTTCCTGAT
>CABKMZ010000170.1 GCA_902373545.1 uncultured Actinomyces sp. | reverse complement strand
TCCAGCAGCTGGGCCACCCGCTCCTCGTCGCCCTCGACCAGGTGACGGACCCCCATAACCTGGGCGCGGTCCTGCGCAGCGCGGGCGCGTTCGGCGCGGACGGCGTCATCATCCCCGAGCGTCGCAGCGCGGGCGTCAACACCACCGCGTGGAAGGTGTCGGCCGGCGCTGCCGCCCGCGTGCCCGTGGCCCGCGCGACGAACCTCGTGCGCGCCCTCGAAGAGGCCAAGGCAGCCGGCTACTTCGTGGTCGGCCTGGACGGCGGCGGCGACGCACCCCTGCGCGGCCTGTCGCTGGCGGACGGCCCCCTTGTCGTCGTGACCGGCGCCGAGGGCGCGGGCCTGTCCCGCCTCGTGCGCGAGACCTGCGACCAGATTGTGTCGATCCCGATCGCCTCGACCGTCGAGTCCCTCAACGCGGCCGTCGCCACGGGCATCGCCCTGTACGAGGTGGCCTCCCTGCGCTCGCAGGGCTGAGCCTGCCGAACCATCTGTCGTCTCGCCGCGGGCGCGCATCAGCGCCCGCGGCGAGACTGTTAAGAGACGTGAGCAGGGCGCGCGAGCCGGACTATCGGCCCGCAGCCAGCTAGCGACCTCGGCGTGCCCTCTTCGCGGCTCTACGCATCTCCATGAGAGTCAGCAGTGCAAGGGGAACGTTGGGCGGCATATCGCGGATTCGGAGGCGTTCGGGGGCGGCTATCATGAGCCCCTCGTCCCTGAAGGACTGCTCGATCCTCTCCAGCATCGAGGCGATGCAGTCCTCCGCGAACATGGTCTCGCCGGTGGACGTGTAGTCGAAGTGGCACCACAGCTCGCTCATCGGCCGCATCCCGCCCGGGATCGGTCGGGCGATGACTTCGATGCGCGTCTTCTCGAGGAAGGCACGCTTGACGCGGTCAGGGACCGCCCGCGGGAACAGATCGGCGACGATGCCTGTCGTGGTGGCCGAGGCGATCGCATCGACGAGAAAAGCCTTCCCGTTGTTCCCGGTAGCCAGCTCGGTGCCCACCCACCCGCGCAGCGCGAATTGCTCGCGCATGCCGGGCGTCTCGGCGCGGATACCGTCCTTGTGCAGCTGGGCGACGCAGCGCGCCACGGCCTCGTCGGGGGAGACCGCCAGGCGAAAGACCCTGAACGGGTGCGTCGTGAGCGAGAGGCTGCGGCCGACGCGGGAAAACAAGGGGGTCATGGGTGTCCTTATCGTCGGAAGCGGAAGGCGCTGGTTCCGGTCGCCTTGCGTGCGTCCCGGTGCATCGTCGCGATGCCCGCGTCGGAGAGGGGAGAGTCGCCGGGAAGCTCCCTTTTCTTGACGAGGCGTGGGGGACCCAGGAGGATGCCCTGTCCGGCGAGCGTCTGCTCGAGCTGGGCGAAAACCCGGTCGAGGGGATCTTTGGTCAGGCGCGGGCCGCGAATCGTGTCATCCCACGGGAAACACCACAGCTCGGACCGCGGGAGGCCTCCAGGCACTGGCCTGGCTGCGACGATGAGGCGCGTCATATCGATGTTCCCGTGCCTCCTGTTCGCGACCAGGGACAGGGCGAGACCCGCCAGCGCGAGGCCGGGGAACGATGCGCCGAGATCACCCCAATCCGCGTCGGGGCCAGTCCCGCGGCGACGCCCCACCGTGATCTCCGTGCCCGTCCAGCCGCGCATCGCGAACTGGTCGAGCATCCCGGGCGTCTCCGAGCGGATACCGACGCGGTTCCAGAAATCAATGCAGCGCGCGAAAGCCTCGCGCGGCGGGCACGACACGTCGAACACCGTCATCGGGCGGAAAGCAAACAGGGCACTCATCAATCTCCCAGAAAGAGGCGTCGCGGAGGAATCAGGCCGCCCAAGCGCGCATCCGGCAGCGAGCGCGAGCCCGGCCACGGCCTCGTCCCTCCATCGGGTGGTGGCCTCAGGCTAGCAGTGCGAGCGCCCGGGCCACAGCTCGAGCCGCTAGGATAAGCGCCCATGAGCATCCTCGGAACCGTCATCGTCGGCATCGTCATCCTCCTGGGAGTCATCGGTGCCGTCGTGCAAGTCTGGCCCTCCGCGCCCCTCGTCGGCGGCGCGATCCTCGTGTGGGCGTGGATGACCGGCACGACCAGCGCGTGGATCATCTTCGCGGTCGCGGCCCTCGTCCTCATCCTGGGGACCGTCCTCAAATACGTCATCCCCGCGCGCGGCATGAACAAGGCCGGAATCCCCCAATCCACGCTCGTGTGGGGAGCCGCCGGCGGCGTCGTCGGATGGTTCATCGGCCTGCCCCTCGGCCTCGTCCTCGGCATGGTCGCCGCCATCTTCATCGTCGAATACCTGCGCAGCAAGGACACCGCCACCGCCTGGGCCTCCACACTCCAGGCCCTCAAGGCCTTCGGCTGGACCATCGCCATCGAACTGATCGCCGCCCTGACCAGCGCAACCGCGTGGGGCATCGGCGTCG
>CABKMZ010000169.1 GCA_902373545.1 uncultured Actinomyces sp. | reverse complement strand
CGTCAGTGCGAAGTGTCTTCACCGTGTTATTTCCCTTCACGTCTTCATGAGGATGGGCCTCATTGCACTTACAATTTTGCCCCCTCACCCCCCGTTTGCACGAATTCGCAGACCCCCATGCACAAATGTGCACGCGTATCGCGGTCCAAAGTGGCATTCGCACTTCGAGCCCCAAATTGCGCGGAAAATGCGGAATTACAGCCCATGACCGTCACGTAAATCAGTGTTCGCGTCCCCGAAATCTCTAGGTCACGCGCACGGGGCAGGAAACACCCTAGAGTTAGGGCATGACGAACACACTGCTCGCACGCGTCCTCGAAACGGCAAACATGGATCCCGCCGTGCGCCCCCAAGACGATTTTTACCGCCACGTGAACGGCACATGGCTGGCCACCCACGAGATTCCCGCCGACCGCCCGATGGACGGCGCATTCCACGCCCTGCGCGACGCATCCGAAAAATATGCCCGCGCAATTGCCCAGGATGCGGCCGCCGGCACGCTCGACGACCCGGACGCTGCACGCATCGCCACGCTGTGGACTCAGTTCCTCGACGAGGACGCGATCGACGCCGCGGGAACCGCACCCCTGCGCGCGGACCTCGACGCCATCGAGGGTGCCACCAGCCGCGAGGAGCTCGCCGAGGTCATGGGTTCCCTCATGCGCGAGGGCGTCGGAGGCCTCGTGGGCGCCTACGTGGGCACCGACCCGCACGATTCCTCCTCCTACATGGTCTCTCTCGTCCAGTCCGGAATCGGCCTGCCCGACGAGGCCTACTACCGCGAGGAGGACTACGAGCCGATCCGCCAGGCCTACGTCGCCCACACCGCACGACTGCTCGCCCTGGCGGGTATGCCCGACCCCGAGGGAGGCGCACAGCGCATCATGGACCTGGAGACGGCCCTGGCCTCCCACCACCGCGATTCGGTGTCCAACCGAGACCCGCTCCTGTCCGATAACCCGACCCTGTGGGCCACACTGTCCGACCTGGCGCCCGGTTTCGACTGGGACGCCTGGGCGCGCGGAACCCGCATGCCCGTGGCCGGCCTCGTCGTGAACGTCGACCAGCCCGACTACCTGCGCGGCGCGGCCTCCCTGTGGGCATCCACCGACCTGTCGACCCTCAAGGAGTGGCTCGCCGCCTCCGCCATCGACTCGCGTGCCTCGCTGCTGACCTCCGACTTCGTCGAGGAGAACTTCGACTTCCACGGCCGCACCCTGGCCGGCACGCAGGAGCTGCGTCCCCGCTGGAAGCGCGCCCTGTCCCTCATCGAGTCTTACCTGGGAGAGGCCATGGGCCGCGCCTGGGTCGCCCGTCACTTCCCGCCCAACGCGAAGGACGCGATGGATGCGCTGGTGCGCCGCCTGCTCGACGCCTACGGCGAGTCGATCCGAAGCCTCGACTGGATGAGCGAGGAGACCAAGGAGAAGGCTCTGGCCAAGCTGGCCACCTTCAACCCCAAGATCGGCTACCCCGTCAAGTGGCGCGACTACTCGAGCCTGAACCTGGACCCGGACGCCTCGCTCGTGGACAACGTGCGCGCCGCCAGCGCCCATGCGACCGACCGCGAGTGGGCCAAGCTCGGCCAGCCCGTGGACCGCGACGAGTGGTACATGACGCCCCAGACGGTCAACGCCTACTACAACCCGACCCAGAACGAGATCGTCTTCCCCGCCGCGATCCTCCAGCCCCCTTTCTTTGACGCGCAGGCTGACGACGCCGTCAACTTCGGGGCGATCGGCGCGGTCATCGGTCACGAGATCGGACACGGCTTCGATGACCAGGGCTCGCGCTACGACGGCGAGGGAAACCTGTCGAATTGGTGGACCGACGAGGACCGCGCCGCCTTCGAGGAGCGCACCCACGCGCTCATTGGGCAGTACGACGAGCTCACGCCCGCGGTCCTGCGCGAGGCCTCCAGCGACGAGGCCGTGGCTGGCGACGGCGAGGACCGTTCCCTCCCCCACGTCAACGGCGCGCTGACCATCGGTGAGAACATCGGCGATCTGGGCGGCATGACAATCGCGTGGAAGGCGTGGGTGGCCGCCCTGGCCGAGCAGGGGCTGACCCCGGCAACGGCCCCCGTCATCGACGAGCTCACGGGCCCTCAGCGCTTCTTCTTCTCCTGGGCCCGCGCCTGGCGCACCGCCACGCGCCCGCAGTTCGCCCGTCAGATGCTCGCCGTCGACCCGCACTCTCCTGCCGAGTTCCGGTGCAACCAGGTGCTGCGCAACCTGGATGCGTTTGCGCAGGCATTTGACGTCAAGGCCGGGGACGGCATGTGGCTGGAGCCCGCCCAGCGCGTCACCATCTGGTGAAAGCGTGTCCGCGCCGACATATTTCGGCGTGCCACGAGCAATCACCTGCAACACATGACAACATAGGAATGTTTGGCGCGAAAGCGCTCCCATTCCATCGACGGAAAGGCACCCCATGCCAGGCCTGAACCTCACTCGCGAGG
>CABKMZ010000168.1 GCA_902373545.1 uncultured Actinomyces sp. | reverse complement strand
CGGGCCAGATGCCCCCTCCTCCCGAGGTGAACCAGTTCTCGGGCCAGATGCCCCCGCAGCTCGCCCAGAAGCGCAACAAGCCGATGGCTTTGCTCGCCATGATGGTTGTCGCCGCCCTGGTGGTCATCGGAGGTGGAGCGTATGCGATCACCCGCGTCCTCTTCCCGTCGGGAGGCTACTCGACCCCCGACGACTTGGCTGCGAGCATCGAGAATGCTTTCGACACCAAGTCGCTGGAGTCGCTCGCAAGCGCCCTGCCGCCATCCGAGCTCGCTGCCGCGATGGCATGGCAGCAGGACTACAAGGCTGACGGTGGTACGGATTGGTCGAAGATGACGAGTCCGGAGGCTTTCCAGGAGTACCTCGAAGCGATCGTCATCGCCGAATCGGACATGAGGTATACGGTCGAGGAAAAATCAGATCAGATTGCTCTCATCCGCATCACTCAGTGGACGGGTGACATTGTGATCAGGCATGAGCTAGCGGATAAACTCCGTTCGCGCTACGCGGAGGCTAAGGGGACGAGTCTGACGCAAGGGGAGAACGATTTCTTCGACGAGTTGAAGGATACGATCAATGTCAACCCGATCATGCGCTATGGGAACATTTTGGATTCGTTCCCGGACGGCAAGCTGACACTCGTGGCCGTCAACGAGGGGGGACGGTGGTACCTGTCTCCTTCGATGACGGTGGCTGAGCAGGCGTTGGGGAGTGATCGTTCGGTCGTGCCTCACTACGACGCCGACTTCACCGACGTTAAAGGGGCGTCCTCTCCGGAGGAGGCCGTCTCTGGCATGGTGGACGCGCTGCGTAACGGGGCCAGCATGTCCGACAAGGACTTCTACCGTTTCCTCGATCTGCCCGAGCGCCGCATCGTCGCGGTATACGGAGATACCGGTTCGTCCTCATCCCGCTCGGGTCGGGGCATGGATTCGAACGGGATCGGGGCGAACGTTCAGATCGATTGGGGTCTGAGTTCCACGAAGGTCAGCGGCGGCTCGATCGTGAACTTTGGGACGACGTCGATCACGGCGGGCGACTTCTCTGTCTCGTTCAACGATGACACGGTGACGTACTCGTATCCGGACTTTGGCTACGGGTACAGTTCGCGTAGCTCGAGCAGGAAGAGCCAGACCGTGCGTTTTACTGAGGGCCTGGTCAACCCGGAGCGCCTGGGTATTTTCACGGTAAGGGATTCCACTGGGTGGCATGTGTCCACCATCCGCACCTACGGCAACCTGGCGTTGTTGGAGGCGACGGATGATGCGGTCAATGAGGCCGCCCGTGGGTTCGGTGGTTTCATGGAGTACGGGGCCGACCTGTCGCAAAGTGAGCTGCGTGATGTCGCCACGTCTAACAAGCCGGTGGGTGCCGTCCTCGTCATCATGTGGAACTTCATGAAGAATTCCGACTGACGCGCCGCGCACGCCTGCGCACCGGGGGTGTGAATCCGAGAGGGTTCCCACCCCCGTTCGTGTCCGAGGCCGGGGCTGGGCATACGGCGAGGCGGCGCTCCGCCCGCGCTCCGCCCGCGCTCCGCCCGCGGGCGCGCGGAGCACCCCGAAACCTTCCGTGCCGCCGTTGACGCCGCATGGCTCCGCTCGCGGGCGCGCGCAGAACAGCCCGGAGAGGCGGTGCTACGAGAGCTCCGCGAGGCCTTTCTTGACGGCCCGGTCGCGCTGGTAGCGGAAGACTTCCAGGAAGATGCCGCCGAAGAAAATCAGGGCGATGGCGGTCCACACGCCCGGGGGAGCGTGGCGCCCGTACATGAGGAAGTACACGTAGGGGGCAAGGAAGGTGACGGCGGAGGTGATGGCGCCGACGATGCGGTGCCAGAGTTTTTGTCCGGCGACCATTTCGATGAGGCCCCACGTGTAGGGGATGGCGGTGATCATGTCGATGGCCCACAGGATGCGCCAGTCGCCCCGGAAGTGCGGGACGTACATGACGGGCACGGCCCGCGCCATCGAGTAGACGAGGACGACGACGTAGGCGATGAACTTGGGGTTGCGGCACAGCTTGAGGAAGGCCGTGCGCTCAATGATGGAGGCACCGACTGCTCGCGCGGCTCGGGTGGCGCGTGACGCGGTGGAGAGCGTGTCGAGGCCGGCCATGGCGACCCGCATGAAGGCGCGTTGCTCGTCGGTGCCGTCCGCCCACGCCTCGAGCAGCGCGAGGGGGGACAGCGCGATGGGCGTGTAACCGCCGGAGGGGGCGCCGGCCTCGTGAATGACGTCGGAGCCGAGGGCCTCGCGCAGGCGCGGCAGCTGGTCGGTGGGGATCTCCGCAATCCACAGGCGCACGCGGCGTTGGATGGCGTCGTGGAGCTCGTGGGAGAGCGCGTGGCCGGCGGCGGAGTGGGGGGAGAAGCCTTCGGCGGCGATGTCTGCCAGGGCGCCGGGATGTTCGACGATGCGCGTCGTCAGGTCGCCGGCGCGGTCGACGCCAGAGACGGAGATGATGGTGGCGGCATCCCACTGGTAGGTGCGCGCGATCTCGATGTCGAGGATCGA
>CABKMZ010000167.1 GCA_902373545.1 uncultured Actinomyces sp. | reverse complement strand
CCCCCGCGCCTCCACACCCGCGCCCCCACACCCGGTTACCCAAAAATGTCGCACGTAATTTCCCCCGGGTCAGTTTTAGAGTACGGCCGAAAAGCGCATGATTTCAACGATCCGATTTCAAAGTTTGAAATTCTCGGGAGGGAATTACGTGCGACTTTTGGGTATCGGGTAATTAACACCAACCCAAGCCCAGGGTTTTCACACCTTCAGGCGCCACGTCGCGCGCATTTCCACCCTTTACAAGTAAGGTGAACCTATGTTCCTTTTGCTTGGTCTTCTTGGCGGTCTTGTCACGGGCATTTCTCCGTGCATTCTTCCCGTCCTCCCCGTCCTCTTCCTCGGCGCCGCCGGGGGACGCGATTCCGCAAAGGCCGCCACGGCCTCGTCCCCTGAGAATGCGAGCAACAGCGTCGATCCCGGGCTCTTCCGCGTCGCGCCGGGCGTGAACGTCGGCAAGGGCAGCGGCTCCCCCAAGGTCGCCGCACGCAAGGCCGACGACGACTCGCCGAGCGTCGCGCGTCGCCCCATGCTGATCGTCGCCGGCCTGATCACCTCGTTCATGCTGATCACGGTTGCGGGGTCGGCGCTGCTGAGCCTGCTGCACCTGCCGCAGACCGCGATCCGCTGGGCGGGCATTGTGCTGCTTGTGGCCGTGGGCATCGGCATGATCGTTCCGAAGGTTATGGAGGTCCTGGAGCGCCCGTTCGCGCGCCTGGCACCCCGCACGACGGGAGACAGCGCGGGCTTCGGCCTGGGCCTGGTGCTGGGCGCGGCGTTCGTGCCCTGCGCAGGGCCGGTCCTGGCCTCGGTGATCGTCGCTTCGAACACGGGCCAGTTCACCTGGCACATTGTGGGCCTGGTGATTTCCTTCGCGGTGGGCCTGTCGATTCCGCTGCTGGCCGTGGCTCTGGCGGGATCGGGCGTGGCCGCGAGCTTCCTCAAGGCCCGCCAGCGCCCGCTGCGCATCGCCGCCGGCGTCGCCATGATCGCCCTCGCGCTCGGCATCGCGACCGACGCGCCGGCCACCCTCCAGCGCATGATCCCCGACTACACGGCGTCCCTCCAGGCGGGCGAGGGCGAGGCGTGCGAAACCGGCGCCTGCGACCCCGAGACCGAGGTCGAGGCCCGCGGCGACTTCGCCCAGTGCGCGCGCGACTCCGGCTCCACCAAGGACTGCGGCGCCCTGCCGACCATCAACGCCTCCGAGTGGATGAACGCCCTCGGCCAGCCCTCCGGCACGGTGACGCTCGTGGACTTCTGGTCGAGCTCGTGCACGAACTGCCAGCGTGAAATCCCCGAGCTTGAGCGCATCTACGAGAAGTACAAGGACTACGGCCTGGTCGTGGTCGGCGTGCACTCGCCCCAGCAGCCCCATGACCGCGACGCCGCCGTGGTCAGCGGCGCAATCACGAAGCTGGGCATCACCTACCCGGTGGCGCTGGACCCCGAGCTCGAGGCCTTCCAGGCCTACGGCGCCACCGCCTGGCCCACGCACTACATCGCAGGCGCGGACGGCCAGCTCCGCGAGGTCGGCCGCGGCACCAAGGGCGTCGAGGAGCAGATCCGCACTCTCCTCGCCGAGGCCGGGGCAGCTCTCCCGGACTGAGCGCCCGGCTCACTGCGGTGAGCAACTTAGTGACAGCGGGCGGCTACCCTCTCGGGTAGCCGCCCGTCGCATATACCCGTACCGTCCTGCCGAGCAGGCGAGCTGAGCACGCTGTCGCGCCTCTCGCGCCTCTCGCGCCTCTCGGGCCTCTCGGGCCTCTCGGGCCTCTCGGGCCGACCGTACCCTGCCACCCCCAGGCCTCGCTCGCCGATCCCTCACTCCCCAGCCCAGGCCTCGTTCGCCGATCCCTCACTCCCTAGCCCAGGCCTCGTTCGCCGGTCCCTCGCTCCCCAGCCCAGGCCTCGTCCCTCGGCCGCGGCTTTTCTCCACGCCCTCAAAGCCCAGTTACCCAAAAATGTCGCACGTAATTCCCCCACAGCTATTTCAACTTTTGAATTTAGATCGTTGAAATTCCGCGGTTTTCAGAGGACTCCAAAACTTACCATTTTAGAATTACGTGCGACTTTCGAGGGCCGCCGAGCATGGCGCACAGACGGGATATCAGCCGCGCAGATCCACGTCCCACGCGACCTCGCGCCTATCAGTGCCACTCGGCGTTACCGACAGCCCAGGTGCCATCCTCCTGCTCGACGAGGGTCAGGAACACCAGCGCGCGGACCGGCTCGTGCGAGTCGTCCGCGTAGGAGCGCGTGAAGCTGACGAGCCTCACCCACTTATTGCCTTCGCGGCGGGGTGATTCCCTGCCTTCGACGCCGATGTTCTCAATCGTGACAGTCGTGTGGGAGTGGTTCGGCACCAGCGGCAGGAACTCACCCTGCCCTCTCTCCAGCTCAGGGGTCGGCGTGTGTTTACGCTGCAGCTCGGGCGTTTCGTAGACGCTCGCGCGGATGGACGCGAACGCGTCCGTGACGTCGCGCGACGCGTCCCAGGTTTGATTGGTGATGACGTAGGCGGAGCACACCGCGTCAGCGTCCTTGCGATCAACGGTGGACGGGTCGGGCAGGAGGTCGTCGAGCCACTGAACCG
>CABKMZ010000166.1 GCA_902373545.1 uncultured Actinomyces sp. | reverse complement strand
GCCATGACGACGAACATGTTCATGCCGCCCAGCTCCTCAAGGTACTTGCCCTCGTAGGTGTCCAGGAAGCAGACCTGGGAGAAGCCCTTGGCCTCGGCCTGGATCTGGGGCAGCAGGGAGGCCGCGTAGTTGCCGCCCGCCTTGGCACTGCCGGTGCCGCCGGGGCCGGCGCGGTGGTACTCGCGCTCCACCCAGATGGCCACGCCCGACAGCCCGCCCTTGAAGTAGGGGCCAGAGGGCGAGCCGATGACGTAGTAGTCGACGACGCCCGCGGGGTGGACGCCCACGAACTCCTCGGAGGCGAACATGAAGGGACGCAGGTAGAGGGAGGAGCCATCGACCTCGGGAACCCACTTGACATCGGCACGCACGTAGTCCACGAGGGAGGCGACGAAGTCCTCGCGGCTCAGCTCGGGCAGGGCGAGGCGGCGGGCCGAGTGGTTCAGGCGCGCGGCGTTGTAGCCGGGGCGGAAGGTCCACACAGAGCCGTCCTCGCGCTTGTAGGCCTTGATGCCCTCGAACACGGACTGGCAGTAGTGGAAGACGGAGGCGCCGGGGTTGAGGTTCAGGGGGCCGTAGGGAACGACCTCGCGATCCTCCCAGCCACCCTCGCGCGTCCAGCGCATGTGGGCCATGTGATCCGTGAACTTCTTGCCGAAGGCCAGGGTCGACATAATCTCGTTGTACTCCTCCGGCGTCGCCGGGTGAGCGTTGGGGGTCAGGGGAAAACGACCGGCCAGCTCGTCGGCGGCGGGAAGTACCAGATCGCCGGCAGCCTCAAGTTCCGTGGGGGTGTGCTGCGTCGATGCCATGAGGTCTCCTGTCGTGGTTTTTCACAAATATGAAGCCAGAATATGCCCGCCGTCCGCATTGTGGCCGATTGGTTTCGGCATGTGACCCACTCCCCCGCCCCCTGTGGACGTTCTCACCCACAGGACGCCTCACTCGTAGTGGGTCCACATGCGCAGGACGCGGACGATGCGTTCCTCTTCGAAGACCTCGTAGACAAGCCTGCGCTGAATGTTGATCCTGCGGGAATACATACCTGCGAGATCCCCGACGAGGCACTCGTAGCGGGGAGGCATCGCAAACGGGTCCTCAGTCAGAACCTCGATGAGGCTCTGTGCTTTCGCCTTGAGTCCGCTGGCGGAGAGCTTCTTCGCATCCTTCGCGGCCTGCTTGGAGAAAACGACCCGCCACATCGCTACCACTCCACGTCATCGAGGGCGTCGTCGAGATCTTCGCGAGCGGCTTCCTTCAGGCTATCCGACATTCCGGGAATCCCCTGCAGATACAAGGTTTCCTGAATGGCGGACCAGTCTGCCTCGCCGATGAGAACGGCGTTTCCACGACGGCCGGTGATCGTGATGGGTGTCGAGTCCTCGTTCACGGTGTCGATGAGCCGGTACAGGTCTGAGCGGGCCGCGGTAGCACTCACAGCAGTCATGATTGTTCCTTTCCACTCCCATCATAACGTACGCTTTCACGTACGGAATAGGTCTGTGCGCATGATTTTTGCCGAAAGGATACGATCGACGCATGACGACTCTGCCTGACTCTCTTTCCTCCGCCCTGCCCACCCGCGAGCGCCGCTCCCCCGGCCTGAAGCTGGAGGACGGGCGTTGGATGGCGGCCGCAAAGTCGGGCCTGTACGTCTTCGGTGCCGAGGCCTCGTCCAACGAGAGCGAGAAGAGCAAGGGCGATGCCACGCCCCAGATCTTCCCCTGGTACGACGTGGCGCGGGCCCGCTGGGAGGCCGAGGGCGAGCTGTTCGCACTGGAGTGGGTGGACCCGGCCCGCGCGGCCCTGGCTGGACGCAGCCAGGGGGACCCGGACGAGTTCATGCGCCAGGTCAGCGAGTACGTCAACCGGTCGATCGTCCTGCACTCCCAGGTGGAGGTGGGCAACGGAACGACGATCACGGCGTGGGTACGCCGGGGACCAGACGGCTTGTTCTCCATCCTGACGGCCGACGGCCCACTCGACGCGGCCGCTCAGCGCCAGGCCGACGCCCTCGAGGCCAGCGTGCGCGACGCGGTCGGCTTGGACTAAGAGGCGAGGCCGTGGCGGGTGTGCGCTCGCCCCTGACGCGACGCCCCCGCACAGACGAGTCCGGGGCCCACCTTTCGGCTGGGCCCCGGACTATTGTGTGTCTCGATCAGTGAACGATGAAGACGCGCTCGAAGGGGTCGACGGACAGACCCTGCTCGAGGATCGTCCGCGCCCACTCGCGCGCGCTGAACAGCGAGTGATCGCGGTAGTTGCCGCAGGAGTACACGTCCGTTCCCGGAACGTCCTCCCAGGTCACTTCCTCGGCGATGGCGTGCAGCGACGAGGCGATAGCCGCGGTCACCTCCTTGACGGTGGGGGTCCCCCACATGATGAGGTGGAAGCCCGTGCGGCAGCCGAACGGCGAGCAGTCGATAACGCCGTCGATGCGGTCGCGCAGCAGGGAGGCGAGCAGGTGCTCGATCGTGTGCAGACCGGAGGTCGGGATTTCGCCGCTGTTGGGCTGGAGGAAGCGCACGTCGAAATTCGAGATCTGGTCGCCCTTCGGGCCGGCCTCCACGTTGATGAGGCGCACGTAGGGCGCCTTCACGG
>CABKMZ010000165.1 GCA_902373545.1 uncultured Actinomyces sp. | reverse complement strand
CGCCCATTGTGCAATATTCCCCACTGCTGCCTCCCGTAGGAGTCTGGGCCGTATCTCAGTCCCAATGTGACCGGTCACCCTCTCAGGCCGGCTACCCGTCAAAGCCTTGGTAGGCCATCACCCCACCAACAAGCTGATAGGCCGCGAGCCCATCCCCCACCAGAACAAACCTTTCCACCAACCCCCATGCGAAGGCCAGTGAATATCCAGTATTAGCACCCGTTTCCGGGCGTTATCCCAAAGAAGGGGGCAGGTTACTCACGTGTTACTCACCCGTTCGCCACTCATCCACCCAACAAAAGCTGAGCTTCAGCGTTCGACTTGCATGTGTTAAGCACGCCGCCAGCGTTCGTCCTGAGCCAGGATCAAACTCTCCGAACAAAAACAAAAACGTTAAAGCCCAGAAAAACCAACCAAACAAAACCGCCTGGCCAGCAATCCCAACCAAAAACACTCAAAAACAAAAAACAGGCATAAACAAAACAAACAAACACACTATCGAGTTCACAAACAACACCCACACACCCAAACAACCAGGCCCAAAACCCAGCCACCCAAGCGGTGAACCACCACCACAAACCCACTCACAAGCTCGCGGCGACAGGTGAATAATCTACTCACCCCCCACACAAAAGTCAACCCAAAACAACGTGACCCCCACCACACACACCACAAACCCACCAAACACAACGAAAAGTCCCCATCCATTCAACGTGATTGCCCCGGCCTCGGGACAAAAAGTGCGGGCCCAACCGCGCCTCACCAGCGCGATTGGACCCGCAAACGATCCGAAATGACTCTCAGTTCACATCCATGTCGGGCTGAACCGGGATGTCCACGGTCGGAAGGTCGCGCACCGCGCGGCGCACGGCCTTGGAGACGGCGGGGGCAACCCGCTTATCGAAGGCGCCGGGGATGATGTAGGACGGGCTCAGCTCGTCCTCGGAGATGACGGACGCGATAGCCACAGCGGCGACGCGCAGAACCTCGGTGGTGATCTCCTTGACTTTGGCGTCGAGAAGGCCGCGGAAGAGGCCCGGGAAGGCCAGCACGTTGTTGATCTGGTTCGGGTAGTCGCTTCGTCCGGTGGCGACAACGGCCGCGTACTTGCCGGCGCCGATCGGGTCAACCTCGGGCGTGGGGTTGGCCAGCGCGAAGACGATGGCGTTCTCGGCCATGGTCTCAATGTCGGACGGCTCAAGGATGTTGCCGGACGAGACGCCGATGAAGACGTCGGCACCCTTGAGGACTTCCTTGAGGGAGCCGTGGACGTGGCGCGGGTTGGTCGCCTCAGCGAGGGCCTTGCGGGAGGGGTGCATGCCCTCGGTGTCGTCGCCGGACAGCGCGCCGTCGCGACCGCAGCCGATGATATCGCGCGCGCCCTGGGCGAGCAGCAGGCGGATGATCGCGTTGCCGGCCGCGCCGACGCCGGAGACGACGATGCGCACGTCTTCGATCTTCTTGCCCACGATCTTCAGGGCGTTGATGAGCGCGGAGAGCACGACGATGGCGGTGCCGTGCTGGTCGTCGTGGAAGACCGGGATGTCAAGCTCGGAGCGCAGGCGCTCTTCGATTTCGAAGCAGCGGGGCGCGGAGATGTCCTCCAGGTTGATGCCGCCGTACGCGGGGGCAATCGCCTTAACGATGGAGATGATCTCCTCGGTGTCCTTGGTGTCCAGGACGACGGGCCACGCGTCGACGCCGCCGAATTCCTTGAACAGGACGGCCTTGCCCTCCATGACGGGCAGGGCGGCCTCGGGACCGATGTCGCCCAGGCCCAGGACGGCGGTGCCATCGGAGACGACGGCGACCGTGTTGGCCTTCATGGTCAGCAGGTGCGCCTTCTGGGGCATGTCGTGGATCGCGGTGCACACGCGGGCGACGCCGGGGGTGTAGGCGCGCGAGAGGTCGTCACGGTTGCGCAGCGGCACCTTGGAGTGGATCTCCACCTTGCCGCCGATGTGGCTCATGAAGGTCTGGTCGGAGACCGAGTCGGCGACCACGCCGGGCAGCGCGTTGATCGCGTCGCGCACCTCGCGGCGGTGTTCGGAGTCGCGCATGTCGCAGGTGAGGTCGATGATGATGCGCCCGCGGTCGGAGTCGGCCACGTCCAGGCCCTTGATCTCCGCTCCGGTTGCGGAGACTACGTCGACGATGGACGCAATCGAGGTGGTCTTCTCGTCCACCTCGATACGGTAGGAGGCGGTGTACGACGGCGAAGTGCGCATGTCTATCCTTTCGTTGGGCGCTCGGCCAGGCGGCCTGGCTGTCCTCTGTCGTTCATCCTAGGGACAGTTGGTGGTGCTTCGGTAGGGGAAGGCCACAACGTGGACAGGTGGGCGCGGTGAGGGACGAGGCCGGGGCGGACTATAGGGGCCGCGCGCGGGGGCGCGAACGCGCGGTCGGGATACGACGGGGGCCGGGATCGCATGCGATCCCGGCCCCCCAACGGGAGTGCGGATGTCTCAGGCTCCGACCATCTCCATGATGAGCTCGCGCACGCGGGCGGCGTCTGCCTGCCCGCGGGTGGCCTTCATGACCGCTCCGACGAGGGCGCCGGCCGCCTGGACCTTGCCGCCCTTGATCTTCTCGACGATGTCGGGGTGGGCGTCCAGGGCTTCCTGGACGGC
>CABKMZ010000164.1 GCA_902373545.1 uncultured Actinomyces sp. | reverse complement strand
TCGAGCTCCTCGTCGGCCGCATCCTCGTGCCGACTCCCACCGCCGCGCCCGCCCCCGGCCCCGTGCAGGGCACCGTCGGCATGACCGGTGGGGGAGCGCCGCGCGAGGCCTCCTCCGCTTCATCGCCCGAGGCTTCCTCGGGCCGTTTCGGTGCCCGCGAGGCCCGCGAGGCCCTGGCCCGCAAGAAGCAGGAGCGCGCCGAGGCCTCGGCCCCCTCCGGGCAGGCACCCGCACCCGCGTCGTCCTCGCCCGCGCCCGCCGCGCCTGCGCCCGCCGCGCAGGGCGTGCCCGCGTGGGGGAGCGGCCCCGATTGGGGCTCGTCCAGCCCCGCGCCACGTTCGCCCGAGGCCACCACCGATCCCGCGCATCGCCCGGCACAGGAGCGCCCAGCTGGGGCGGGCGACGAACCGCCCGCAGGCGATCGATCCGGGCGTCCCGCGAGTGACCGTCCCTCGAACGAGCGTCCCGAGGCCCCCGCGCAACGGCCGTCTCGGGAACGTCCCGACGCGCGCAGCCACGAACCGGCGCGCCGCGAGGCATCCAACCAGCAGAGCGCGCGCCGCGAGGCTCCCGCTGCCCACGCCCCCGGCGGACGCGAGGCGGACATGCTGCGCGGACGCTGGAACGAGGTCGTGGAACGCCTCTCCTCCATCAGCCGCGTGACGTGGTCGATGGTCGGCGGTAACGCCCAGCTCGGAGCCGTTGACGGCTCCACCGTCGTCCTGCTCTTCCCCGTCGAAGCGATGGTCAACGCCTTTTCGCGCGGCCCGCGCGGTGCAGACGTCGAAAAGGCCATCCGTGAGGTCACCGGCCTGACCGTCACCGTGTCTGCCCAGGTGGGGCAGGCCTCGGGCGGATCAGCGACGACCGGCCCGTCGGCCCCCGCATCGTATTCCAGCGGCCGCCCCGCGCAGTCACAGCCCGGTGGCTGGGTCTCGGAGCCGCCCCCTTTTGATGAGGCCGCCGCGCAGGCGGCATACCACGACGAACCCGCTCCCGAGCCCGAGGACGATGGGTGGCCCGAACCTGCGCGCGGAGCCAAGCCAGTGCGAGGATCCAAGCCAGTGCGAGGACCCGAGCCCGTTCGCGCCCTCGAGTCGGACGATGACGGCGGCTGGCCCGAACCCGCCCGCGCGCCGCAACCCGCCCGCGACGCGGTGCGCCCGCCCGCCCAGCAGGAATCCGCGTGGCCCGCAACGGCCACGGTGACGCCCCTGCGCCGCGAGGCGGCGCGCGCGGAGGAACAGCCCTGGCAGGATGCGCCCGCCACCTACGGCGATCCCACCTCGTACGAGAGCGGGTCGGCGCCCCAGAAGTCCGCCGCGCCCGGCGCCATGTCCGCCCAGCAGGAGCGCCCGGCCCTGCCCGAAAGGGCCGCCCGAGCCCTCGCCCAGGCGCCCTCCGCCGACCAGGCCACCGCCGCAGACCAGCAGCGCGCCGGCTCCGCCGCGCCCTTGGCCCCGGCCGCGCCGCGCAAGCGCTCCTTCACGGTCTTCACCTACCCGGGCGACCCGGAACCCGCCGACCAACCGTCACCTGCACCCGCGCAGGCCGACAGCGTGGTCGATGCCCCGGCCTCGTCCCCAGTCTTTGACGACGCGCCCATCGAGCCCGCCGCCTACGCGCCCACCACGCCGACCGGCTGGGGCGACCCCGTCGTGATCCCCGGCGGAGCGTCCGTCTCCTTCGACGACGGCGCCGCCGAGTGGACCCCGCCCGAGGAGCCCGAGTCGGCACCCGAGGCGGCCCCGGCCTCGCAGGAATGGACGCCGCAGGCTCCCGCCCAGCGGGACGCGGGCCCCCAGGAATGGACGCCGCAGGCCTCGGTCCAGCAGCCTCCCGCCTCGCAGACCCCGTCGTGGCTTGCCGCCGCGCCCGATCCGGCCGCCTCGGGCTCCTCGGCAACGCCGTCCACGACGGGCGCCCCGGCGACCCCGGAATGGCAGGCCGCCTCGGAGTGGCCGACATCTGGCGAGGCCGGCCCCGCCCAGCCGGGCAACGACGCGCCTGTGACGGGGCGCGCCGCCGCAGAGGCCGCCCTGCGCGACAAGGCTCAGCGTTCACGGGACACGGGCGCGCCTCGCACCCACGCGGCCGACGACGATAGCGCCAGCATTGACGACGAAAACATTGAAAACTCGCAGAAGATCGGCCTGGCGGCGGTCCTGGAGATCCTCGGCGGACGCGTCATCGAGGAAAAGATGACCGAGGGAGGATACTGACATGTACGACGGCGCCCTGGCTGACCTCATCGACCAGTTCGGACAGCTGCCGGGTATCGGCCCGAAGTCCGCGCAGCGCATGGCGATGCACGTCCTGGACGCGGAGCCCGAGGAGGTCGCGCGCCTCGTCGACGCGATCAACGCCGTGCGCGGGCGCGTGCGCCACTGCGACATCTGCGGCAACCTCACGGAAGAAGAGCAGTGCTCCATCTGCCGTGACGTGCGCCGCGACCCCAGCGCCATCTGCGTCGTCCAGGAACCCAAAGACATCCAAGCGATCGAGGGCGCGCGCGTCTTCCGGGGCCGGTACCACGTCCTCGGCGGCGTCATCGACCCGATCCACGGGGTGGGGCCCGACCAGCTGAACATCGCCTCGCTCATGAGCCGCCTCGCGGACGGCACCGTCACCGAGGTCATCCTGGCGACCAACCCCAACGTCGAGGGCGAGGCCACGGCCGCGTACCTGGCGCGCATGCTCTCCACGATGGGGGTGGAAACCTCGCGCCTGGCGATGGGCCTGCCCATGGGCGGCGACCTGGAGTACGCGGACTCGGTGACGCTGGG
>CABKMZ010000163.1 GCA_902373545.1 uncultured Actinomyces sp. | reverse complement strand
CCGAGGGATCACAGCGCTCCTGACGCCAACTCGTCACATGTCACACGCCTACACGTGACCGCCGTTAGGCACGGCTTCCCGGGATGACTATAGGCTGACAATCAGCGGCGTCTACGCAGGTCGGCAGACACCTTGCCGGCCCATCGCACGACGCTCACGACAACAAAGGAGTTCACATGGACCTCATCACCCTGAACAACGGCGTCACTATTCCCCAGGTCGGCCTCGGCACGTACCTGCTGGAGCCGGATGACGCCCAGTCGGCGGTCACTTACGCGCTGGACAACGGCTACACACTCATCGACACGGCGAACGTGTACGTGAACGAGCGAGCCGTCGGGCGCGGCATGCGCGCATCCTCGAAGGCGCGCGAGGAGATTGTCCTCGAGACGAAGCTCTGGCCGTCGTTCTTTGAGCGCCCCACCGCCGTCGATGAGACTCTCGAGCGCCTAGGCACGGACTACATCGATCTGATGATTCTGCACCAGCCCGCCGGCGATACTGTCGCGGGGTACCGCATCCTCGAGAAGGCGCACGAGGAAGGCACAATCCGCGCGATTGGCCTGTCGAACTTCAACGTCACCCAGACGCAGCGCATCCTCGACGAGTGCGAGGTCGTCCCCGCCATCAACCAGGTCGAGTGCCACCCCTACTTCCCACAGACCGAGCTCAAGGAGCTCCTCGCGCAGCACAACATCGCGCTGCAGGCGTGGTTCCCGCTGGGCGGGCGCGGCAACGACTCGATCATGACCGAGCCCCTCATCCAGGCCCTCGCCGAGAAGCACGGCAAGTCCCCCGCCCAGGTGCTGCTGCGCTGGCACGTCCAGCAGGGACACGTCGTCATCCCGGGTTCGAAGACGCCCTCGCACATCGCGGACAACATCGACCTCTTCGATTTCGCGCTGACGGACGAGGACATGGCTCAGATCGATTCCCTCGACAAGGGGAAGCCGTTCTTCGAGCACAACGACGAGGTCCTGGCGGGCTTCCTGGCATACGTGCCCGACGTGGAGGGCCAGAAGTAGTCCTGTTGCTCTATGCGCGAGCGCGGCGTAGTGCCTGTGATCCGAACTCACGGAGCAGGATTCCACCGGCACAACGTCGCCTCGCTGATACCCAGCACGCGGCAGGCCTGGGCCGTACTCATGCCCTCACCTCGCAGCGCCTCGGCCTTCTCCAGCTTCACGACAATCTGCTCAGGCGTGTGCTTCGAGAACCTCCTGATGGCCATCCATTCTGCCCGGCCGCAAGCGGCCAGGACTACTTAGAACAACCCTCTCACAACAAACGGTCCGAAAAACCCAGACCCCTCCAGGCTGCTATATTCGTTTCCAGTCAACGATGATCGACGAGGGGTCTCCACGTGTCCAAAATACTCAGGGTCGCTCTGCCCATCGCGTTCATCGTCGTGTTCTACGCGGGCGAACCCGCGGGGACCCTGTTCGGCTGTCGAGCCTTCAACGTGATTCCTCCGCTGATATGGCTCCTCCTGCTGGTCACCCTCGGCGCCGCGAATGCGGCCATCGCGTTTGGGCTTGTACGCACGGAGCGCACGCGCGACCTCGCCTTGTGGGGCCTCGTCCTCAAGGTATGCTTTCTGCCAATATTCCTGGTGAGCCTTGTTGTCTTTGCGCTTATTGGTAGCCAGTTCTCCCTCCGCCCTGAGGCATTACCGCTGGAATTTGCCCTGCTCACCCCCTATGCCGTCCTGTCATACGCTCTCATGATCGTCACTTCGTGCTACGGATTCGCGGCGATCATCCGCGCGCGCGACGAGCAGGTGATCTCCCCGGAAACGGCAAAGAAATACAAGCGTTGGCACGCCATTCCCATCGCCGACCTGGTCGCCTCGATCAGGCTCTATCTGCTCCTACACCGATCGGACCGCGCCGCCGGAGACAACGCGCAGGACGCCAACCAGTTCTCACGCGCATACAGCGCTGCTCAACCAGCTTCCCGCATCGGCAATTCTGTCGCTGATAGGCCCCCGACGGTCCACAGAGCCGCACGAATCCCCTGGCCCGCTGTCGCACCCCTCACAGCCTCTTTCTGTTTTGTCGCGACGGCCTACGCGGGCGGCCCCTTGACCATGGTCTTCTATCCTCCCTACCCGACGCTCCGAATCGACGTCTGGCCGCTCGTGATGCTTGTCTGTGCTGCGGCCAGTGTCGTCTGCACGCACATCTCTCGCGACAGGCGCAAGCCCCGCGAACTGGCATTCTGGGGCCTCGTCATCAAACTTAGTCTCCTCCCTTTCTTCCTTATCACGTGCTTGTTGACATTTTTCCTGGGGGCTTATCTGTTCGCCCCAGGCGGCCCCGCCCCTCAGGCTTTTATCCTCCCCTTTGTGCTCCTGGGGGCCTACGCCATCATGATTGTCACGTCATCCCATGGGTTCGCGGCGATTATCCGCGCGCGCGACGAGCAGGTGATCTCCCCTGAAACGGCAAAGAAATACAAGCGTTGGCACGCCATTCCCATTATCGACCTGATCGCCTCGATCAGGCTCTATCTGCTCCTGCGCCGACTCGATAGCAGTGCTCTGGCGAGCGCTCAGGACGCCTAACCCGCCATCACCGCCGAGGCCACCCCATCAGTGAGGGATCCATAGACCACGACACAGTGCCCGAAGAACATGTCGTCGTCCTCGAAGTAGGCGGAGAACGAGCCGTCCGCATCCATCGCGATGCTCGTGAGTTCGATCCGCTGCGCGAAGCTCTCTTCCGTAATCTGGCTCTTCCGAGTTGAGTGTGGGTGACCGGGTGTTGGTCGGGGGTTGCGGGTAGA
>CABKMZ010000162.1 GCA_902373545.1 uncultured Actinomyces sp. | reverse complement strand
ACTTCATCTTCCCGCTGCTCATGCTGCCCGACCCGAACAAGCAGACGCTGATGCTCACCTTGACGGCGATCCAAAACTCGCCTCAGGGCGTCACTTACCAGCTGGTTCTGGCAGGCGCTGTCGTGGCGATGGTGCCCGTCGTCCTGGTCTTCGCCTTCAGTCAAAAGTTCTTCTTCCGCGGCATCGAAGATGGCGGTTTGAAGTTCTAATCTCATCCCTCGCGGGTGCGCAAGCATCCGCGAGGGCTTTTTCTACCCACAAAGGAGGTTCTGTGACAAAAAGCTAACACGTGTTAGGTATTGTGGGGTCTCGATCGTCAAACGACGGATCCCGGACATTAACCCCATACTGACGAAGGAGTTAAACTCATGGGGAAAAGACCCATTATCGGCGCGTTTGGAGCCCCGATTCTTGCGGCCACGATGCTCGGGCTTGTGCCCGCCGCGGCCATCGCAGCACCCGACGCCCCCTACCACCCGAGTGTCCTGTGGGCGACCTCCGAAGAGAAGGTCGGCGAAGGAGCCCCCAACGGCACCATCGCCGCACTCGTCGATGACGACACCGCCCGCTCCGACGCAACCAAGACGTTCTGGACCACCAAGTGGAAGGGAGGCCTCGACCCCTACCCCCACGCCCTGGCGGTCCAGAACCCGACCCCCGGCACCCAGGTCTGCGGCCTTGGCCTGACCCCGCGCCCCACCTACGATTCCACCCTCGGAAACGATCAGTTCCCGGGCGAATACCGCGTCTTTGCCTTCGATGAAGATCCCGGCAACCCCGCGTCTGAGGCCTCCTTCGAGGACTGGAAGGCGAAGGTCGCCCAGGGAACCTGGGACGGTGGCACCGAGGTCACGCACGGAAGCGACCTCCAGTTCGGCAACAAGGAACAGTACGTCACCTTCCCGGCGACCACGAAGCGCGTCATCGCCCTGGCGGGCCTGCGCTCCCTCGCGCCTGGCAAGTCCGACATGGCGCTGTCCGACATTAAGCTCCTGCCCTGCGACGCTGACGGCAACGCCATCACCTCCTACGGCAGCGACGAGGGCGGCGGACACAACGACGCGACCCGTCCCGTCGTGCCCCACCCCGAGGCCCCCGCGCAGGGATCGGGCGCGTCCGACCTCGTCGTTGACTTCGTCATCGACCAGCTGCCCTATGGCGAACCCGGCAAGCCCGTGGACTTCGCCCCCGGCACCCACACCTACACGGCCACCGGCTACTACCACGCCAAGACCGTCTCGGCCCGCATCCGCACCGTCGAGGGGGCAACCGTCACCATTAACGACACGACTCCCGACGCCGACGGGCGCGTGGCTCACCTCGACCTCGAAACCGGTCTCAACGTCATCACCGCTCACGTGGCCAAGGACGGCAAGGAAGCCACCTACGTCGTCAACATTTCCAAGGTGGAGACCGACTTCCGCGGAAACGTGCTGATCCCGGCCACGGCCTCGGCGAATGGCGGAAGCGAGACCGACAACGCGGCTCTGACCGACCTCGACCCCACCACGACGTGGACCTCGGATCCTCTCGTGCGAGCCAATGAGTGGTCCGAGGGCGTCACCGGTATCGAGCTGCACCTGGGCGAGGCCCGATACGTCCACCGCGTCAACGGCTGGGGCACCCCGACCCTACCCGCTGGCGTGCAGGGGTGGCACGGTGGTAACTCCGTGGCCATCGCCGTGCAGGAAACCGAGGGGGGACCGTGGAAGACGATCGTCACCCACGCCTCGCTCACGCGCGACGCGCGCGGCCTGTGGTACTGGGACTTCAACGCCTACCACCTCGCCACGAACATCCGCATCTGGATGAACGACGAGACTGAGCCCCAGACTCCCCAGAACATCGCCACCGCGGTGACCTTCAACGACCTCGAGGTGTGGGGCCTGCCCGCCGGCAAGACCCCCGTCGCCCCGGCGGTCGACAACTCCATGTACGAGCGCTACTCCGGCTTCGACCCGGGCGAGGGCAAGTGGGGCGTCAACCGCGCCCAGGCCCTCGCGCTGCAGTACGGCGTCATGATGCCCGCGTGGGTCCCCTCCGAGGGATACGGCCGCGGCGGCTTCGACGCGAACGAGCGCGACCTCACGGGCGGCGCCTTCCCGATGTTCTACGACCTGCCCATGTTCAACACCGCCATGATGGAGTCCCTGGGCAAGGGGGCGCCGTGGGCACTGGCCAAGGCTCCCTACGGCAAGAACAGCATGTGCAACGCCGGCGAGCCCGGCGAGTTCATGAACGAGTACATGAAGCCGTATGCCTCCACGCTCGTCGACATTCAGTACGGCGACGAGGGCGGCTTCAACCGCGGCGAATCCGAGTGTTTCAAGAACTGGTTCGCCTGGTCCAAGCAGAACATCCCCGGCGCCGTCGTCCACGCGAACTCCTGGGATGACCCGTCCTGGTACCGCGACGCGAACCTGAGCTACTACGTCGAAAACGCCCAGCCCGACCTGCTCAGCTGGGACAAGTACTACTGGGGCGCCAACGGAGGCCCGGCCCCGAGCAATGTCGTCATGAACCTGCTGAACACCAACACCTGGAAGAAGCAGCGCGAATACGGCCTCAAGGGCACGAGCGGTGACGGCTCCAGCCCGATCCTGTACGGCCAGTATCTGGACTACAACTGGGACGCCAACGTGTCGGCCTCCGAAAAGTCGATCGTTCCCTCCCTGGGCCTGGCGACCGGCCAGAAGTGGTTTGGACTGTTCCGCATGGAGTACAACGGCTACGACCGCTCCTCGATCATCGACCACGACGGTGCTCCGACGCGTTCGTTCTACGAGTTCTCCAACATCTTCGGCAACGTCTCCTACATCGGTAACTACACGA
>CABKMZ010000161.1 GCA_902373545.1 uncultured Actinomyces sp. | reverse complement strand
TGCCCTACGAGATCACGCCCGAGGACATGGGCTGGCATCTGCTGCTCACCAACCCCGTGTGTCACCCGACCATGCTGGCCACGCGCGACATCATCGACCGTGTGGGCGGCTACCGTAGCGTTCCCGCTGAAGACTACGACCTGTGGATACGCGTCGCCTCTGCGGGCGGCCGTATCCGCCGACTGGCCTCCTGGGGCCTGCTGTACCGGATTCACCCCGGACAGGTCACCGGCAACAAGGCGTGGCGCTCGGACTCGTGGAAGAACCCCGAGCAGGCCCAGGCCTTCGCGCAGCTGTCGGCGCACCTGACGGGCCAGGAGCTGCCTCGCCTCGTCTCCCTCGTATCGCTTCCTCGCGATGAGGCCGAGCGCCAGCTCGACCGATTCGTTCAGGTCTACACTCAGGGGGTCGCGTCTCGACCCTCGACGTCCCGCCGTGTCCTCGAACGGCGGCTGAATGCGCGTGCCGCGTGGGTGCGCTCGAACCTCCAAGGAGAACAGTCATGATCCTTACCCCTCCGCCCACGGGCGGCCAGCAGATCCTGCGTCACGCCCTGGGGCGTCGCTGGAGGACGATTGCTGCGGGGACTGTGGCAGGCGTTCTTGTAGGCGTCGGCGCTGCCTTCGCGATGCCCGTCACCCACTCGGCGACGGTGTCGATGACTGTCACCTCTCCGACGTTGACCCCCGCGCCTGCAGTTCGCGCGTCGCTGTCCAACACGACGGACATGGTCACCGAGCAGGGCATTGCGAAGTCCGCCGCCGTCCTGGACGCCGCGGCCGCGACGATCGGAGGCGGCGTGACCGCAGCCGACCTGCGCGCGAACATGGAGGTGTCGGGCGACACGAACGGAACGATCGTCAAGATCGAGTACTCGGCGCCGACCCGCGAGGAAGCCATCAAGGCCGCTGACGCGATCTCTGACTCCTACCTCAAGCAGCGCACCGCCCTCGTTGAGCAGCGCGCGGACGAGATGGCGGCTGGCATCAACGAGCAAATCGAGAAGCTCGAGACTGAGCTCGCCGGGCTCGATCCCGTCGTGGATGAGGACGGCGAGGTCGTGGGATCGAACCCGCGGGCCGCTAACCTGACCGCCGACATCAACAAGCTCAAGGAGCAGGCGGCGCAGTTTGAGCCCTACCACGCCAGTGCCGGCCTCGTGATCACGAGCGCCGATGCTTCGGCTGACCAGGTCGAGCCCGCCAAGTCCCGCCTCGTCCTGATCTTCACTGTTGTCGGCATCTTCGCCGGGCTGGTGATGATGCTCCTGCGCGAGACGCGCGCCCGCAGCCTGGATTCGGCCACGCAGCTGGCCGACCTGACGGCCCTGCCCGTGTGGAGCGCCGAGCACGGGACGCCCGAGCCGTGGCTGGCCCCCACTCGCATGCTCGCCATGGCGATCGACCGCGACCACTGGGTCGACCTGATCACCGATGCCTCCGACCCGGAGGCCCGCCAGCTGCACCGCGTCCTGTCGCGTTCCCTGGCCGAGACCCGCGTGCCCGCCCCGCGCCTTATCGACATCTACCAGCCCCTGGCCTCCCTCCTCGACGAGGTTCGCCCTTCCCGCCACGTCCTCATCGCCGTGCGCAAGGGCCACGACCTCAAGAAGCTGCACGGCCTCCTCGACGAGCTCGCGCTCATCAACCGCGAGGTCAACGGCATGCTCTACCTGGAGAGCAAGGTCAGCGCCTCCGCTGCGGACACGGACGAGGACGGCTCCGGCTTTGAGGTCATCGAACCTGAGGACGCCCTGAAGCACCCCGCCGACCCGGACGAAACCCAGAACATGGCGGCCTACCCCGCGGATAACCGTCCTGATAAGGCCACCGAAATGACGACGGTTCATAAGAAGCTCGACTCCACCGAAGCGAAGGATCAGAAATGAGCGCCGAGGAGACCCTCGAGATCGACGACAAGGCAGCGTCGATCTGGCACGTTGACCGTACCGCCCGCGTCACCCAGCTCATCTCGGGCGACCCGAAGGCGACGCGTGCGCTCGTCTTGGTGCGCGACAACGGGCGCAACTCCGACTTCATCGAGATCGACGGTACGACGCACCCAGAATTCAATTCGCGTGTCTCCAGTGTCGAAGCGGCTGGCCCGCGCGGCTGGGAGGAAGGCGCCGGCGCGAAGGTCGACGCCACCGTCATCATGTGCACCGTCGGCTCGTGCGACATGCTCGAGGACGCTGTGCGCGCCATCCTGGCGCAAAAGCACCACCGCTTCTCCCTGGTCGTCGTGGACAACGCTCCAGAAACCGGCCAGACTCGCGAAAAGCTTGCCAGCATCGATGACACCCGCATGACCATCGTGCCCGCCTCGCGTCCGGGCCTGTCGCGCGCTCGCAACCGCGGCGTGCTGGCCGCGCGCGGCGAGGTTATCGTCTTCACCGACGACGACGCGATCGTCGACCCGAACTGGCTGACCGCCATGATCGACCCGTTCACGGCCTCGCCGTACGTGGCCGCGACCACGGGCATCGCTCTGCCTCTCGAGGAACGCTACAAGCCCCAGCGCTGGTTCGAGTCTCGCGGCGGCTTCCCCAAGGACATGAAACCGCGCGTGTGGGCCGCCGGGGACATCCCGGAGGGCTTGGAGGCCCTGGGCGACAAAGGCGAGGGCGGCCCCCTCTTCCCGATCACGACCGCGCGCGTGGGCGCCGGCGTGTGCATGGCTATGCGCCGTGACGTCCTCATGGAGGTCGGCCCCTTCGATCCCGCTCTCGGCGCCGGCACCGCCACGCGCGGCGGCGAAGACCTCGACATGTTCGCGCGCATCCTGGCCACGGGCGACGTCATCGTGCACACGCCCGACGCTCTCGTCCACCACCGTCACCGCGTCGACGAGGCCGGCCTGGACAAGCAGATCCGCGGCAACGGTTCCGGCATGGC
>CABKMZ010000160.1 GCA_902373545.1 uncultured Actinomyces sp. | reverse complement strand
ATGGTGGGCGATACTGGGATCGAACCAGTGACCTCTTCCGTGTGAAGGAAGCGCGCTACCCCTGCGCCAATCGCCCGAGGTGGGTACGGGATTCGAACCCGTGTATACGGCTTTGCAGGCCGCTGCCTCGCCTCTCGGCCAACCCACCACGCCCAATGGGATCGTGTGGATTCCCGATTGAGAGCGGATGACGGGACTCGAACCCGCGACCCTCACCTTGGCAAGGTGATGCTCTACCAACTGAGCCACATCCGCGTGAACCGCTTGTGCGGCTGGGCTAATGCCCGATAACCCCAAGGGGTTTCCGTGGGCGATACTGGGATCGAACCAGTGACCTCTTCCGTGTCAGGGAAGCGCGCTCCCGCTGCGCCAATCGCCCGAGCGGATGACGGGACTCGAACCCGCGACCCTCACCTTGGCAAGGTGATGCTCTACCAACTGAGCCACATCCGCGTTGTTTTCAGAACGTTTCCGTTCCTTGCAACGGGTAAAACCTTAACAGACCTTCCGGCAAGAATGCAAAACGAAACGGCAGTTATCCACCTCACATGCCCATTTTTAACCGGATTATCGCGAGTTACAGGCCATTCATGCCACCCTTAGTGGTATGGAAACTCGACCTGGTAAGGCGTACCCGCTGGGCGCCACGTTTGATGGAACCGGCACGAACTTCGCGATCTACTCGTCGGTCGCCACCGCAGTCACGCTGTGCCTGCTCGATGACGATCTCAACGAAATGCGCATCCCTATGACCGAGGTGGACGCCTACGTGTGGCACGTGTACGTGCCGCAGGTGCGCGCGGGCCACCGCTACGGCTACCGCATCGACGGGCCGTGGGATCCGGCTAACGGCCTGCGCTGCGACTCCTCCAAGCTTCTCCTCGACCCTTACGCCAAGGCCATCGAGGGACAGCTCAAGGATTCTCTCGACCTTCTCTCCTACCAACCAGACGACCCCCTCAGTCTCAAGGGCGGAGACTCCGCCAAGGCAACCATGCACTCCGTCGTCGTCAACCCCTTCTTCGACTGGGAGGGCGACCGCAGCCCGGGGCACGACTACTCGGAGTCGATCATCTACGAGGCGCACGTCAAGGGCATGACGATGCGCCACCCCGACGTCCCCGAGGAGCTGCGCGGCACCTACGCCGGCATGGCGCACCCGGCGATCATCGAGCACCTCACGAAGCTCGGCGTCACCACCGTGGAGCTCATGCCGATCCACCAGTTCACCAACGACACGACGCTGCAGGCCAAGGGCCTGTCGAACTACTGGGGATACAACACGATCGGCTACTTCGCGCCGCATAACGCCTACGCGGCCACGCAGGAACCCGGCGCTCAGGTGTCCGAGTTCAAGGCGATGGTGAAGGCCCTGCACGCCGCCAACATCGAGGTCATCCTCGACGTGGTGTACAACCACACGGCCGAGGGCAACCACATGGGCCCCACCCTGTCCTTCCGCGGCATCGACAACCCGTCGTACTACCGCCTGGTGGACGGGGATCGTAAGCATTACTTCGACACGACGGGCACGGGTAACTCCCTGCTCATGAGCTCCCCGCAGGTCCTCCAACTCATCATGGACTCGCTGCGCTACTGGGTGACAGAGATGCACGTGGATGGCTTCCGCTTTGACCTCGCCTCCACGCTGGCCCGTCAGTTCGCCGAGGTCGACCGGCTCTCCGCTTTCTTCGACCTGATTCACCAGGACCCGGTCGTCTCGCAGGTCAAGCTGATCGCCGAGCCGTGGGACGTGGGCGCCGACGGCTACCAGGTTGGCGGCTTCCCGCCCCTGTGGTCGGAGTGGAACGGCAGGTATCGCGACACGGTGCGCGACTTCTGGCGTGGAGAGTTCTCCTCGCTGCCCGACTTTGCTTCCCGCCTGGCCGGCTCCTCGGACCTGTACGGGACGACGGGCCGCAAGCCGATGGCGTCGATCAACTTCGTCATCGCGCACGACGGATTCACACTGCGCGACCTCGTGTCCTACAACGAGAAACACAACGAGGCCAACGGCGAGGGGGGCGCGGACGGGGCGAACGATAACCGCTCGTGGAACTGCGGCGCCGAGGGCGACACGGACGACGAGGAGATCATCGAGCTGCGCTACCGCCAGCAGCGCAACTTCCTGACGACCCTCATGTTCTCCCAGGGTGTGCCGATGATCGCCCACGGTGACGAGATGGGCCGGACCCAGCGCGGTAACAACAACGTCTACTGCCAGGACAACGAGCTGTCGTGGATCGACTGGGATCTGGACGAGCACGACCACAAGCTCCTCCAGTTCACGCGCCACCTCATCCACCTGCGCCGCGATCACCCGGTCATGCGTCGGCGCCGCTTCCTCGAGGGGCCGGCCAAGCGTGGCGGCGAATCCGAACTGGGCGAAATCGAGTGGTTCACTCCCGCTGGCACGCACATGACGGAGGAGGAATGGAACCAGCCGTGGGCACGCTCGACGATGGTCTTCTACAACGGAGACGCGATCCGAGAGCCCGACGCCGACGGTCGCCCGATCCTGGACGATGATTTCCTCCTGCTGATCAACGCGGCGCCCGAACCCGTCGACTTCACACTTCCGGACGCCAAGTACGGGCAGGTGTGGCACACGGTGGTTGACACTGCGGGCGAGGATGAGGACCGCGACTACCTGTCGGGCGACACCGTTCATGTAGGGCCGCGTACCGCGCTCATCCTGCGTAATCCGCGCGGACTGTAAAACGTGGGGTCATCTCGAGACGTTGCAGGGAACACGTACCCGCTACTTATCGAGATGACCCTGCGCGGCGCGTCTGTAACAAAAGAGAAGGTGACACCCGTACGATCTAAATCGTGAATGAGAACGCGGTGCCCGAGGAGTTCATTCGGGCTCTGCTGTCCCTGCGACAGGCCTCCCACCTGCCGCATATCCTCCTCGAGGAGGTGCC
>CABKMZ010000159.1 GCA_902373545.1 uncultured Actinomyces sp. | reverse complement strand
AGAAGGAGAAGTCGATGTCTCGACTGCGTCCGTTCCGCGCCCGTGTGGGCGTTGCGGGTGCTGCCAGTCTGGCTGCTCTCTCGCTTCTCGTCACGTCGCTGACACCCCTCGCCATGCGAGCCAGCGCCGCCGACGAAAGCGCGCAATCGCCTGACGTAGCGTCCTCCCAGGAAGCTACCACGGCCTCGTCCGAGTCTGAGGCCGCCGCCGCGCCCGCCGCCGAGGCCGGGGTTGAAGCCCCCGCCGCGGAAGCTGGCGCCGAGGCTCCCGCCGCCGAGGTCGCCCCCGAGGATCAGCCCCGCACGCGCCGCGCCCGCGCAGTCGCGGACGACCAGGCGACCCTGGCTCTGAACGTCGTCAACGATGAACCGACCCTGCGCACCCACGACGATCAGATCACGACGATCAACTTCTCCTGCTCCTCGGTCACCACCCCCTGTAAAGGCGCCGAAATTGAGCTCACGCTGCCCGGCCCCATCACGCCGGCCGGCCTCAAGCTCGCCGAGCGCGGCTACACGGTCGTCCCCGTCACCGGCGACAGCGTCACCAAGACGACGAACTCGACGGAAAAGACCCCGGACGGCACCCGCGTGCAGCGCTACATCTTCAAGATGAAGGATCCGCTGCCCGCCGGCACGTCCGACCGAATCCAGGTCACCTGGCACTACGACTACTATGACGCGCCGAACAACTCCACGACGAACCAGACGGTGACCTTCCGGGCGGCGAACGCCGAGACGGTCGAGCAGGCGCTCACCACCACGTGGACAGCCGACACTGACGTCGCCATCGAGAAGAGCGGCCCCACGAATCCCTCCAACTATCCCGCGGCCGGCGGCGAGACGACCTACAGGCTCCGCTACGGCTACCAGCAGATCGACCAGACCAACCCCAACAAGGTCGGCATCCGCTGGAACGGCTCCTCCAGGAAAGGCGACAGCCTCAATGGCCTCGGCTTCGTGGGCGTCCAGAACATCAAGGTTGTGGACCCGCTGCCCGCCCAGGCGGTTTTCGTGTCTGCCTCTGACGGCGGCGTCTACGACGCGGCGACCCACACCGTGACCTGGTCCTACGACAAGTGGTTCTGGCAGAACCCGCTCGAGTCGACCATCACCGTGAAGTACCCCGAGGGCGCGGTGACGACCTCGGACACGGTCACCAACAAGGCGACCATCTCCGCCGAGGTCATGAACGACCCGGCGACCATCGTCTCGAAGAGCTCCGAGATCACGCACGGCTTCTCCGTGCGCAAGCCGGGCGGCAGGATCACGAAGGCCGGTAACGACTGGGCGTACCAGACGCGCGGCAACCTCGCCCAGTGGCGCTTCGGCGGCACGAACTCTGGTAACACCGTCCTGCACTTCCGCTGGGAAGACACGCTTCCCTGCACCTGGTCCACCCAGGACGCCAAGGCCGCCGGCGACTCCTGCGACCAGCCGACCATGGTCGGCCCCTACCGCTTCACCGTCTTCAGCAAGTCTGGATACGAGGACAACGGCGGATGGACGCTCGAATACTGGACCAACAAGGGCAATCACGAGACCGTCAACTACACGAAGACGACCGGACTGACCCTGCCCGAGGGGGAGTGGATCACCCGCTTCACGATCGACACGGACGCCGCCCCCCAGACGAGCCCCCAGGCGTGGCTGCACGGCACAATCCCCACGAACTTCCCGAACAAGGAGCCCGCGGACTTCGCGTCGCACTACAACGCGACGCTGCCGCCCGAGAGGTACTACAACTACGAGGCCTCCCCGGATTACGTGCGCTTCCAGAACTGCGCGAGCGGCACGGTGACCGACAAGGACAGTGGCAACGTCGTCGCCTCCAATGAGGACATGTGCTCGTGGATGCGCGTGCGCGACGAGTTCCCGAGCGTCCAGGCCTACAAGTCCGTTCGCACCAACCCCGTGGTCGTTGGCAAGCCCGCCACCTTCTTCATCAACGGCACCGCCAAGACGAAGGCCGACGGTGGCGCCCCCACTCCGTTCACCATTGTTGACCTGCTGCCCGAGGGCTTTGACGTGGACGACGCCTCGGCGATCGTCCCCGAGAAGCGCTCGACGCTGAAGAACCCCGACGGCACGCCCTACGACCTGAGCAAGGTCACGGTCGAGGTCGAGAAGGACTTCAACGGAACGGGCCGTACTCTGATCCGCTGGAACGTGCCCGACCCGGTCGAGGGCAGCCTCTACTCGACCTTCAACGTCAACGTGCTTGCGACCGCTGCTGCCGGTAAGAACACGAACGACGCCATGGCGTTCATGCCTGGCGACGGCGCGAAGGCCACGAACGAGGACAAGAGCCTGCGCAACACGAACTACTGCATCGGTAGCCGCGCGGTCGACACCTTCGACGTGAATAAGAACGGCTCGATGACCGACTACGTGTGTAACGCGGCGACGAACTTCAACGTCGCGACCACCCCGTCGATGAACATTGCGAAGGAAGTCAAGGGCAACAAGAACGCCGACTTCGTCCCCGCTGGCGAGATCGCCGAGATCGACCCGGGTGCGGACGGCGCCTATCGTTTCACGATCTCCAACGCCGGCAACACCCCGCTGACGAACGTCGTGGCCTACGACATCCTGCCCTACAAGGGTGACGTGGGTGTTGGTCCCGCCGCCGGCCAGGCTCGCGGCTCGCACTGGAAGCCGAACCTGAACTCCACCACCTGGGCCTTCCAGTCGGTGAAGGAGAAGCCGGGTCGCGACCCAGAGGTCACGCCGGTTCCGGCCTCGGACATCACGATCCAGTACTCCACGGTTCCCAACCCCTGCCGAGGCGAAGTCCTCTCTGCGGGTGGCTCGATGAATGACGCCCCCGTGGGCTGCACGCAGAATGCGTGGGGCCCGGCCCCCGCCGACCTGACGACGATCACGGGCTTCCGCCTGGTGATGAACCGCGACATCGAGGTGGGCGAGAAGATTCAGTTCATCGCGACCATGACCTC
>CABKMZ010000158.1 GCA_902373545.1 uncultured Actinomyces sp. | reverse complement strand
CTGCAGATCGCGGGCCTCGTGCCGATGTCGACCGTGGACTGGCCGGGGAAGTTCGCGGCGTCCCTGTTCCTGCAGGGGTGCCCGTGGGCGTGCCCCTACTGCCATAACAGCGCGATCATCGACCCGCGCATCCCGGGTGTGGTCGCGTGGAGCGCGCTCGAGGACCTGCTGGCGCGCAGGCGTGGCCTTCTCGACGGGGTCGTGTTTTCCGGCGGCGAGGCGACCCGCCAGATCGCCCTCGGCGCGGCGATGGCGCGCGTGCGCGAGCTCGGCTTCGGCGTTGGCCTGCACACGGCCGGCCCCTACCCGCGGCGCCTTGAGGACCTGCTGGGCGCCGGCCTCGTGGACTGGGTGGGCATCGACGTGAAGGCCACGCGCGATAACTACGAGGCCGTGGCCGGTCGACCGGGTGCCGGGGCGCGCGCATGGGAATCCCTGGGCGTCGTCCTGGACCATCCCGAGGTCGACCACGAGGTGCGCCTGACCGTTTATCCAGACGGTCCGGGCGACGGTTTGGCCGTTGCTCGCGCGGCTCGACGGATGGGCGTCAAGTCCTTTGCGCTCCAGCAGGCACGAGAATTCGGTACCCCGGAAGGTTTTGAGGCCTCGCGTGCCGGATGGGACGATCAGGTGTGCGCACTCGCGGCCGATATCGAGGAGCTTAATTTTGACACCTTCGTCTTCCGACATAACTTGTAGGGGTTTTGTCAAGTGACAGAGCCGTATCGTGGTCAGGAAACCGGACAAGGTTTCACTTGTGGCGCGTGAGCGCGGTATTGTGGAATAACCGCGTGACCGATGAAGTCTGGAGCACCGATGGCAGAAGAGCTGCATTTCGATAATCCTGCGGCGGCAGCCCAGGACCCGTCGACCGACGCCGAGGCGCTGCGCCAACTGGCGTACCGCTACCCCGAGCTGCGTCCGGTCGTGGCCGCGCATCCCCGTGCTTATCGTGGGCTGCTGGACTGGCTGCACCAGTTCAACGATCCGGCGATTAACGCCGCCCTTGAGGCGCGCGATGACTACGACGGCTACATCGACTCCAACGGCTACCTCGTCATGCACGGCGACGTGTCCGGCGCCGTTGCGGGTTCGTCGATCCGCACCTCCGAGTCCGGCATGTACGTGCTGGGTCAGGGCGGCGTGAATTCGTACTCCCAGGTCGAGCGCACGACCCCCTACACCGCTGTCGCGGGCGCGAACAAGCCGGTCCCGAAGGTGGGCGCGCGCGAGCAGGTCGTCGCCCAGGTGCAGCGCCAGTCGATCATGGGCAACACGGCCGCGCAGGATCCCGATGCGACGGCCGTGTACCCGTCCCCCGTGGTCTCCTCCTCGTACCCCACCCCTGGGGGATCGCCTGCCTCGGCCTCGGCGAGCACCCAGACCACTCAGCAGATCCCGCAGCCCGTGCCCACCGCCACCCCGGCCGCCCAGTCGGCGGCTCAGCCGGCGGCTCAGCCGGCGGCCAGCAAGGCTCCGAGTGAGCGCCGCCCGCTGTCGATCATGGCGATCGTGCTCGTCAGCCTGGGCGTCATCGCGGCGATCCTCCTGGGCATCGTCATCTTCGTGTTCACGCGCGGATACGAGGGCCCCGCGGGCGGTTCGAACCCGACGTCCTCGGCGTCCTCCTCGACGAGCCCCCAGCCGTCGGCCAGCGCCACCACCAGCGAGCCGGTCAAGTACCCGGCTCCCGCGGGCGCGGTGAAGGTCGATAGCTTCACCATGCCCTCGCGCAACATCACCTGCTCCTTCTCGGACACCGGCGTCAGCTGTGGCATCGCCGAAAGCAACTGGGCCGAGGAAGGCTACGCCTCCTGCACCGGCGGCAAGGTCGGCGTCCTGAAGGCCACGAAGGACGAGTCCACGCAGTCGTGCGAGAGCTCTATGCCCTCGGGTGGGGACACCATCGCGCACGGCGTGGCCGCCACGAAGGGCGACTACGCGTGCCGTTCCACGGCGGACGGCGTGACCTGCTGGAACACCAAGTCCGGCAAGTCCTTCGCTCTGGCCCGCGCCGGCTGGATGACCGGCTCGACCGGCGAGATTTTCCCCTCCGACTTCGAATGGAACCAGTAAGGTGACGCGATTGTGAGCGGACCCCGAGGATGTCCTCGGGGTCCGCTTCTTTGTCGGGTGCTCGAGGCCCGGGCGGGGCCACGCTCGCAGCGTACCGGCGCGCTCACGGCCCCGGGCGGGGCTTCACCGTGCAGCGGTGCCCGGCCCCGGCCTCGTCCCCGGGGACGTTACTGCGGCTTCTCGATGGGACCCAGGATCAGGTTCGCCCACGCGGCGTGCAGGGACTCCTGGTCGGAGGGCTGGAACAGGCCGGCGAGCGCATCGCGGTACAGGCGCGAGAGCTCGTGCGTGTTGTAGTAGGCGCTGCCGCCGCACGCGCGCATGGCCTGTTCGACGGCGCGCAGCGTGGCCTCGGCGGCCGCGTTCTTCGCGGCGGACAGCTGGGGCATCCAGGAGCGGCCGCGGTCCACGCCCGCGTCAATGTCGCGAGCCAGTTCCCGGATCTGGGGGCCGACCGCGTTCATGATAAGGGCGGCCTCGGCGATACGCCAGCGGATGTCGGGGTCGTTGGAGTAGGTCGTCTGGTTCTTCACGGAGCGGCGGCGCGCCACGTGCTCGGCGGCCACCTCGACGGCGCGCTCGCCCACGCCCTGGTAGGTGGCGGCCAGCAGGATCTCGAAGTGGGAGAAGATGCCGAAGATGACCGGGTCGGCGCTCGGGCCCGGGTCCGTGATCGTGAGGATGCGCTCCTCGGGCACGGTGACGCCCTGAAGGAGCGTCGTCATGGACTGGGTGGCGCGCATGCCCAGCGTGTTCCAGTCGTCCTTGATCGAGTAGCCCTCGTCGTCGCGGTGGACGATGCCGAACACGGACTTGGGGCCCTCCTCGGTCTCCGCGCGGCCGAAGATCAGCAGGCGCGTCCACACGGGGGACAGGGAGGTGAAGATCTTGGTGCCCTCGAAGGA
>CABKMZ010000157.1 GCA_902373545.1 uncultured Actinomyces sp. | reverse complement strand
TCGTCGGTCGCGCCGAAGATGTAGGCGTTGTCCGCGCCCACGGCCTCGAGAATCTCAACGTTCGCGCCGTCGAGGGTACCCAGGGTGAGAGCGCCGTTCATCATGAACTTCATGTTGGACGTGCCCGAGGCCTCCTTGCCGGCCATCGAGATCTGCTCGGAGACGTCGGCGGCGGGGATGATGTGCTCGGCGGGCGAGACGTTGTAGTTGTGGACGAAGACGACCTTGATGCGGCCGTTGATATCCTTGTCGTTGTTCACCAGTTCACCAATGGCGTTGATGAGCTTGATGATGGCCTTGGCGCGGATGTAGCCGGGGGCAGCCTTCGCACCGAAGATGAACACGCGGTTGGGGGTGTCCAGCGTCGGGTCGTCCTTCATACGGAAGTACAGATCCAGGACGTAGAAGGCGTTGAGCAGCTGGCGCTTGTACTCGTGCAGACGCTTGATCTGAACGTCGAAGATCGCGTCGGGATCGATCTCGACACCCTCGCGCTCCTTGATCCACGCGGCGAAGTCGACCTTGTTGGCGTGCTTGATCTCGCCCAGGCGCGTGAGCACGTCGTCGGTGCCAGCCTCGGTGAAGTCAGAGAGCACGGTGAGGTCGCGGACCCACGCGTCGGAGCCGGTGACCTCGTCGAGGAGGGCGGCCAGGCGGGGGTTGCACTGCTTGAGCCAGCGGCGCGGGGTCACGCCGTTGGTCTTGTTGTTGAAGCGCTCAGGCCAGATGGCGTGCCACTCCTTGAGGGTGTCGCGCTTGATGATCTCCGTGTGGAGGGCGGCGACGCCGTTGATGGAGTAGGACGCGTAGCAGGCGATCCAGGCCATGCGCACGGTGTTGCCGGCGACGGGGGCCATGTAGTCGATGGTGCCCTGATCGAGGCCACGCTCGGCCATGTCGATGCGGAAGCGACGGTCGATCTCGCGGACGATCTCGGCGATGCGCGGGAACAGGCGATCGAAGATGTGGATATCCCAGGTCTCGAGGGCCTCGGCCAGAACCGTGTGGTTCGTGTAGGCGAAGGTCTTGGAGACGACCTTCCAGGCCTCTTCCCAGCCGAGGCCGTGCTCGTCCATGAGGATGCGCATGAGTTCGGGGATGGCGAGGACCGGGTGGGTGTCGTTGAGCTGGACGGCGTTGAACTCGGCGAAGCCGGTGAGGTCCTCGCCGTGGTGGCGCACGTAGTTCTCGACGATCTCCTGCAGGGAGGCGGAGCAGAAGAAGTACTGCTGGCGCACGCGCAGGACCTTGCCCTCGAACGTGGTGTCGTTGGGGTACAGGACGCGGGAGATGTCCATGGTGCGCTCACGGTCGATGATCGCGTCGGTGAAGCGCTGGGAGTTGAAGGCGTCGTAGTCAAACTCTTCGATAGGCTCGGCCTTCCACAGGCGCAGGGTGCCCACGTTCTTGGTGCCGTAGCCGGTGATCGCAATGTCGTAGGGGACGGCGCGCACGGTCAGGTCGGCGTAGGAGACGATGCGAGCGAGCTCTTCGCGGCGGGTGACGAAGGGGTAGCCCTCCTCCATCCACGGGTCCGGGTGCTCGGTCTGGAAGCCATTGTCGAAGAGCTGCTTGAACAGGCCGTAACGGTAGAGGATGCCATAGCCGCGCACGGGCAGGTCCAGGGTGGCGCAAGAGTCCAGGAAGCAGGCGGCGAGGCGGCCGAGGCCACCGTTACCGAGAGCCGCATCCGGCTCCTCTTCGAGGACCTGACCCAGGTCGAGGCCGTAGGCGGCGAGGGCTTCGCGGGCCTTCTCGACGAGGCCGAGGTTCGACAGGTTGTTGAGCAGGGCGCGACCCATGAGGAACTCGGCAGAGAAGTAGTGTTCCTGACGACCCTTGGCATAGCGCTCAGTGGTGGCGGCCCAGTTATCCGCGATCTGATCGACGATGGCAGCGGACAGACCCTGCCACACCTCCATCAGAGTCGAGTCTTCAACGGGGCGTCCGGAGGTCGCACGCACGTGCGAGGGCAGCGACTGCGTCAGATCCAGCGTCATATGACTTCCTTTTTTGTACCTATGCCCTCCCGCCAAGCGGCGAGCCCCGGGTTGGGATCGGGCCTCGCCTTAGAGATTACCTATCCGCGCAGCTAATTCCCTGTTTTGAACAGCCTCTGGGATATTCACCACCTCCCGTCGCGTGACCGACCACACCCCCTCGACGCACCCCATGACTTAAGACCCAACCCTACAGCGAAACTGACATACCACCGCTGTCCACCCACCCCAAGACGAGGGGCACGCCCGACAACACCGAATCCCGTCGAACAGGAAGGGCGAGCAGGCCGTTACGGGATGCACACCAGCCGCACGAGAACGGACGGAGCGTCTCAACGCACTGCCGCGAGTCGATCCGCGGGCACCCCGAGGTGGCAACGGGTCCGCAGAGGCGCGTCCCTGCGGGGGCACTCACCGCAGGGACGCATATACAGGAAAGTGGCACCCCTCGATTGAGCGATGCCACTTTCCATCACCGGTTCATCATGAGGGCTCAATTCATGGTGACTTTCGGTACCCCCATTGTGCATGTGACGCGCACATCATTTCAAGGTGAAACACCTAGTTTCCGTTACAAATCTGCGGATCCTCTCTGCACATTTGTTCACGAATCCCGTCCGAACTGCGCAAACCAGACAAAATGCGGGCCCGCTCCCTTGGAGCGGGCCCGCATTGTTTGTCAGGCGCGCGCGCCTCAGTGACGCTTGCGAGCGATCACGAGGGTCACACCGCCGGCAAGGGCGATGGCGCCAGCGCCCGCGGCGATGGTCGCGGAGGAGCCGGTGTTCGCCAGCATCGGAGCGGAGGTGTCGGCGGGGGCGTTCGTGTTACGAATGCCGGTGCGCGCACTCACGGGGGCAGGGCTGTTACCCTTCGTCACCTCGCCGCGGGTGGTCACGCTGGTGCCCGTGCCGGGGGCAGCCGGCTCAGGAGCGGAGGGCTCCTCATTGGGGGCGGGCGTCTCGCCACCGGGCACGCGGGTGCCGGGGGTCATGGGTTCAGGGGTCGGCTCTTCCGAGGGATTCTCGGGGGTGGGGTTGGAC
>CABKMZ010000156.1 GCA_902373545.1 uncultured Actinomyces sp. | reverse complement strand
TTGGTCGGCAGGCGGTAGATGCGCAGGCCGTCCTTGTCCTCGAAGCGGGGCAGGGACTCGTCGTGCAGGGACGTGACGATGAACACGTCGTAGCCGAGAAGTCGCAGCTGCTCGCTCAGGCGATCCTGGTAGCGTTCGATCCCGCCCAGGTAGGGCAGGAAGAACTCCATGAAGATTCCGACCTTGATGGGGGACTGAGAGCGGTCAGCCATTGACGGACTCCGTTTCGATAGGTGCGTTGCGAACGGGGATGAGCATGAACGCGACGAAAAGGATCGCGAGCAGCGCCATGGTTGAAGCATAGGCCAGGGACGCGCCCATCATCGCGTAGGATCGCACGAGCGGGGCGGCCGCGACGTAGGCGGTGCCGCCCGCGATCAGGAAAGCGACGAGGACGGCGCGCAGGCGGCGCATGGTGGCCAGCGCGTAGTAGAGGATGACGCCGGCCGCGTTGAGGGCGCCACCGAGGACGAGCACCATCAGCTCGGGCACGTAGTCGGACACGTCCGTGCCGAACACGAGGGTCAGCAGGGGAGCGCCAATAAAGTACGTGACGACGGCGACCAGCACGAAGGCTCCCGCGGTCGTGAGCAGGCCGCGGCGCACGATCGAGAAAAACTCGCCGCGCTTGCCTTCGGTCCAACGCAGCGCCATGCGCGTGAGCAGGGGGCGGAACACAAATAGGGAGAGCATGTTGATCGCGACGGCCGGCATGTAGATGATCGCGAAGACGCCCAGCTGCTCGTCGCCGAGGTTCGCGTGGATCGCGAAACGCGGCGCGTTGGCCAGGTACTGGTTGAGGAAGGCGGCGATGAACAGAGGCAGACATTCCCACAGGATTCCGCCGATGCCTCGTGCATTGAAGGACGGGGCCAGGGAGAAGAGGCCGCGCGCGGGCAGCCCGTAGGCCACGACCAGCACGACGCACGTGACCGCGAAGGTGACCAGCGTGGACAGGAGCAGGTCCTGGGTGAACCAGTACAGCCCCGACCACAAGAAGGTGGTCGTGAAGATGCGCGCGAAGCAGGCCTTACCCGCGATGTCCAGGCGCCCGGAGCGTTGGAACTCCGAGTAATACACGTCCTCGAAGGCGTCGAAAATACGCAGGAGCGCCATGGCGGCGATGACCGTGAACGCCGGGTAGGGGTCCTTCGTCGAGGAGCTCCAGGAGTGGGAGAGGATCAGGCCCACCATGACCAGGCAGGTCAGGAGGCGCGTCGACAGGTAGGTGCCAAAATCGAAGCGGCGCCGCACGTCGGTCACGTGGAAGGTGCGCACCTCGTACAGGCCCACCGTCTGGTACTGCTGGCCGATCGCCAGAGCCAGGGTGAACAGACCGTACTGGGCGCGCGCGAAGGTGTCGGTCGCGCCCGAGCGCATGATCGCCACGCCCATGATGACCACCGCGAGGCTGGACATGAGTGACGCGGCCGTGTTCCACAGGTAGTCGCGCCCCAGCTGCCCACGCGATTCGAGGGCTTCCTCGGTGGTTTCCACCTGCTCGCCGGCGCCCTGGGCCTCGGGCATGGACGAGGCCGTGGTGTCCTGTTCGCTCACGCGTCGGCTCCGTCCTGGGTCGCAGGGCCCGGGTCGAACGGTCCAAAGACGATGTGGAAGGGCTCGTGAGTGACACGGTCCTCGGGATCCGGCACGCGCATGTAGTCGCCGTAGCCGCGCGTGAGCACGACGTCGTAGGCCGCGGGGATGCGCACGGTGATGTCGTCGAAGGGGACGGACTTGGCGGGGAAGAGCTCGGCCTCCGAGGCGCTCCAACGCCTGGGATCGCGCGTCGAAAAGTCCCCGTACAGGGTCGTGCCGTCAGCGGCCAGCTGCGGGTTCTCACGCCCCTTGAGGGCGGCGCGCATCCAGCGGCGGTACAGGGAGGCCTCGTTCACACGCAGCGCCCGCATCCCCCAGTGCGCGCAGGCCATGGCCGCCGAGGCGAGCTGGCGCGCCGGGATCGGCAGGCCTGTCGGCGGGTTGGGGATCGAGCGCAGGAACATGAGGCGCGCCCACAGCCACGTGCCGCGCGACTGGGAGCGGAAGCGTGCCGGATCGGCCGCGATCTCGTCCAGGACGAACAGGTCCACGCCGATCGGCATGCGGAAGGCTCGGTCCTTGGCGACCTTCGAGACGAACTCGGAGCCCTTCAGGCCCAGGACGCCAAAGCTGATCGGGTAGTTGGAGTGCGAGGCGGGCGAGGCGATAAAGAACTCGTCCCCCAGGAGCGCGGGGGCCTCGGCGATGAAACGCTCGTAGTCCGCCCGGGGCATGCACACGTCTCCGTCGTCGTCCCAGGGGATGAAGCCCCGGTGGCGCACCGCGCCGATCGCCGTGCCGCCGTAGGCGACGTAGCGTACGCCCAACAGGTCGCACACGCGGTCGATCTCAGCCAGGCATCGCCTGGTGACGCGCTGAATGGCTGCCAGGGTTGCGGGATCTGCCGCGCTCATGTCTCTCCGATTCTTCGATGGGGTCGCGGGCCTACAGGGAGTCGGCGTAGGGGCCGAAGTCGATGACGGCCGCCTCGTGGTTGTAGCGTTTTTCGGGCGGGGGCAGCTGCATGTAGTCGCCGTAGCCCGCGCGCAGCAGCGAGTCGTACTCGTGCTGAATCATGACGGTGATGTCCTCGAAGGGGACGTCAATGGTGGGGAAGAACTCCTCCTCGCGCACGATCCAGTTCTGCGGGTCGCGCATCGTGAAGTCCGCGTACACGCCCGTGCCCGTGCCCTCGTAGCGGCGAACCGCCTTCTCCCAGCGGGCCTGTAGGCTGCGCGGCGTGGCCCGCACGGCCTTGAGGCCCAGGTGCGCCACGGTCGTCGCGGAGAAGATCAGCGCCTTCTTCCACGTGGGCGTGTTGATCAGGTGAGGGCGAGGTGTTCCCTGAAGGAAGAGGAGGCGGCCCCACAGCCACGACTGGCGGGACATCTGGCGGAAGGCCTTCTCGTCGGCCGGGATCTCGTCCAGGGGCAGGATGTCCAGGAAGAAGGGCATGCGGTACTTCGAGTCCTTGTCGGCCTCCGGGATCAGGAGCGTGCCCGGCA
>CABKMZ010000155.1 GCA_902373545.1 uncultured Actinomyces sp. | reverse complement strand
GCGGGGGGAGGGCGCGCGCCTGGGAGGAGGCGGTGAGGACCGCAGCGTCGTAGTGCCCCACGGGGAAATTCCCGGCGATATCGTCGGGAATATCGGCGGCGTCGGCGGGAGCGGTGGTGTAGGCGTCGATGGCCTCGACGCTCCAGCCGAGAGCGCGTAGCCCGTCTGGCAGGGTATCGGGGGCGAGCGCCGAGCGCGGGATGAGGACCGGGCGCGCGCCGGAGGCCGGGGCAGGGAAGCACTCGAGCAGCGCGGCGGCGGATCCGGCGCCGGTCAGGTCGGCGCTCACGCGCGCGTGGTCGCTGCTCCATCGGGCCGTGGCCTCTCCGACGGTGGCGATGCGCGTGCCGCGCGAATGCGCACGTAACAGGCAAGAAACGACGGCCCGCGCTGCCCTCCAGGAGGAGAACACGACCCACGCGTACTCCCCGTCCGCGAGCCGGGCGCGCGCCGCGTCGAGCTGCGCGGAGTCCAGCGGCGTCGAGACGGTGAGGGCGAGAGCATCCACGTGCGCCCCAGCAGCTTGCAGGGCGCGCGCGATGGCGTCATCGGGCTTGGCTCGGGTCAGGAGGATCCGCCGCCCGCTCAGGGGGCCGCTCACGACGGGGGCGTTCACGAGGGGGCCGCTCACGCAAGGTGCGCTCACTGGGTTTTCGTTCACGAGGATTGCCTCGGCGCTTTCGTCGCCCCCAGGTCGGTGACCTCGGCGGCGCCACCATCGAGCAGCTGGCGCGCCACGTCGGCTCCGAGCCGGGCCGCCTCGCCCAGGGTGGTCTCGCCAGGCGCAGCGTCGCCGCGACCAACCGCGTCCGTGAGCGCGAGCGCGCCGCTCGCCTCGACCCGCTCGCGCCCGTCGACGCTCATCACGCGCGCGTCGAGCAGGAGGGCCGAGGAGGCCTCGTCCACGCGGGCGAACGCGCCCACGGGCGCCGCGCACCCCGCACCCAGGGCGGAGAGAACGGCGCGCTCGGCGCTGGCCGCGAGCGCGGTCGGCCGATGGTTGAGGGCACCCAGGAGGGCTCGCAGGAGGGGGTCCTCCTCGTCGCGCGTTTCGATGGCGAGGGCGCCCTGCGAGGGGGCGGGCATCATGATGGTGGGGTCGAGCACGTCGGTGGCGTGGGCGTCGAGGCCGATGCGTCGCAGCCCGGAGAGGGCGAGGACGACAGCGTCGAGGTGCTCGCCCGTGCCGAGGGCGGAGGGCGCGGTGCCCGCGTCGGCGCCCAGGTCGATGCCGCGCACGCGCGACAGCCTCGTGGGGACGTTGCCGCGCAGGTCGCACACGCGCAGGTCGGGGCGCGCGGCGAGCACCTGGGCGGCGCGCCTGGGTGAACCCGTGCCGACGAGCGCGCCCGCGGGCAGCGACGACAGCGTCGCCCCGTCGGCCGCGCACAGGGCGTCGCGGGGGTCTTCGCGCTGCGGGACGGCAGCGATGCGCAGCCCCGGCGTGGGGGCGGTGGGCAGGTCCTTGAAGGAGTGGACGGCCAGGTCGCACTCTCCCCCGAGGAGGGCGAGCCGCAGCTGAGCGGCGAACACACCGACTCCGCCGAGCGCAGCCAGGGGCGCGGCGGACACGTCACCGTGCGTGCGCACGACCTCCAGCTCGACGCGCACGTCCTCGCCGAGCCGAGCCCCGGCCTCCTCGATCGCCCGCGCGACGGTGGTGGATTGGGCGAGCGCCAGGCGCGATCCCCTGGTTCCCAGAACGAATACCCGCGTGGTCATAGCAGTCCTTTCGCGCCCGCGCGGGCGTAGGAGACGACGGAGGCGATGCCGGTTCCGGCGACCCAGGCGCCCGTGAGAGCCACGCCCCCCAGGGGATGCACCTGTTCCTCGAGAGCGGCGACGCGGCTGCGATACTCGGGGGGCAGGGGCGGGAGCGTGCCGTTCCAGCGGGCGAGCAGGTGGTCGGTGACGGCCTCGGGGGCGATGTCCACGCCGGTGAGCGTGCGGATGTCGCGCAGTGCCCCCTCGACGGTGACGGCGGGTTCGGCCTCGCCGAGGCGCCCGTAGGACAGGCGCAGCAGGTGCGTGTGGGGCGGGAGTTGGTCGGCGAGCCACGGCCACTTGACATTCAGATGGGACAGGGCCTTGGCCGCCACGGGCCGCTCGTCGGCGGGCGCGGGCGCGACCAGGAGGCCCTGGGAGACGGGTGCGTCATCCAGCTCGGGGGCGTGGACGGCCAGGGTGAGGCGCGCGATGGGCGCACCCTCAGGAACGCTCACATCCGGTACGAGGCCGGGGATGCGCGCCTGCGTCAACAGGCGCAGGGCGGCGCTGGCGCTGCAGGCGAGGACGAGGCGCTCCGTCGTCACGTTCACGCCCGGCCCGCTGGGCACGGGTTCGGCTCCCGGTGTCGGTCCGGGCTTGGTCGGCCCGCACTCGAGGGTCCATCCCGAGGCCGCGCGCCTCAGTGAGAACGCGCCCGTACGGGTCAGGACGGTCCCCCCGGCCTCTTCGATGGCGGCCTTCAGCGCGTCGACGAGGACGAACATGCCGCCCTCGACACAGGCTTCGGGGGTGCGGCGCGAACCGGCAGCGGCCAGGCGCGCCGCAACCGCAGCGGCCAGGGATCCGTGACGGGCAGTCTCGGCGCGCAGGCCGGGGGCAACCGTGTCGGTTGCCAGCACGGAGGGGTCGGCCGTGTAAATGCCCGCGATGATCGGCCGCACCGAGCGCTCCAGCACGGCCTCCCCCATGCGCGCGGCCACGAAACCAGCCAGAGTCTCCCCGGCCTCGTCCATGCCGATGCCGCCGCCCATCGAGCGATCCTTCAGGGCGCGGCGCACCCCGGCCTCTCCGAGTACGTGTGCGCAGTCGGGCGCGTCCGGGTGGGCCGGGATGCCCAGGAACGAGTCGCGCAGGAAGGGGCGCAGCTCCCAGCCTCCGCGCAGGGAGGGTGCGTAGAGGCGGGCGCCCGATCCGGCGGGCTCGACCGAGGTCAGCCCCAGGGCCTCCACGATCGAGGAGGTGTCGGTGCCGCGTACCACGTACGTTTCCGCGCCCAGGTCCACGTTCGCTCCGCCGACCGTGCCGCGGGCGATGAGGCCGCCCAGGTAGCCGCGCGCCTCGACGAGGAGGGGACGCACGCCCGCGCAGGCCAGTTCCCACGCACTCACGAGGCCGGCGATACCTCCGCCG
>CABKMZ010000154.1 GCA_902373545.1 uncultured Actinomyces sp. | reverse complement strand
AGGCCGGTCATTTCGCAGTCGATCCAGACCAGGGGATCTTTCAGAGTTTTCACGCACTCTATGTTAGTGCGCGATGCGTCATACGGTTGGGTGGGTCGCGCGGGCGGTGGCCACTACTACACTAGAAGGGTATTGGAAGGAGTTTTCATGCCCGCTAGTTCTCACGTGACCACGCCACAGGACATCCGTCAAGCGGCGACCGCCCTGGAGGGGGTGGCCGTTCGCACGAACCTGGAGCGCTCCGAGCGCCTGTCCGCCGAGGCCGGCGTCAATATTTTACTCAAGCGTGAGGACCAGCAAAAATGCCGCTCCTTCAAGGTGCGCGGCGCGTATGCGCGCATGTCGCTCCTGTCCCCCGCCGAGCGCGAGCGCGGCGTCGTGTGCGCGTCGGCCGGTAATCACGCCCAGGGCCTGGCCTACGCCTGCGCGCACCTGGGCGTGCGCGGCACGATTTACCTGCCCTCGAACACGCCACGCCAGAAGCGTCGCCGCATCGCGACGATCGGCGGCAAGTGGGTCGAGCAGGTCATCGTCGATGGCACGTTCGACCGCGCGAACGCGCTGGCACAGGAGGCGGCGCGCGCGACGGGCCGCACGTACGTGCACCCCTACGACGATCCATTCACGATCGCCGGCCAAGGAACGATCGGCGTGGAACTCGAGGAGCAGATGCCCGAGGATACGGCGGCCGTGCTGATTCCCGTGGGCGGCGGCGGCCTCGTGGCCGGCATCGCGACGTGGCTGCGCGCCAATCGCCCCGAGGTAAAGATCATCGGCGTGGAACCCGCGGGTGCCGCGTCCATGCACGCGGCCCTTGAGGCGGGGCAGCCGATGTCGCTGGCCAAGGTCGATCCCTTCGTGGACGGTACCGCCGTGGGCCGGGCGGGCTCGCTGCCCTTCCATATCGCTTCGCAGTTCGTCGACTGCGTGTTGGTCGTGCCCGAGGGCGCGGTGTGCACGGAGATGCTGGAGCTGTATCAGTCCGACGGCGTGATCGCGGAGCCTGCGGGCGCGCTCGCTTCGACGGCCGCGCACGTGTACCTGACGGATCCGGCGGATCGTAAGGCGCTGCTGGGTCGCAGCGGCGGCGCGATCGTATGCGTCGTGTCGGGTGGCAACAACGACCTGACGCGCTACGCGGAGGTCATGGAGCGCTCGCTGCGCCACGAGGGCCTGCGCCACTACTTCCTCGTGACCTTCCCGCAGCAGCCGGGCATGCTGCGCATGTTCCTGGAGGACGTGCTGGGCGACGCGGACGATATCGTGCACTTCGAGTACACGAAGAAGAACAACCGCGAGCTGGGCCCGGCCCTGGTGGGCATTGATCTGTCGAACCCGGATGATATCGACGGGCTGCGTCGTCGGATGGATTCCTCCCCGCTGCACGTGGAGGAGCTGCCGCTGGATTCGGAGCTGACGCGTCTCGTGATCTGATCGCGCCACACTCGTCGCTGGCTGAGGGGCTCGGTGTCGTCCACTGGACGAGGCCATGGCCCCTCTCCCCTTGCGGCTGCGGGAAGGTGCTGGGCGAGCATGGGCACCGCCGCACCTGGGAGCGCCGACGGTGCGCGGTGGCGGGGTTGCGAGGCTCGGTGGGGCCGCCGCTGGGTGATCAGGCGGCCAGCGCGACGGGGCGGGTGAGGCGCACGCGGACGGCGGGAGTGGAGTTAAAGCGGTAGCCCTCGCCGCGAACCGTCGAGATCAGGTCGGGCAGGATTTCAAGCTTCTTGCGCAGGCGGCGAATGTGGGCGTCCACGGTGCGCGATTCGGAGCCCAGCTCGGCGTCGGCCCACACCGAGGCGAAGAGTTCTTCGCGGGTGACGGCGCGGTCGGCGTTGGCGGCCAGGTGGGCCAGGAGGTCGTGTTCTTTAGCGGACAGACCAGCGTCGCGGCCATCCAGGGTGACGAGCCCGCGGTCGATGTCAATGTCGATGCGCGAGGAGCTCAGGCGCAGGCCGGCCAGGACGTCGAGGAATTCCTCGTAGGAGGTGGGACGGTCGTCGGCGGCGCGCAGGTGACGGGAGGGGGTGTTGACGAGAGCCATGGGTGTATCCGATTCTTCGGGGCCGCACTCCCACTATCGGCGTGGGTATATCACTGCGGCGATGATTGACAGGGGTATCTGGGGCGTCAATCACATACACATTCGCGACATCATGCCGCCGGAGGGGCAGCACATGGGGTTCGCGAAGGTCGTCATACCTTAAGTTTGTCGGAGGCCGCCTGAGACGGCAACAGGACGTTCACTAGGTGAGATTGTGTAACAGCTGTGTCCGCGCGCCGGACACTGACCGCCTTCTCGCGTGCGGGTGAGAGTGCTCGTCGCGTTGCAGGGGTTCATTCGGACCCGACGGGTGGGTACCTGGGCCCTTCGATGCGCACGTTAACCCAACAGGTGGAGCATGGGCAACCACGCCCACACTGCCACCCATGGGGTCCAGCTGCGCATGAAGGGGTTAATGCAGCCACTCGTCGGGCCCAGCTGCACGCAGATGCGCAACAGGCAGCGGTCGGGCCCAGCTGCGCATGAACGGGTGACGGCCACCAATAGAATAGAGGGGCCGAGGCCACGAGCACAGCAAGCAAACAGCAGAAGGCGTGGGCTGGCATGGGCACAGCCAGCATGCACGCACCGAGAAGCACGCACCTGCACGCGCAGCCCACTACAGCCTCGTTCCCCTTGCAGCGCCCCGAGGCCAGCGGCTAGCGGGTCCATAAGGTGTCCTTTCTTTGTGACTCCTCGCGGAGCGCACGCTGCCAGCGGATACGGAAAGGGGCGGGACCATGCGGTCCCGCCCCTGCCCTAGTGCCTCGAGGACTTCTCAGCCCTCCAGGCCGCGCTGGGAACGCACTTGCCGAGTAGCGGAGACAAGGTTGTCCAGCGACGCCTTCGTTTCCTCGTAGCCGCGGGTCTTCAGGCCGCAGTCGGGATTGACCCACAGGCGCGAGACCGGGACAGCGTCGGCTGCCAGGCCGATGAGTTCGGCGAGCTCCTCGGTGCTGGGGACGCGGGGGGCGTGGATGTCCCACACGCCGGGGCCGATGCCGTGGTCGAATCCGGCCTCGGCGAGCTCGGGGACGACCTCCATCTTGGAGCGCGCGGCCTCGATGGACGTCACGTCGGCGTCCAGGCCCTTGATGGCGTCGATGATCTGGCCGAACTCGGAGTAGCACAGGTG
>CABKMZ010000153.1 GCA_902373545.1 uncultured Actinomyces sp. | reverse complement strand
CCCCGCAGGCCGAGCAGTGGGTGCCGCCGAGCGGGACGCCCCCAATCCCCCAGCCCGCCAGTGCGCGGCCCCGCGCGAGGAGACGCGGGAAGCCAGTCCTCCTCGTGGCTCTGCTGTGCGTCATCGTCGTTCTGGCCGCAGTCTTCGGCATTCGTCAGCTCACGCAGACCCCGGGTGGTCAGGACCCTCACCCTTCACTCACCTCCACCCCCACCCCCACCGTCGGGTACTCCGGGGACGCGACGAGCACGGGATCGATCTCCCCCGCCTGGGCCTCGGGCGTCGAGACGGCGTGGAGGATCCCCTTCCCATCCTCACAATACGGCCCCCGCGCGATCACGACCGTGGAGGACACCACCCTGTACACCCTCTTCGAAGACCCCAATCCCACCGCCCGCCAGGTCACCGCCGCGGCCTTCGACATCTCCTCCGAGCAGCCACGCGAGCTGTGGCGCACGACGGGCCCCCGCCCCGAGTCGTTTGGGCGACCCAGCTTCGTGTCCGACGGGGATCAGTTCATCGTCGGCAGCATCGTCATCGACAAGGCGACGGGCGACCAGTCCCTGGCTCCGTGGGAGGGGTCGGAGGCGCTCGCGGCGGTTGACGGCGTCGTCGTGGCGTGCGATAAGAAACAGGCGTGCTCGGGCTGGACGCAGGAGGCCTCGTCGTGGGTGCGCCGGTGGGAGACAACCACAGCCCGCCAACGGGGTGGCCTGTCCCCCTCGGCCATGCTCACGTACCCCAACACTCCCGTGATCGGTGCCGGAGAACACCAGTCGGTTGTCCTGCGGGTGGACTCGCCGACGCACCTGGCGCAGCTGATTGATCCGCGAACCGGGCAGGTCACAGACGCCGCCTCTGCGAGCCCCTTCAGGGATAGGGACAACAACGTGGTGTCTTTCGCCATTGCCAGCGATGGGATCGTGGCGTTCAACGACGACCTTGTCGTCGCCTACGACGCCGACGGCTTCATCACGGGAGTTCACTCCTACGAGAAGTCGCTGAGAAGACCAACGCGCGACGGACGCGTGCCCTCCACATCGGAACTCACCGATTTCCTGGTCGGAGGCCTGCCCACGTGGTCGAATGCCGTGGTCACTGCCCAGACGGGGGCCGTCGCCCTCACGGTGACGCCGAGCGACGGAAGCCCAGCATTCGATCTTGATCCCGCCAACAACGACCAGTACCACTCCAGCCCCTTCTGGCCCTCAGAGGTCCGCGCCAGCGCCGACGTGTCGGTCGTGTACGTCGAGTCCGTCGAAGCCAATACCACGGGTAACCGCTACTTCTTCGACACGGCCAGCGGCCGGGGACATGGGTCGGCGGACTTCCACGACGCCGAGGACCTCTCGTGGGCCTTCGACGACCTGGCCATCGGCGTGACGATCGACGGCGTCGTGGCGTTCACGCCGAAGGCCTCGTGAGGCTCCAACCCCTGAACACCCGCCCAAGAACGCCCACCCGAGCGACGACAGAAATGACACACCCATGAGCACCAACGCCCCCCAGTACGCGGCCTCCGCGAGGACGACGCCCACGCGACCCACGCGCCTCTTCCTGACGACGGGCGTCGCGCTCGTCGCGAGCCTCGGTGCCTTCCTCGCGCCCTCGCTGAGCACGAGCGCCCACCAGCTCCCCGGCCCGGCAGCGACCCCGCCTCCGCACATCACCGGCTCGGAGCAGGAAACGAATCCGGATGCGACCGGCTACCGGGGGAGCGCCACCAACACGAACGAGCTCTCCAGCGCGTGGGCCTCGGGCGTCGCAACGGCCTGGACCCTGCCCACCAGCGATGCTCTCCTGCCCGCGCAGCTGATCGCAGAGGGGTCGACCCTGTACGTGCTCACCTACGGAAGCGGGAGCCAGGCCGTCGCCACGGTGTCCGCCTACGACGTGTCGGGCAGCGAGCCGGTCGCCCAGTGGACCACGACCGGGCCCCAACCGTCCCGAATTCGCGCCGAGGCGTTCCCGTCCTCCGTCTCGACCCAGGATGAGATTCTGCTCAGTGACATCATCGTCGACCGCTCGACCGGTGCCCAGACGCAGGCGCCCTGGGGTTCCGACCTGCCGATGGGGGTGGCAGGCGGCGTCCTCGTCACCTGCGACACCTTCAGCTCGTGCGCCGGCTGGTCCCGCGACTCGGGCGCGTGGACGAGGCTGTGGTCCACGACGACCTCGCCCCAGCGCCGCGCGGGCCTGGCCCACTCGGGTCTGACGGCTCCCGCGAGCGCCGTCATCGGCAGCGGCGCGGGCGCTGCCGTGGTCGTCCCGGTCGACGAGGCCCACCAGGCCCCGCAGCTCATCAACCCGGCCACGGGCGCAGTCACGACGCTCGGGGAGGCCCCCTCCGCGGCAGGCCCTTCCGTCTCCCGGATCACGCTGGCGAGCGACGGCGTCCTCGTCGCCGGCGAGAAGGAGAGTATTGCCTACAACACCGCGGGCGAGGTCGTGGGCACTGTCGGGGCCGGGTGGGAGCTCGACCGTTTCCCGACGTCAGACCGTGCTCTCCCGACTACGGCAGAACTCAGTTCTTTCATGACGCAGGGCGGCGCGCAGTGGACGACGGCCACCGTGGAGCGGCCCTATTCGAAGGACGTCAACGGTCAGCTCCTGGCGGTGAGCCCGACCAGCGGGAACTCCAGCCGCACGATCAACCCCGGTGAGTCATTCTCCGACCACGCGATGACGGATCCTTGGTCCGCCGCACAGGTGCGCGCCAGCGCAGACGGTAAGGCGCTGTTCGTCCAGTGCTTGTCATCGACCCCGACCGGCCCATTCTTCTTCGGCGTGGAACGCGAGATAACCTACGTGTCGCCGGAGCTGGACGAGGCCACGAACCTGGTGTGGGTCTTCGACGACTTGCTCGTCGGGGCGCATAGCGGTGAGGTGATCGCCGTGACACCGCGGACCCTGTAAGCGGTTCTCTACACGACTCGTCCCCGACGCCCGAGGCCTGCTCGGTCGCGTCGGGGACGAGTCGTACGGGGCCGTGGTTCGGTCCGCCACGTGGCCGAGCGCCTCTATTCCACCAATGTGGCTCTTCGCATTGTGGGGTGTGGGGGTGGTGTTGGCATGGGGTCGGGGCCTGCCCGATGATTGAGGTTGCAACACTTCAAACGCTGGGAGGCCCCGACATGTCTCATGCTACCTTGTCCGCTCCGGATATGAGTGTTATAGGACATCACGTGTGGGTCGGTGGTCAGTTCCAGGAGCGGCGGACG
>CABKMZ010000152.1 GCA_902373545.1 uncultured Actinomyces sp. | reverse complement strand
CGGGTCCCCTACGAGCGTTCGGATAACTAGCCATCAGTTGTCGGCGAGGAAGGGACTGCTGCCGTCCGGTAGGCGGGCCGGGTGGATCGGGGGCGTCGGTCCGGGCTAGGCTGGGTGCATGACACTCAACGAAGAGAAGAACGTTTTTTCTGACCTGGCCGCCTCCCGTCGCTCGACCCGCGCCTTTACGGATCGCGAGATGCCCGCTGGCGTTATCGACGCGATCCTCGCTGACGCGACGACGGCGCCGTCCTGGTCGAACACACGCGCTTTCCGCGTCGCGATCGCGTCCGGTGCGCGCGCCCAGCGCCTGCGCGATCGCTTCGGGAAGCTGTTTGACGAGGAGATCGAGGCCCACGCCCGCAAGGCCATCGACCCCGACGTGGAGATTCCCGTCCCGGATGGCGACTTCCCGGTGCACAAGCGCTATCCAGACGAGCTGCGTCCCGCCCAGATCGAGGTCGCGAAGCTCCTGTATGGCACCTACGGCGTGGAGCGCACCGACATTGAGGGGCGTAACCGCGTCAACCGTCGCAATGTCATGGCATTTGATGCGCCCGTCATGGGTTTTGTCTTCGTTCACGAGGACATGCTGCCCTGGAGCGCGATGGACGCTGGCCTCATGCTTCAGACCCTGTTCCTGTCCGCCAAGTCGCGCGGCATCGACTCGTGCCCGGTCGGCATCCTGGCCACCTGGCGCGCCCCCGTCGATGAGGAGTTTGAGATCCCCGAAGGCTACAAGTTCATCACCGGCTTCGCCCTCGGCTACGCCGATCCGGACGCGCCGATCAATTCGATGCAGGCGCCGCGCCCGTCGATCCAGCTCCTCGAAGGCAAGTGACGCTACGAGCGATACATCGCTAGTCGTTGAGTTCAGCGCGCAGGTCGGCTAGGCTCACGCGCTGCCCGTCGTCGTTGCGCACCGCCTCCCGGAAGGCCGCGAGATCGCGCGCATCCTCGAGTTCTTCCAGGGCCAACAAGTCGTCGACGCCAATCACGATCGCAGTGAGGCGGCCGTTTTTCGTCACACCAATTCGTTCGCCGCCGTAGGAGGCTCGCCCGAGAACGTCAGAGAGGTTCGCGCGCAGCTCCCGAGTCGATAGGGTTGTGGCAAGTGTGTTCATAGTGTCAGTTTAGTACCCTGTGTACACATCTGTGTCTGGATGAGCCTTTCTGGGCATGAACAGTTTCCCACGGACATACGTGGCACCCAGGTGAGCGTCTATCGTGGAACGGGGCTTCGGCCTCGTGAAACGTTCACAATCGGAAGGACCCCATGTCCAAGAAGTACCTCTCTGTCTGTGAGGGGGCTTCGACGGCTGTGGATCGGGGCAGGTAGGTTCCTGCAATCTCGACTGAGACCAAGATCTCAAAGCGCCGTTTTCGTGGGATTAGGTTGAGTCTTAGGTATTTAGTCCCGTTTCTACAAGCTTAAGTAAGGCTATCTTTAATCAATTATAAGTATTTCTGCATAGAATGGCGGCAGGCGCTGTCAAACCAGCGCTTGCCGAGGAACTAGGTCGTCCCTCGGTGCATGTTTGCGATCGGAAGGACCGCCATGTCAAAAAAGTACCTCTCTGTTGCCTTTGCTTATGTGGGAGTGATCGTCGGCGCTGGCCTGGCCAGCGGCCAGGACCTGCTCCAGTATTTCCTCTCCTTCGGTGCCGTCGGATTGATTGGAATCGCCGCCCTGGGAGTCCTCAACATCATCTTCGGTGTTGTCGCCCTCCAGCTGGGTTCCTACTTCCGCTCCGGCCACCACGACGAAGTTTTTGAGCGCATCACTCACCCTGCCGTGCGTCGCGTCATTGACGTGGTGCTCGTTTTTTCTGGTTTCGCGATGGGCTTCGTGATGCTCGCGGGCGCGGGCGCGAACCTTGAGCAGCAATTCGGTTTGCCCGCGTGGGCTGGCAGTGCCGTGTGCGCAGGCCTCGTGATTCTCACCGCCTTCCTGGATTTCGATCGAATCATGAAGGTGATCGGCGTCTTTACGCCCATGATCGTCATCGCGATCATCATTCTCGTCATTTACTCGCTGGTAACCCCGCACCCGAGCGTGGCCGAGCTGAATGCGACCGCCACGAAGGTCACCCCGGCTCTACCGAACCTGTGGTTCTCGGCGATCAACTACTTCGCGCTGTGCGTCGTCAACGGTATCGGCATGGCCTTCGTGCTGGGCGGCTCGGTGCTGCGCATCCGCGAGGCTCGCCTTGCTGGCCGTATTGGCGGCGCGATCATCGCCCTGGTGATTGGCGGCGATGCCCTTGCCCTCTACCTGAACATGGACCGCATCTGGGACGTCAACGTGCCGGCCCTCGAGATTGCGCGCATGATTCACCCGGCCTTCGCCTTCGTCTACACCCTCATCATTTTCGCGCTCATCTACAACACGGTCTTCTCGCTCTTCTTCGCGACGGCGCGTCGTTTCTCGGGTGGGTCGACAACACGCATGCGCATCGTCCTCATGGGCGTTGTCGCGCTGGGGTATGCGGCCTCGCTGATGGGCTTTAAGAAGCTGATCGGCGGCATGTATCCGATCATCGGCTGGCTGGGCGTCGCGCTCCTGGTGGTCCTGGCTGCGGGCTGGTTGCGTGAGCGCGCGGGCGTCTCGCACGAGGAGAAGCTGCGCCGCAAGCTCATTCGCCTCCTGGTCCACAAGCATGCCGATCACCTGGAGTACACGGACGAGCATCGCGAAAAGGCCCGGGAGCTCTCCCGAGCGTCGGTTGCGGACTCCAAGCAGCTGCGCCGCGATGCCAGCACGCTCGCCAAGGATATCGCCGATCGTAAGCCCAACGCCTTGCCCTCGGACCTGGTTGCGCAGGGCGTGGGTGAGCGCTAACGCGCGGATCGCGCGCCGGGCAGCCCGTCGACGAGGCCTCGGCGACCGAGGCGATCAGGGCAGGTCAGGTGCGGGTCTGACTCGCGAAAGGGACGAGGCCGTGGCTGCCTCGCGCTCGAGGAGCCAACGTTTCAGGGTGGCACCTCCCGCATAGCCGCCCGGGCCGGTAGACGCGACCACGCGGTGGCAGGGACGAATGAGGAGCAACGGGTTGCGCGCCACCGCCCCGCCGACTGCGCGCGCCGACGCGGCGACCCCGGCCTCGCGCAGGCGATACGCCAGCTGGCCGTAGGTCATTGTGTGCCCGTAGGGAATGGCGCTCATGGCCTCCCAGACGCGGAGCTGAAACTCGCTGCCCATAGGCGAGAGCGGCACGCGGGCGGGGGAGGGGACCCGCCAGGCGAAATAGTCGTCCAACCAGGACGCGGCCGCAGCCAATGCGGCCGCGTCCTCGTCTCTTCCA
>CABKMZ010000151.1 GCA_902373545.1 uncultured Actinomyces sp. | reverse complement strand
TGACGTAACCCTGCGAGCGATCCGCCGCGTTCACCGGGTCCGGCTCATAGGCGGGGCCAATGAAAGCGCCCGACGGGGTCCAGCCAGGACGACCGTAGGTATCACCGGACAGAACGTAGTCACGGGGGAACTTGTTGTTGATCTTCTGGGTAGCATCCCAGCCATTAAGACCAAAATCCGTGGAACAGGTGCCCGTGCCACGCTCGTCGGCCGTCTTCACGTAGGCGCCGCCCTTGCGGTAAATGATCGTCGAGGCCAGGGTGTTGAAGGTCTCGTGGTTGATGAAGGGGAAGGCTTCACCCGTGTCGCCAGGGATCAGGTCGGTGAACCTCAGATTGAGGCTGGAGACCAGGTAGGGCTGGCCGAGAGCACCCTCCTTCGCCTGCTGAATCGGCAGGTTGTTGTGGCGGATCGCGCCAAGCAGGAAGGTCTGGCCGGGCTCGACCTCGCCGGGGTTGTTCGGCTTGAAGCCGATGGCGCTCTGGCCGTCCACCCAGATCGTCCCAGTTCCGCCATCGCGCCACTGCTTGTAGTGGGCATCCATCCACTTCTTACTGTCCTCAGAGTCCCCAGGACCAGTATTGTTCGTTTGGTCATCCCACTTCCACGGCGCGCCGCGGGCGATGTAGGTCCACATATCCTGCGCCTGGGCAGTCTCACCACCAAGCCAGGTGGTCGTGGGAGCAGCACCCGTGCGCTTTCGCTCCCCCTTCATGCCGACAACAATGCCGTAGCGAATATTGTCGTTCAGGTTCGCGCCATTCTCAGTTTCACGGGTGTATCCCTGACCCATGACGGCATCGACCATGCCGACATCAATCTTACCGGCGGCGGGCTCCTGGGCGGCCTGGGCGGCCTGGGGGGCGGCAGCCTGGGAGACGACCAGCGTGCTGGCCGCAGTAGCCACGACGGCCAGGGCGGCCAGGGCGCGGGTTGCGTACCCCGCTCGCGCATGCCGCGCGTGTCCTGCACGTGCTCGACTCGTTGCCATTGATCGTTCTCCTCGGTCCCTTGCTTCTGTGTTGTCCCGGTGGGATGTCCGGTTCAGTTTTTCCACAACCTTGATGACACCCAGCCTACGACGCGGTTACTGAAAAATGCAACCCGATTTTCACGACTTTCTTCGTGGCTTACGTTACAGACTAACAGTCAAGACAGCTTTCCGCAAGATTCTGCGGTTCTACCATCTGGTATCAATTCAGATTATTACGACGAACGTCGCCATTTTGTTATTTTTAACGGCTGGCAACAAATAACATTGCGGAACTATACAGAGCTTGACACCCTACAAAAGATCGGCACCACAAGGCCTTTCATGCCCCCCACTCGACACTCGGACGCCGCCTGGCCGCCGGATGCCACCCGCCCAACACCCAGGCCTCGTATCCAACGACCGCCCACACCCCCTCTTCACCGCCCCACCCCAAAAGTCGCACGTAATTCGGCTACCCGAAAATTCAACACCGCCCACAAACGTTGCAATCCCAACGGTCTCGTTTCAAAGTTTGAAAGGTTTACATGGAATTATGTGCGACATTTCCGGGCAACCACGCCCAACGGTGCCCGCACACGCCCACACACGCCAACATCCCAACGCAGCTCCGCACTACCGAACCCCAGGGCGCCCTCCACCCCGCCCAGGCCTCGTCACGCGCGAGGGACGACAGACCTGCACAATGGTGCGCATGGATCTTCGCCCTGTCGCCCTCGGCGCGCCCGTCACCGCTTACGACCCGACACGCCCCACGCCCGCCGCCATCGTCTCCGGCGAGGTCGCCGCGCACGACGCGCCGCACCCCCTGTCGGTCTTCGACATGTTCCGCATCGGGATCGGGCCCTCGTCGTCGCACACGGTGGGGCCGATGCGCGCGGGCCTGGCGTTCACGACGGAGCTGACGGCGCTCACCCCGCCGTCGCACATCACGATTGACTTGTTCGGGTCGCTCGGCGCGACGGGCCGCGGACACTCGACGGACCGCGCGGTGCTCCTGGGCCTGGCGGGCTACGACCCGGAGACCGTGGACATCGACACGGTCGAGGCGATCCTGCCGACCCTGGCCAGCACCGGCACACTGACGCTGCCGTCGGGCACGCGCGTCCCCCTCAGCGTCACCGACGACATCCGTTTCGTCCCGCGCACGGTCCTGCCCTACCACGTGAACGCGCTGACGATCACCGCGAGCGGCGGCGACGGCGAGACGATCCTGCAGCGCACCTACTACTCGGTGGGCGGCGGCTTCGTCATGCTCCAAACCAACGAGGACCCCCAGCATCCCGAGGTCTCCTCCCTCGCCTCCAGCCAAACCGGCGTCGGCATCGACATTCCGGCGCCCTACCCCTTCGCGTCGGGCGCGCAGCTGCTCGCCCAATGCGAGGCGTCCGGCATGTCCATCGCCCAAGTCGTGCGCGCCAACGAGGAGGCGGTGCGCCCCCGCGAGGCCGTCAACGCCTACCTCGACCGCATCGCCGACACGATGTTCGACTGCGTGGACGCGGGCACCTCGGCGGCAGGAATCCTCCCGGGCGGCCTCGACGTGCCGCGCCGCGCCCGCGCGCTGGCCGGCAAGCTCGCGCGTCGCCTGACGGGTTCGCCCGTTTCTATGGACGAGGCCGGGGCTTCCCCGGGCGGTCACGCGTCCTCTTCGGGGACGTCCGAGGCCCGGGCGTGGGCCGCCACAACAGCCGATCCCATGCGGGCCATGGACTGGGTGAACCTGTTTGCCCTGGCCGTCAACGAGGAGAACGCAGCAGGCCACCGCGTCGTGACCGCACCGACGAACGGCGCGGCGGGCGTAATCCCAGCGGTCCTGGGCTACCTGGTGACGCACTGCCCGGAGACGGGTTCGACGCCGGGCGTGGCGGCGGGGCCCTCGACGGACGATGGCGCGGTCGCGCCGCTGTGCCACATTCGCATGACACGTGACGCGGCGTCTTGTTGCAACCCCGCGGAGGGCGCGGATTCCGAGGACGCGGCCCAGGCCTCGTCCCACGCGTGTGCCGCTCAGCGTCGCGCCATCGTGCACGAGTTCCTGCTGGCCGCCACGGCGATCGGCGCACTCATTAAGACGAACGCGTCCATCGCGGGCGCGGAGGTGGGCTGCCAGGGCGAGGTCGGGTCGGCCTCGGCGATGGCGGCCGCGGGCTTGGCGCAGGCGCTGGGTGGCACTCCGCAGCAGGTGGAGAACGCGGCGGAGATCGCGATGGAGCACTCGCTCGGGCTGACGTGCGACCCGGTGGCGGGCCTCGTGCAGGTGCCGTGCATCGAGCGCAACGCGATCGCGGCCGTTAAGGCGATCAATGCGGCGCGCATGGCGCTATGGGGCGACGGTCGGCACACGGTGAGCCTGGACGTCGTCATCGAGACGATGCGCCAGACCGGCAACGACATGCTC
>CABKMZ010000150.1 GCA_902373545.1 uncultured Actinomyces sp. | reverse complement strand
ATCATCAAGCCCGGCCAGGTTGTCGTCATCATGGCTCAGGAGGAGGAAGTCCTCGACATCCTCCTCGAGCAGGCGCGCTCCGTCGACGCGATCGCCCGCGTCGAGGGCCGCGACTTCGAGGTCGTGGATCGTCAGATGGGGGTGGGCGGCCAGATGGTCACGATTCGCACGCCCTCTGCGGTCTACGAGGACGTGTTCGTCCCGCTGTTTGGCGAGTATCAGGCACACAACGCGGCCGCCGCGCTCGTGGCCGTCGAGGCCTTCATGGGGGGCCGCGGCCTGGACGGTCGCATCGTCGAGCAGGGCCTCATGAACGCCTCCAGCCCGGGGCGTATGCAGGTCGTGCGTCATTCGCCCACGATCATCGTGGACGCCGCGCACAACCCCGCGGGTGCGGCCACCCTGCGCGAGGCCGTGGAATCCTCCTTCTCCTTCGCGCGCATCGCGGGCGTCTACTCCGCCATGGGGGACAAGGACGTCGAAGGCGTCCTGTCCGAGGTCGAGCCCTTCATCGACCACCTGGTGGTCACCCAGATGCCGGGGGACCGCGCCGCGAACCTGGAGCGCCTGGCGCAGATCGCCGGCGAGGTCTTCGGACCCGACCGGGTAGATGTGCGCGAGTCGCTGGCCGACGCGGTCGATCGTGCAGCCGAGATCGCCGAGGCCGGGGCTGAGCCCGCGGATCGTAGCGGAATCCTTGTGTTTGGCTCGGTTATGCTGGCCGGGGAGATGCTGGCGCTGGCGGGTCACTCCCCGCGATGAGGTGATGCATGGCTGAGGCGGTCGCTGTGTGGCGGCCGCCTCAGTTGGGTTTTTGTGTGGAACGTGGCACGATTGTCCCGACTACAAGAAAAGATGAGCGTATTGCAAGGAGGCACCATGAAGAAGCTCGTCAATGATGTCCACGCCGTTGTCCGCGAAACCCTGGAAGGTTTCGCCCTGGCCCACGCCGACATCGTCGATGTCCATTACTCTCCCGACTTCGTCACCCGCCGCTCCCCCAAGGCCGAGGGCAAGGTAGGCCTCGTCTCCGGCGGCGGATCCGGACACGAACCCCTCCACGCCGGCTTCGTCGGCGAAGGCATGCTGGATGCGGCCGTTCCCGGCGCGGTGTTCACCTCGCCCACCCCCGACCCGATCCTGGAGGCCACGAAGGCAGCCGACCACGGCGCGGGCGTCCTGCACATCGTCAAGAACTACACGGGCGACGTCCTCAACTTCGAGACCGCCGCCGAGCTGGCCGACATGGAGGACATCCAGGTCGCCACCGTTGTCGTCAACGACGACGTGGCCGTCGAAGACTCCCTGTACACGGCCGGTCGCCGTGGCGTTGCCGGCACGATCTTCGTGGAGAAGATTGCGGGCGCTGCCGCCGAGCGCGGCGACTCCCTCGAGGAAGTCACCCGGATCGCCACCAAGGTCAACGACCAGACCCGCTCCATGGGCCTGGCACTAGGCCCCTGCACCGTCCCCCACGCCGGCAAGCCCTCCTTCGACCTGGGCGAGGACGAGATCGAGCTGGGCATCGGCATCCACGGCGAGCCCGGATACCGCCGCGGTGCCATGGAGCCCGCCAACAGCCTCGTCGCCGAGCTCTACGAGCGCGTGCGCGGCGACCTGGGCCTGACCGAAGGCGAGCGCGTCGTCGCCCTCGTCAACGGTATGGGCGGCACCCCCGTCTCCGAGCTCTACATCTGCTTCCGCGCCCTGGCCGCCCTCCTCAAGAAGGACGGCATCGAGATCGCCCGCCAGATGGTCGGCAACTACGTCACCAGCCTGGAGATGCCCGGCGTCTCCGTGACCCTCATGCGCGCCGACGAGGAGCTCCTCGAGCTCTTCGACGCGCCCGTGAACACGGTCGCCTGGAAGTAAACAACGAGGCAGGATAAGGAGAAACATGATGAGCCTAGATGCAGCGTGGGCATGCCGGTGGATCGAGCTGGCGGCGGTGGACGTCGCTGAGCAGCGCGACTACCTGGTGGACCTGGACCGAGCCATCGGGGATGGCGACCACGGCGAAAACATGGACCGCGGATTCAAGGCCGCGCTCGAGGCCCTGGGACAGGCCGAGCCTGCCAGCGTCGCCGAGGTCTTGAAGACGGTCGCCAAGACCCTCATGTCCACGGTCGGCGGCGCCGCCGGGCCCCTGTACGGGACCGCCTTCCTGCGCGCATCCAAGGCCGCCGGTGACGGCGAACTCGACTCCGCTGGCGTCGCTGCCATCATCGAGGGTGCGCTGGGTGGTATCCAGGCCCGAGGCAAGGCCACTACGGGTGAGAAGACCATGGTGGACGCGTGGACGCCCGCGCTCGACGCCGCCCGCGCGGCCGCCGAATCCGGTGCCGATGCTGTCGCCACCCTCCAGGCCGCCGCCACCGCCGCCGAGGCCGGAGCCGCCGCGACGGAACCCCTGCGGGCCACGAAGGGGCGTGCCTCCTACCTGGGGGAGCGCTCCATCGGGCACCTTGACCCCGGCGCCGTGTCCACCTCCCTCATCCTGCGCGCCGCCGCGCGCGCAGCGGGCGAGGTTGGCGCGGCATGAGCGTGCGCGTTTCCTTCGTCATCGTCTCCCACTCCGAGGCCCTGGCGCGCGGCGTGTGTGAGCTGGCCGCGCAGATGGCCCCCGACGTGCGCTTCGAGGCCGCCGGGGGCACCGACGACGGCCGCATCGGCACCTCCTACGACCTCGTGGAGACTGCCGTTGAGGCTGCCTTGAAGGCCGTGGACGGTGAAGGCAGCGGCGTCATCGTGCTGACCGACCTCGGCTCGGCCACGATGACCGTCGAATCCGTCATCGACATGAGCGACGAGCCCGAGCGCGTGCGCTTCGTCGACACCTGCCTCGTCGAAGGAGCCGTCGCCTCCTCCGTGCGCGCCCAGCTTGGCGAAAGCCTGAGCCAGGTCGCCGAGGTGGCCGCATCCCTCGCCCCGCGCCTGGAGGCACCACCCTCCCAGGTGGCACACGAGGAAGGCGTCCCGGTCATCGTCGGGACCGCGGAGGGGGCGCCGACCTCGCCCATGAGGGCGTCGGGCTCCGCCGTGGTCGCCGACCCCGTCGGACTCCACGCGCGACCCGCCGCCGCCTTCGTGCGCCTGGCGGGCACCTTCGACGCTGAGATTACGGTCAACGGGGCGGACGGCTGCTCGGTCCTGGACCTCATGGCCCTGGGGATTCGCCAGGGTCAGACGGTCCTCATCGAAGCCACTGGGGCCGACGCCACAGCAGCAGTTGCAGCGCTGACGGATATGCTTGAAGGTGCCAATTAGGTCACCCTCACTATCACAGGAGACAACGTGAGCGCTAAGAGTGTTCTGCTGGAACCCCAGCACCTTCTCGACCCCACCCTCGAGCACACCCTCATCGTCGTGAAGCCCGACGGCTACGCGCGCGGCCTGACCGGCGAGATCCTGCGCCGCATCGAGGCCAAGGGCTACACGATCAAGGGCCTCAAGCTCA
>CABKMZ010000149.1 GCA_902373545.1 uncultured Actinomyces sp. | reverse complement strand
GTGGCTTGACGTCTTCCAGGACGGCATCGGGACCCGCTCGTGCGGCCCTGATGCGCGGCCTGAAGTTGCCGGGCGCATGCGCGACGTTGACGTCCGTGTGGTGATTGCCCAGGTTAGGGGTGATTGAGCCTGTGCCGCGTATGTTGCGTCTTGATAACGCTGTGACAGCTTTCTGACAAATGATGCGTAGCACACACGAAGTCGCTATGATTCATACATCAACTAACACGAGATAGTTAGTGACTCGATCCCATCGATCGACCAACAAGAACGGACCAATGGAGGTTTCGCATGTTGAAGAAGAAGATGGCGGCAGGCATCGTTGCCCTTGCCATGTTCAGCACCCTCGGCCTGGCCGCCTGCGACGGTGGTGGCTCTGGCAGCGGCGGCGGTGGATCCGCCTCCGGTTCCATCCCGGCACCCGACGTCTCCTGCGACGTTCCCGCGGGCAACATCGACGACTCGACAATCGACACCTCGAAGGTCGAAGGCGAGATCACGTTCCAGACCCAGGGCCTGCAGAACGACTTCGGCGACTTCTTCAAGGCCAAGATCAAGGAATTCGAAGATGCCAACCCCGGCGTGACGATCAACTGGACCGACCAGGGCGGCGGCGCCGAGTTTGACCAGACCATCACGGCCCAGGCCTCGAACTGCAAGATGGCGGACGTCGTCAACGTTCCTTCCTCCACGATCCTCGCGCTGTCCAAGTCCAACTTCCTCATGGACTACGACGTGAAGGCCCCCGGCATCGGCGACAAGTTCGTGCCCTCCATTTGGGAGTCCACTGCCCTGGGTGCCAATGATCACCACACGGCGCTGCCCTGGTACTTCGGCCCCTACATCACCACCTACAACAAGGAGGTGTTCAAGCGCGCCGGGCTCGATGAGAACATGCCGCCCAAGACCATGGACGAACTCTTCGATGCCGCCGCAAAGGTTGGCGCCGATGGGCAGGGCGACTTCGGCATCTACGGCTCTCCCGAGTGGTACATGATTGCTCAGCTGCACGGCATGGGCGTCACCCTGCTCAACAAGGACAAGACCGCCTTCGACTTTGCGGACAACGAGGCCGCCATCAACTACGTGACGCGGCTGTCCGAGCTCTACGCCTCCGGCGCTATCCCCAAGGACTCGCTGACCGGCGAGCCTGACCCGGGCAAGGCATACACCGACGGCAATCTCGCCTTCGGTACCCCCAACGCCTCCTTCCTGAAGTCGGTCAAGAGCAACAATGCGACCGTCTACGAGAACACTGGCGTCGGCCCCTTCCCGACCAACCCCGGCATCAAGCCCGTCTTCGAGGGCCAGTACATCGGTGTCTCGGTCACGACTAAGAATGCCCCCCTGGCCATGAAGTTCGCCGAGTGGATCACTAACGCTGAGAACGAGTACGCCTGGACGCACGATGGCGGCGCCATCATCTTCCCGGCTGCCACCGAGGCTCTCGACAAGCTCGTCAACAACCCGCCGGAGATCGCCGACGACCCCGTCTTCAAGGCTGCCTACGAGGAAGCCGCGAAGGCTGCCGAGGATGCCGAGGCCTACACCGACGTCTTCTACGCGACCGGCGCGGTGAAGGATACCCTCATCGAGAACGTCAACAAGGCCATCCGCGGTGAGGTTGATCCCAAGACCGCCCTCAAGACCGCACAGGATCAGATGAACGAGAAGCTCAAGGCTCTCGACGACTGATTGAACGCGCGGGGGGTCGAGGCTGGGCCTCGGCCCCCCGATGCATCTCATATTCTGCCCAGGGTCGCCGACCCGCGACCGTGCGCATCTCATGAAGGACACTGGTATGCCGATACGTATGAGCGCGAAGGAGCGCTCCCTCAATGGAGCCGCCCGGTTCCGCCCCGGCTGGGTTCCCTGGCTGTGGGTCACCGTGCCGGTCCTCGCCATTATTTCGTTCTACATCTACCCCTTTATCACCACCGTCTACGTGTCGTTCACGAAGACAAAGCCCCTGGGGCGTACCGGACGCTTCGTCGGCATCGACAACTACAGCGCGATCCTCGCAGACCCCGAGTTCTGGGAGGCCCTGAGGAATTCGCTCATCTATGCTCTGTGCGTCGTCCCGCTCATGGTTCTGTTGCCCCTCCTGTTGGCTCTCCTGGTCAAGTCGCACGTTCCCGGCATCGGTTTCTTCCGTGCGCTCTACTACCTGCCGGCCATCTCCTCGCTGGTCGTCATCTCGCTGGCGTGGCGCTACCTCCTCGATCAACGGGGCCCTATCAACAACCTGCTGACCTCGTGGGGGATGGAAGCGGTCCCCTTCCTGTCGAATCAGTGGCTCATCCTGTTCTGTGCCATGCTCATCACGCTGTGGCAGGGGTTGCCCTACTACATGATTCTGTACTTGTCGGCCTTGGCCAACGTCGATAAATCCCTGTATGAGGCTGCCGAGCTGGACGGCGCGGGCCCCATTCGACGCTTCATGACCGTGACCGTTCCCGGTGTCAAGGTCATGATGTTCCTGGTCGCCACGCTGACGACCATCGGCTGCCTGAAGATTTTCACCGAGGTCTACCTGCTGGGAGGGTCGGCCTCGCCCACCAAGACCCTGACGATGTACATCCGTGATCGGATCGTCGACCCAACATTCGGGTCGCTCGGTCAAGGCGATGCGGCGTCGGTGTGTCTGTTCCTCATCACCTTCGGCTTCATCATTGCCTCCCAGAGCCTGCAGAGGAAGGCTGAAGACTCATGAGCACAGTTTCTTCTACCGACACCACCTCCTTCGGCCAGCGATTCGCGCAGTGGCGCAAAGAGCGTCGGCTCGAGCGCCAGGGGCGCAATGTCGCCTCGCGCCAGATGCGCGGCGGAGCACTGGTGGCCCGCTACGTCGTCCTGATTGTCGTCGCCATCGTCTTGGTCGGCCCCCTCATCCTGCCTTTGATGGCAGCCTTTAAGGCTCCCGGCGAGTCGGTCTTTGGCCAGGGGGCAACGATCCTGCCGCAGCAGTGGTCGCTCGAGTCCTTCTCCGTTCTTTTCGAGCGTACCAACGTCCTGGGGGCGATCAGGAACTCCGCGATCATTGCTGCTCTGACCGTCGCCTCGAACGTGGTCCTCTCGTGCGTGGGTGGCTACATGCTGTCGAGGCGTGGGTGGAGCGGGCGTAACATCATGTACTTCGTGGTCTTGTCCGCCATGATCTTCCCCTTCGAGTCGATCATGCTCTCGCTGTTCAAGATGATGGTCCAGCTGGACCTGTACAAAACGCTTCCCGGCGTGTGGATGGTCGCGATGATCGGCCCCTTCCAGATTCTCATGATGCGCGCCGCGTTCATGGGCATCCCCGACGAGATCGAAGACGCCGCCCTTATCGACGGGGCTGGGGAGGTGCGCCGCTTCTGGTCGATCTTCCTGCCCCAGGTTCGAGGCACCCTGACGGTCGTCGGCCTGACCTCCTTCATCGGGGCCTGGTCGGACTTCATCTTCCCGCTGCTCATGCTGCCCGACCCGAACAAGCAGACGCTGATGCT
>CABKMZ010000148.1 GCA_902373545.1 uncultured Actinomyces sp. | reverse complement strand
GCCCGCTGCGGTCGCCGAGGCCACCAGCCCCTACACGCGCCTGGCGCACGGACGTGCCGCCTTCACCCGCTCCCACCGAGCACCCGTCCAGGACGAGCTGCGTGTCCTGAAGTCCGCCGCACGCGCGACCGCCAAGCACATGGAGGCCTCGCTCTCTATCCCCACGGCCACCTCCCAGCGTCAAATCCCCGCCAAGCTCCTCATCGAAAACCGCGCCCTGATCAACGCCCACCTGGCGCGCACCGTCGGCGGCAAAGTCTCCTTCACGCACCTCATCGGCTACGCCCTGGTCGAGGCGCTGTGCGAAATGCCCGACCTGAACGTGCGCTACGTGCTCGAGGGCACCAAGCCGGCCATCGAACAGCTCGCGCACATCGGCTTCGGCCTGGCCATCGACGTGGCCGACGCGCAGGGGAACCACTCCCTGAAGGTTCCCGTCATCCACGACGCCGACACCCTGACCTTCTCCGAGTTCGTCGACGCCTACCAGGACCTGGTCTCCCGCGCCCGCACGGCCACGCTGACGACCGCCGACTTCCAGGGCGCCTCCGTCACCCTGACCAACCCCGGCACGCTGGGCACGACCACCTCGGTGCCGCGCCTGATGGTCGGCCAGGGCCTCATCATTGGCGTGGGCGCCACCGACTACCCCGCGGAGTTCCGCGGCGTCTCCCCCAAGCGCCTGGCGTCCCTGGGCATCGGCAAGACGATGTACTTCTCCTCCACCTACGATCACCGCATCATCCAGGGCGCGGCGTCGGGCCGTCTCCTGGGCCTGATCGACGCCAAGCTGTCGGGCCGCGACGGCTTCTACGAGCGCGTCTTCACCTCCCTGCACGTGCCCACGCGCCCCTACTCGTGGGAGGCCGACTACGAATACGACCCAGATCGCGAGAAGGGCAAGCCCGCCCGCATCACGGAGATCATCCACGCCTACCGCTCGCGCGGACACCTGGCTGCCGACACCGACCCGCTCGCCTACCGCGTGCGCCGCCACCCCGACCTGAACATCGCCTCCTATGGCCTGAGCGTGTGGGACCTGGACCGTCCATTCCCCACCGGCGGCTTCGGCGGCTCCGACCAGATGCTGCTGCGCGACATCCTCACGCGCCTGCACGACACCTACACGCGCACGGTCGGCATCGAATACATGCACATCCAGGACCCCGAGCAGCGCGCGTGGGTCCAGGAACGCATCGAGGGCCCCTACGAGGCCCCCTCCCCCGAGGCGCAGCGCCACATCCTGGGCACCCTCATCCGCGCCGAGGCCTTCGAGGAGTTCCTCCAGACGAAGTTCATGGGCCAAAAGCGCTTCTCGCTGGAGGGCGGCGAGTCCCTGATCCCGCTGCTCGACCACATCCTGGCTGACTCGGCACGCACCGGCATCCACGAGGTCGCCATCGGCATGGCGCACCGCGGCCGCCTCAACGTGCTGGCCAACATCGCGGGCAAGTCCTACGCGCAGATCTTCGACGAGTTCGAAGGCAACTACATGCCCAACTCCGTCCAGGGCTCCGGCGACGTCAAGTACCACCTGGGCACGTGGGGCGTGTACTCCCTCGACGACGGTCTGGCCACCAAGGTCTACATGGCGGCCAACCCCTCCCACCTGGAGGCCGCGGACGGTGTCCTGGAGGGCATCGTGCGCGCCAAGCAGGAGGCCCTGGGCGACCCGGACCTTCCGATCATCCCGATCCTCATCCACGGCGACGCGGCCTTCATCGGCCAGGGCGTCGTCCAGGAGACCTTCAACCTCTCCCAGCTTGAGGGCTACAAGACCGGCGGCACGATCCACGTCATCGTCAACAACCAGATCGGTTTTACAACCGGCCCGACCCAGGGCCGCTCGACCGGCTACGCGACCGACCTGGCCAAGGGCCTTCAGGTCCCGATCCTGCACGTGAACGCGGACGACCCCGAGGCCGTCATCCGCTGCGCGCACCTGGCCTTCGAGTACCGCAACGCCTTCCACAAGGACGTCATCATCGACATGGTGTGCTACCGCCGCCGCGGACACAACGAGGGCGACGACCCGTCGATGACCCAGCCGGTCATGTACTCCCTCATCGACCGCATCCCCTCCACGCGCGCGGTGTACATCCGTGGCCTCGTGGGTCGCGGTCAGCTCACCGAGGACGAGGCCCGCCTCTCCATCGCCCAATACGAGGCGGAACTGGGGCGCATCCTGGAGGAGACCCGCGCGGGCGGCGCCTCGTCGGTGTCCGAGATCAACCCCGGCAGCCGCACGCACGACCCCGCGCTGACGGCCGGCGTGGGCGAGGCCGGGGAATCCCGCGACGAGGAATGGACCATGCCCGAGTCCCAGCTGCCCGGCACCGGCATGATGATCGGGTGGACCTCCGCCGTGCCTGCCAAGCAGCTGCGCCGTATCGGCCGCGCCCACGTGCGCTTCCCCGAGGGCTTCGAGCCCCACCCCAAGCTGCGTCAGCTGTGCGAGCGCCGCCTGGAGATGGCGCTGGGCAACAAGCCCGTCGACTGGGGATTTGCGGAGCTCCTGGCCTTCGGCACGCTCCTCATGGAGGGCACCGGCGTTCGCCTGTCCGGCGAGGACGTCGCGCGCGCAACCTTCGTCCAGCGCCACGCGGTCCTGCACGACGCCGACGACGGCCGCGAGTTCACGCCGCTGCGCTTCCTCACCGAGCACCAGGCGCGCTTCGACGTGTGGAACTCCCCGCTGAGCGAGTACGGCGTGCTGGCCTTCGACTACGGCTACTCGCTGGAAAGCCCCGAGACACTGACGATCTGGGAGGCTCAGTTCGGCGACTTCGCCAACGGCGCGCAGACCGTCATTGACGAGTTCGTGTGCTCGGCGGAGCAGAAGTGGGGACAGCGTTCCTCGCTGGTCATGCTCCTGCCCCACGGCTACGAGGGCCAGGGACCCGACCACTCGAGCGCCCGCATCGAGCGTTACCTGCAGCTGGCCGCGCAGGACAACATGTGGATCGTCCAGCCCTCCACCCCGGCGAACTACTTCCACACGCTGCGCACCCAGGCCTACAAGCGCCCGCGCAAGCCGCTCATCGCGTTCACTCCCAAGCAGCTGCTGCGCCTGTCGGCAGCGTCCTCGCACATCGACGAGTTCACCTCGGGCAGCTTCCAGCCCGTCATCGGCGACGCGTCGATCACGGACCCCGCAGCCGTGACCCGCGTCCTGCTGTGCTCGGGACGCCTGTACTACGACCTCGCCAAGGAACGTGAGCGTCGCGGCGACACCTCGACGGCGATCATCCGCCTGGAGCAGTTCTACCCGCTGCCCGAGGCCGAGGTGGCGGCCGCGCTCGCCCAGTACCCGAACGCGTCGGTGACGTGGGCGCAGGACGAGCCGCGTAACCAGGGCGCGCTGCCATTCCTGGCGCTCAACCTGTTCCCGTCGCTGGGACGCCCGGTCCGCATGGTCTCGCGCCCCGAGTCGGCGACGACCGCAGCTGGACGTGCCTCGCTTCACAAGGAGCAAGCAGCTACCCTTATTGCGCAGGCCTTCGAAGGCTAGCGACCTCCCTGCGCGCGCCCGGTGTTCCGGGCG
>CABKMZ010000147.1 GCA_902373545.1 uncultured Actinomyces sp. | reverse complement strand
TTGAAATACATGTCGGGGAATTACGTGCGACATTTCTGAGGAACCACAACATGAGACGCCACAAAGACCCAAGCAGAAGACAACTCAAGCCCAGAAGACCCCCACAACCCCGACAGCCGCCACAACCGCCACAAGCACGGGGGGCGCTGCACCCGATAAGGGGCGCTGCACCCGATAAGGGGCACTGCACCCGTTATGTGGCGGTGCACCCGTTACGTGGCGGTGCACCCGAACAGAAGAGGTGCATTGCCTACGGATCGGGTGCAGTGCCCCAACAAACAAGAACAAACGCGGAACTGGCACACCGAACCACTCACCGCCACACCCCTCCATGCGCAGCTGGACCCTTCAGGTGGCAGGATGGGCACGCCGCCCACGCCACCACCTACACTCCGGCCCACTCCAACACCTCCCACACCCTAAAATGCGAAGAGCCAGCAAACCGTTCGAGGCCCATACGTATAGGCGAGGACAGCAACAGGTCAGCTGGCAACAACGCGGATGATCTTCGCGCGCAGACGCCGAGGGGCCGACCCTGCGGTCAGCCCCTCGGCGTATCCCATCAACACAGTGCGAGTTCTCCCAGATGACTCCTCACAACGGTTCTCGTCGGCATCTCCCGGACCCGATTGGCCCGTGCCGTATTCCTTTGTAATGACGTCTACTCTAGGAGGCCAACCTTGTGGGATCCCCGAGGCAACCTGAGAAAACCCTGGGATTTATCCGGCTCGCGCCCCCGGACTATTGTCCGGGGGCGCGAGCCTTGCAGGCGGCCTATGGGGTTAGCTCGCTGAGCGCTGCCACTGACCGGAATCAGAGAAGTAGTACCACGTGCCGTTGATCTGCATCCAGCCCGTCACCAGAGTGCCGCGCACCGGGTTGAAGTAGAACCAGTCGTCGCCCACCTTGGCCCAGCCGGACGCCATTGCGCCGCTGGCCGGATGCAGGTAGTACCAGCTTCCGCGATCGACCAGCCATCCGGTGGTCATCGCGCCGCTGACCGGATCCGTGTGGTGCCAGGATCCACCGGCGAACAACCAGCCCGTGGCGAGCGTGCCGCGGCCGGGGGTCAGGTAGTACCACGCGGCCCCGTCGCGCACCCAGCCTGTTGCCATCGTGCCGTCGGCGGGGCGCAGGTAGTACCAGGATCCACGGTCGTAGTACCAGCCGGTCCGCATGGCGCCGGTGGTCGCGTCCAGGTAGTACCAGGTGCCTCCAACTGAGGCCCAACCGGTGGCCTGGGCGCCCGAGGGGGTGTGGTAGAACCAGGAACCAGCTTCCTTGACCCAGCCGGTACGCATGTAACCGGAGCTATCGAAGCGATAGGTGGCGCCGTCGATCGCCAGCGTGACGCCCTTCGGGTAGGAGCCATCGGCGTAGCTGTACCACCAGCCCTGCGCGTCGCTCACCCACGTGCCGGCGGGCACGGTGGGATTCGGCGCGGGTTCGGGAGCGGGCTCCGGCTCGGGCATCGGCGAGCCGTCCAGGGTCACCTCGCGCTGGGCGGGGTTCAGGCCCCAGTCCCAGGCGATCAGGTGAGAGGACACGGGGGCCGCGCCCTCGTTGCCCTTCTCGGCCCAGGCACGGTTCAGGTCGGCGACGGGCACGTCGACGTGGTAGCGGTGGGAGCCGTCGGCCTGGATCTCGCCGTCGCCCTCAAGGAGCTGGCGGTAGTACCACGCGCCGTCGGCGTCAGCGCGCAGCTCGATGCCTGCCAGCGGCGAGGCGTCGGTGACGTCGAAGGAGAGCGTGCGCGCCCCCTCCTCGCCGGTGACCGTCGCGTTGGAGATGACGGGCGCGCGGGTGTCGAGCGTGAACTCGTAGCGCATCTGCTGCGTGGTGGACGAGGGGCCGTCCGTGGCAGCTTCGAGGGTGAGCGTGTAACGCCCGTCGGGCAGTTCCTTACCGCCCTCGTCCACGCCGTCGAACACGGGGTCCTCGCCGGTGAACTCGCCCGGCTTGGTGTAGCCGGTTTCCAGGTCGTACAGGGACTTGCGCACCCGGGTCAGCTCGTAGGAGCGCACGCTCACCCCGGCCTCGTTCGTGTAGGTGGCGTTCATGCGGGGCACGGAGCGCAGCATGCCGGTGCGCGGGGCGATCGTGTTGGGCGCGCCCGGGGCCTGCGAGCGCGAGGCGACCAGTCGCGTCGGGTTGACGGTGACGACTGAGTTGTAGTCCTGCTTCTCGGCCAGGGGGTTGAGCCCGCCCAGCGGTATCTCGGTCTCGGTGTCCATCAGCGCGGAACGGTAGACGTGCGCGGGGCGAGTCTCCTCGTCGGACCACAACTCGTCGAAGATCGCGGGCGCGCCCCAGGACCCGTAGAAGCCCAGGTAGGGAACCGTCAGGTCGGGGGCCCCATCGGCACTCGTGAAGGTGATGGCCCCGTCGATGAACGTCCCCTCGGGGGCATGAGCCGACGCGTACGAGGCGAACTCGGCTTCGGGGGTCACGGTGACGGTCACGGTGGCGCTGGAGGAGGCGGGGACCGTCACGGAGTCGGAGGAGAAGGCCAGGGTGATGCCCTGTCCCGCCCAGTTCTGCGAGTGCTCCATGAACAGGCCTTCCTCGACGACCTCGGAGAGGGCTTGGCCGCCGAGCGTGTAGGTGTGGGCCTGCGCGGACAGGTTCGTCAGCTGCACCTGGAAGGTCCATCCCGTGGTGCCGTCGCCCAGGTCGGCCTTGGGGCGCGAGGGGTTGGCGCTACCAACGACGCTCGGGTAGACGGACGAGGTCGTGGCTGCCACCGCGTCGACCTCACCTGCGCCGACCTTGCGCGGGGAGTAGAAGGTGCCGTCCCCGAGCTCGATGTCGACCAGCGGGTGGGCGGTTCCCATGATGAGGTTGGTGACGACCGCGTTCTTGTCTGCGGCGCTCATGCTCGCGAAGGCCGGGTCGGAGGCGATGCGCTGGCGCACGAGGGCGGAGATGCCCGCGACCTGCGGGGAGGCCATCGAGGTGCCGGACAGGCTCGCGTACTCGCCTCCCAGGATCGCGGAGGTAATGTTGCCGCCGGGGGCTGCAACCTCGGGCTTGAGGGTCAGGTCCGGGGAGACGCCCCACGCGGAGAACTCGGAGGCGGCGGGGTTGGGCGAGGCCAGGACGATGCCGGAGTGGGTGACGGTGACGTAAATGTCGCCGCCCTTCGCGTCGCGTACCGCCTCGTCGAGCAGGTCCTTGCTCGCCTTGGTGATGGTCACCGTCGGCAGGTCGCGGGCTGCCCCCGTGATGGCCTGGTAGGGGGTGCCAGACTCCTCGGTGTCGGCGATCATCAGGGCGGCCGGCGGCGGGGTGGCCTTGAGCAGGTTCTCGGCCTTGAGCTCGTCGGTCATGGGGATGTCGCCGTGGGTGTCGATGCCGCCCTTGTCTTCCAGGACGATCGCGTCGGACAGGTCGTAGCGGTTCGTTCCCCAGTAGCGCTGGACTTCGTCGCTTCCGCCGAAGGAAGCGTGGACGATCCGGTAGGTCTTTTCGGGTATGTCGCGCAGGCTGGGCACGGGTTCGCCGTTGCCGTCGATGGCGGTGGCGTAGGGGATCTTGTGGTCGCCGAGGCGCACGTAGGGCAGGGTGTCCTGGCTGTCGACCGAGGCGACGGCCAGGTTGGACTTGTAGGAGGCGGGTTCGCCGAGCGTGCCCGTGTCGGGGTCGG
>CABKMZ010000146.1 GCA_902373545.1 uncultured Actinomyces sp. | reverse complement strand
TTCGTCCTGTCCTTCGGCTTCACCTTCGCCTACGCCATGACGCGCGGCAAGGCTGACATGGAGGGCCGCGCGCCCGCGAAGAAGGAGGCTGTCGTGGCCGCCGCGGTCGCGGCTCCCGCTGGCGGTGCGGCTCCTGCCGCCGCGCCCGCCCCGGTTCCGTCCTTCTCTGACGAGGCCAAGGCTGACCTCTCCGTCAGCTCGCCGCTGGCAGGTACCGTGGTTCCGCTGGAGCAGGTTAAGGACGAGTCCTTCGCCAAGGGCATGCTCGGCCCCGGCATCGGCATCGAGCCCGCCGACGGCCTGGTCGTCGCTCCCTTCGACGGTAAGGTGACGGTTGCCTTCCCGACCGGCCACGCCTACGGCCTCAAGTCCGCCTCCGGCGTCCAGGTCCTCATCCACGTCGGCATGGACACCGTCAAGCTGGATGGCAAGGGCTTCACGCCTCGCGTCGCCAAGGGTGACATCGTGCGCCGCGGCGATGTTCTCGCCGAGGTTGACCTCGACGTGATCCGCGCCGCCGGCTACGAGACCATCACGCCCGTCGTCGTGACGAACAAGAAGAAGCTCGGCCCGGTGACCCCGGTCGCCAGCGGCGAGATCCAGCGCGGCGACGCGCTGCTCGACGTGGCCCCCAAGGAGGCCTGAGCCTTCCGGGAGTCAGTCTCGACGTAACGGGTGGGCGGCATCAGCATCGCGCTGGTGCCGCCCACCGTTTGTCTGCTCTCGTGGGGCTCTCTGCGTGCTGGCTGCCGGCGCGGGGATATGGTCGGCGATTGCGATGAGGGTTTGTGGCGCGCTGAATGATCAGTGGGGGCCTTGTGTGAACGAAAGGGGGCACCTGCGCCCTTGAGGTGGTGGTGTTAACCCCTTCAGGCGCAGTTGGACCCTACTAGTGGAGCGTGGGCGGGGGCGCCCACGCTCCACCTCAGGGGTTAACGTGTGCAGTGAAGGGCTAAGGCGCCCACCTATCGGGTTAACGTGCGCGGCCGCGGGCCTCGCGGGGCAAGAAATAAACCGGGTCAGCGATGAGCGGTGACCATCTCGCAGCACGTGAGGTGCTCAGGCGCTGAGCGAGCGCCCGGGAATCAGCGTGCCCGGGAATTCGAGCGTGGGAGCGGGGCTCTCCCCGGCCTCGTCAATGGGGCGGGGAAGTGTGCCCTCCATCTGCTCGAGGAGGATATCGACGGCGGCCTGGGCAATCTGGCTGATGGGCTGCCTGATGGTCGCCAGGTGCGGTAGAGCGCGGCGCATGGTCTCGGTGCCGTCGAAACCGATGATGGACAGGTCGCCGGGGACGGACAGGTCGCGGGTGCGCGCCCATTCGAGGACTTCCGCGGCGGCCAGGTCATCGGTGGCGAACACGGCGTCGATGGGGGAGCGGGCGCACGCCTGGTCGAGGCTGCTCTGCACCAACGCGAAGCGCTGGGGTGTGGGCGTATCGAATGGAATGGTGACGATGCGAGGCTCGAGGCCGGCACGTTCGATCTCGGCGCAGTATCCGGCCTCGCGCAGGTTACGCGGGCCCGAGCGTGAGGTGAGCAGCAGGGGATGGCGGCACCCCGCGTCGAGGAGTGCGCGGGTGGCCAGTGCGCCGGCGTCCCGGTTGGCGCAGCGCACGTTCGGGATCGACGGGCTGAGTTCGCGGTCGATGGTCACCAGGGGCATGCGGATCGTGTCGTATTCGCGCAGTCCCTCGTTGTGGGCGCCGGAAATGATGCCATCGACGCGGTTGCCCACGAGAAGGGACAGGTATTCGCGTTCGCGCTCGGCTCGTCCCATCGAGTTGCAGATGAGGATGCGGTACCCCGCCTCGGCGAGGGCGTTTTCGACCTCGACGGCGAGCTCGCCGAAGAAAGGCAGGGAGACGGCGGGCACGATGAGACCCACGGTCTGGGTGCTCTTGCCGTGCAGGGCGCGCGCCAGCGAATTGGGACGGTAGCCCAGGGTCTTGATGGCGTCGGCGACACTGCGCTTGGTCTTCTCTGACAGGTAGCCCCGGTTGTTGAGAACGCGCGAGACGGTGGTCGGGCTGACGCCAGCGAGCTGGGCGACGTCGGCCAGCGTAGGTTCGCGGGAGCTCATTCTCGCTTTCCTTTCGTTGGTACCTCGCCAGTCTAGTCGGTATGAGCCTGCTAGGGCGAGCGTCTCACGGACGAGGCTGGGGAGTGTCTAGTCAATACGCGTTGTTACGTGTCGGGCTGGGGACACGAAAAGGATGGTTTTTTGGCATTTATGAGGGTGATTCATCCCATCTGGCCGCGTTGTGGGATTGAGTTTTCAAATCAGTGCACTACGTCATAGTATGGGCGCAACGGGTCCCTGTGTCTCACGATGGACATGCCCGCATTCGAAAGGAACGACTATGATTTCCCGCACCGTTGCAATTGGTTCCTCCGTTGGCCTTCATGCACGTCCCGCTTCCGTCCTCGCCGAGGCTGTCGATGACTCGGGCGTCGAGGTCACCATTGCGTTCGATGGCGAGGAGGCCGACGCCGCGTCGCTCCTCGAGATCATGACGCTGGGCGCCAAGCACGGCGACGTTGTCACCCTGTCCACCGAGGATGACGGCGCGGGCGAGGTGCTTGACTCGCTCGTCGCGCTGCTCTCGCGCGATCTCGATCAGGAGTGAGCTAATGGCGACGCACGACGTTTTGCACGGCATCGGTGTTTCCGCCGGTACCGCTGCTGCGCCCGCCGCGATCGTCCAGCCTGCACCCGGCGTTGACACGTCGGAGCCGGGCAGCGTTGATGCTGCAGCCGACGGCGCGCGTGTCCGTGAGGCGCTCGCGGCTGTTTCCTCGCGCCTGAGTGAGCGCGCGGCAAAGGCGCCGGAAGAGACGAAGGCAATCCTGAAGGCCACGGCTCAGCTCGCGGGCGACCGCGGTCTGGCCAAGGCCGTTGACAAGAAGCTCAAGAAGGGTCTGGGTCTGACCCAGGCCGTCCATGACGCTGTTGAGGACTACGCGCAGATGCTGCGCGGCCTGGGCGGCTACATGGCGGAGCGCGCGACCGACCTGTACGACGTGCGCGACCGTGCGATCTGCGAGCTGCGTGGCCTGCCCGAGCCGGGCGTGCCCGCGTTCGAGGGCACGGTCATCCTGGTGGCCCGCGATCTGGCTCCTGCCGAGACCGCGACGCTGAACCCGGAGACCGTCCTGGGCATCATCACCGAGGTTGGTGGCCCCACGTCGCACACGGCGATCCTGGCCGCTCAGCTGGGTATTCCCGCGATCGTCAAGTGCGAGGGAATCATGGACGTCGAGGAGGGTACAGCGCTGGCCCTCGACGGCGGTGTCGGCGAGGTCATCATTGCTCCCACCGAGGCTGAGGTCACCCTGCTCAAGGAGCGTTCGCTGCGTCGTGCGCAGGCGCTGGCCGGTTCGACCGGCAAGGGCGCGACCTTCGACGGCTACCCCGTCAAGCTCCTGGCCAACATCGGCACGGTCGATGACGCGCTTAAGGCCTCCAAGGTGGACCTGGAGGGCTCGGGCTTGTTCCGCACGGAGTTCCTGTTCCTGGAACGCGCGGACGCCCCCTCCCTCGAGGAGCAGACGGACACCTACACGAAGGTCCTCCAGGCCTTCGGTGACCGTCGCGTTGTCGTGCGTACCCTGGACGCGGGCGCTGACAAGCCGCTGAGCTTCGCGGACCTGGGTGCTGAGGAGAACCCCGCCCTGGGCGTGCGCGGCCTGCGCCTGTGCCAGAGGCGTGAGGATC
>CABKMZ010000145.1 GCA_902373545.1 uncultured Actinomyces sp. | reverse complement strand
CCCAAGCCCGTCAAGGCCCTCGTCCACGTCCCCGTCCTGCTGCCCGGCGAAAAGACCTCGACCCGCATCGAACCCGCCAAGTCCCTCTACAAGATGATCGACCCCATCGAAGAAATGGACGGCATCTTGGACGCGGCCATCTGGATCGGCTTCGCGTGGGCCGACCAGCCCCGCTGCAAGGGCGCCGTCGTCGTCACGGGCGACGACGCAGAACTGGTCAAGGAGCAGGCCGAGCACATCGGCCGCGCCTTCTGGGCCGCCCACGACCGCTTTGAGTTCGTCGCCCCCGTCGCCTCCATGGAGGAGTGCCTGGCGGCCGCCGAGGAAGGCCCCAAGCCCTTCTTCATCTCCGACTCCGGCGACAACCCGGGCGCCGGCGGCGCAGACGACGTCACGGTCGCGCTCGCGGCCCTGCTGGCGTGGAAGCCTGTCCAGGAGGCGACCCTCGACGTCGTGTACGCATCCATCATCGACCCCGCTGCGGCGGACGTCGCCTGGCAGGCCGGCGTCGGGGCAGAGGTCGACCTCGAGGTGGGCGGACACATCGACACCCGCGAGCCCGGCCCGCTCGCCGTGACCGCGACCGTCGAGGCCCTGGCCGACGACCCGATGGGCGGGCACACTGCGCTGCTGCGCACCGGCGGCCTGCGCTTCATCGTGACCACCAACCGCAACCAGTACACGATGTTCAGCCAGTTCGAGCTGCTCGGCGTCGACATCACCGCCGCCGACGTGGTCGTCGTCAAGATCGGCTACCTCGAGCCTGACCTGTACGACACGCAGAAGGGCTGGCTCATGGCCCTGACCCCCGGCGGCGTCGATCAGGATCTGATCCGCCTGGGCCACCACAAGATCGAACGCCCGATGTACCCCTTCGATCCAGATATGGACGAGCCCGATCTGCACGCGCAGGTGGTCGTCCCATGAGTGCCGTCAAGGACGCCGCCGGCCCCGTCTTCGCGGGCATCGACATCGGCGGCACGTCCATCAAGTGGATGATCGTCGACGAGGCCGGCGCAATCCTCACGCAGGGGAGTGAACCCACAAGGTGCGAGGCCGTGGCCGAGCAGGTGGGCGGCATCGGCTCCCGGTTGGCTCATGCCCATCCGGGACTGGTGGGTGTCGGACTGATCTGCCCCGGCCTCGTCGATGAGGACAAGGGAACGGTCGTCTACGCGGCGAACCTCGAGCTGCGTGGCGTCCAGCTGGCGCGCGCGGTCGAGGAAGCAACGGGTGTGCCCGCCGCACTCATGCATGACGGACGCGCCGCCGGCCTGGCCGAGGGACTCCTCGGCGCGGGTCGCGGGGCATCCTCCTTCCTCATGATGCCCATCGGCACGGGCATCTCCGTGGCCCTCATGCTCGGGAACCAGCTGTGGAGCGGAGCGACATTTTGCGCCGGTGAAGTCGGGCACGCCCCCATCTTCCCCGGGGGAGAGCCTTGCCGGTGCGGATCACGCGGCTGCCTGGAGGTCTACGCCTCCGCCAAGGGGATCGCCCGCCGCTACGCGCAGGCCACCGGCGAGGACATCGGCACCAAAGCCATCGAGAAAGCGATCGGCACCGACCCTGTGGCCACCGAGGTGTGGGAAACCGCCGTGCGTGCCCTGGCCCTGTCTTTAACCCACATGACGCTCACCGTCGACGTCGAGCGCATCATCATCGGCGGCGGACTGTCCCATGCGGGGGAGAACCTGCTGGCACCGCTGCGCGAGGAACTGGCATCGATGCTGACATTCCGCGATGCTCCGACGATCGTGCGCGCCTCCCTGGGAGGGTCGGGCGGTCGCTGGGGCGCCGCGATCCTGGCCGCCCGCGTGGGCGGATCGACCTGCTATGAAAGGTGGCAGCCGTGACGACTGTAGAGATTTGCGTGGAAGACGCCGTGGGTGTGCGCCGCGCGCGCGATGGGGGAGCGGATCGCATCGAGATCTGCACCGACCTGTCGTGCGGGGGCCTGACCCCAGCCTTCGATGAGGTGGTGGCCGCCCTCGAGGTGGCGCCCACCGGAGGCGTTCAGGTGCTTGTGCGTCCGCGCCCCGGCAACTTCGTGCATTCGCGCGAAGAGGTCGACCGCATCGCCTCCGACATCGTGACTCTCAGCGCCATCGGCGAGGGTGCGCCCGTGCGGCTGGGCTTCGTCGTCGGCGTCTTGAATGACGACGGAACCATCAACGTGGACGCGGCCGCGCGCCTGCGGGATACAGCCGAGGATGCTCCGCTGACCTTCCACCGCGGATTCGACCAGGTCGCGGACCAGGATCGAGGCCTCGACATCCTCATGGAGCTCGGCTACGACCGCGTCCTGACGACCGGTGGGCACCCGGCCGTCGCTCAGCCCGAGGCCTTGGCTCGCCTCGTGCAGCGCGGGGGAGACGACATCATCATCCTGGTCTCGGGCGGGCTGCGCGCACACAACGTCGCCGAGGTCGTGGCGGCCTGCGGCGCGCGCGAAGTCCACATGCGGGCGCCCGGCATGTCGGGAACCGACCGCGCCGAGGTCGAGCGGATCGTCGCGGCGCTCCACGGGTAGCCACGATCACATATTTTCGGAAAACATCGTCGATTCGTCTGATGAATCAATTATGGGAGTGTAAGCTTAACCACATGAGAATTGGAATTTTCAACGACGAAGATCAGATCGCATCCCTGGCAGCGGACCGCATCCTCGAGGTGTACCGCGCTAAGCCGAACTTCGTGCTCGGCCTGGCCACCGGCTCCTCGCCGCTCAAGCTCTACGCGGAGCTCGTGCGCCGCTACCAGGCCGGTCAGATCTCCTTTGCCCAGGTTCGCTCCTACAACCTCGACGAGTACGTGGGCCTGCCCCGCGACCACTACGAGGGCTACGCGAACTTCATCCACCGCAACCTCGTCGACCTGGTCGACATGCCCGAGGGTGCGGCACACGGCCCCGACGGCTGGTGCGATGACCTCGAGGCCGGCGCCGCCGCCTACGACGAGGCCATCAAGGCCGACGGCGGCATCGACATCCAGGTCCTCGGCATCGGAAGCGACGGCCACATCGGCTTCAACGAGCCCGGCGGCACCCTCGCGTCGCGCACCCACGTGGGCGTCCTGACCGAGCAGACCCGCCGTGACAACGCCCGCTTCTTCGACGGCGACATCGACCAGGTCCCCACGCGCTGCGTGACCCAGGGCCTGGGCACGATCATGGACTCGCGCGCCCACATCTTCATCGCCACCGGTGAGGGCAAGGCCGACGCGGTCAAGGCCATGATCGAAGGCGGCGTCACCCAGCGCTGGCCTGCGTCCATCCTCCAGTACCACCCCGACGTCACCGTTCTCCTCGACGAGGCCGCCGCCTCCAAGCTCGAGCTCGCAGACTTCTACAAGGAGGTCTGGGAGAAGGAACACCTGTGAGATAGTTTTCCACGTTCGCCTGCCCCGGCCTCGTCCCTGAACTGCGCCCCGAAACTTGGACGCGTTTAATGGTAGCCGTTATGCGGCTTCCCGTAGGGCCTGATCCCGGTATTCTGCCGGGGTCAGGCCCTTGAGCTTTACTTGGCGTCTTGTTGTGTTCCAGTGCGTGATGTAGGCGTCGAGGTCGGCTTTGAAGCTCTCGAAGGTCTGCCAGTCCTGGCCGCGGAAGAATTCGTCCTTGATGTGACCGAAGACCTGCTCGGTGGCGCCGTTGTCGATGCAGTTGCCTTTGCGTGACATGCTCTGGATGAAACCGTTCTCGGCGAGCGTTCTGATGTAGGTCTCGTGTTGGTACTGCCATCCCATGTCCGAGTGCA
>CABKMZ010000144.1 GCA_902373545.1 uncultured Actinomyces sp. | reverse complement strand
CCGACATCACCGTCAACCTCACCACCAAGCGCGTCGAACTCGCCTCCGACGCCGGTGCGCTCAGCGGGGACGAGGCCTCGGCCCCCTGCGTGGGCGCATCCAGCGCCGCGGCGGCCGTCGCCTCCACCATGGAATGCACCGACCTCGACCACGTCGTCATCGAAGTGCCCACCCGCGCCCTCACGACGATCCCCGGGGAGGCCTCGTTCCGCTTCATCGGCGAGCCCGGCGCGAACGTGTACATGCTGCCGCAGGCCGTCCTCGGCAAGCACGTCCACGGCGACATCGACCCACACCTGTGGCACGACGTCCACAACGCCCAGGCCTACGTGCGCGTCATCCGCGACACGCTCATCTCCGTCGACCCCGACGGCGAGGCCACCTACCGGGCCAACGCCGCCGCCTACCTGACGCGCCTCGACGAACTCGACGCCACCGTCGCCTCGACCATCGCGTCCATCCCCTCCGAGCGCCGCAAACTCGTCACCACCAACGACGCCTACGCGTACCTGGCGAACGCCTACGGGCTCACCGTCGCCGGCTTCGTCGCACCCAACCCCAGCGTCGAACCATCCATCGCCGACCGCATCAAACTCCAAGCCACCCTCTCCGACTCCTCGATCCCCGCGGTGTTCCTCGAACCCAACCTGGCGCGCACCCGCTCCACCCTGCGCACCGCCGCCACCGACGCGGGCGTGGACATCTGCCCCCTGTACGGCGACACCCTCGACGACCAAGCACCCACCTACATCGACATGATGGAACACAACGCCCGCTCACTGGCACGCTGCCTGGGCGGCAAGGAGATGCCATGAACACTCATTCCTGCTCCACTTCCGGCCGGCGCGGGTCCTGCCCGCCCGCTTTCTTGCCGTCCCGTGGGCGGCGGCCCGCCCGCGAGATCGCCACACGCGAGCTTCGCTCGGAGTGGTCGATCTCGAAGCCCGGCCAGGCCCTGCCGCCGCCCACGGGACCGAGCGGGCTGGTATCACAGCTTGAAGTCCGGCCAGGCCCTGCCGCCACCCCCGGGGCTAGCCGGAGGCCTGCCAGCGCCTCGTCGCGCTCCGCGCGCCTCGGCCTGTCTCTGAGCGCTCTGCTTGTGTCGGCTGTCCTCGTCATCGCGGGCGCCCCCTCTTCCGTTGCTGACCCGAGTCCCGACCCCGACCTCGCGCAAAGCGTTGCCGCGCACGAGGAGTGGTCGAATGAGGCCAGCGAGATCAGCGTCGGGCACGTCGACCTCGGCCCCCGACTGATCGACGGGCAGTGGCGGGCCGGCCTGCGCCACGACGCCGAGAGCGGTGCCGTGTGGCGCGACCCCAACCAGACCGTCCTGCGGGTCAACGACGCGGCCATCATGACCGCGCCCGACTCCGCCGACTACCCGTTCCTGGCCGACGTCGCGGGCAAGCCCGTCCACGTCATCCCCCAGACGCAGAACCCGCGTGTCGTGTGGCTTGGCTGGAACACGCAGGACCCCGCCGTCACGGCCACCATCGACCGCGGCCTCACCATGCGCGTCGGCCCCGTGAGCGGGCCCGGCCGCGCGTGGCTTTTCCTCCAGTCTGGCACCTTCGGCAAGCCCCTCCTGCTCGCCGACTCAGGTGCTGCCCCCGGTGACGTGTGGATCGACTCGGGCACACACGTGCACGCCAACTGGGCGTTCTCCGCCCCCGGCACCTACACGGCGACCGTGACCTTCCTGGGCACGACCACCGCCGGCGAGGCCGTGGCCGCCTCCACGACCCTGCGCTTCGCCGTCGGTGACGCCGCCTCCGCGTCCGAGGCCCTGGCCATGGCTGCGCCCGCCACCTCCTCCGCTGCGGCCACGTCGGGTTCCTCCGCGCAGGGGGCCGGATCCTCCGGCAGTGCGCCCTCCGGCGGCGCATCCCAGGGGACCGGCTCCGAGGTGTCGAACCCGGGTGCCTCCGCTTCCTCCTCCGAGGGCGGCCTGCCCGACTGGGCGTTCATCGTCATCATCGCGGTCGCGATTCTTTCCGTCCTCATCATCGGCGCCCTCGTAGTCGCGCGCTCGCGCCGCAGCCGCGCCGAACAGGCCGCTGCCATTGCCGAGGCCGACTCCATCCTCGCGCCCCTACCCACCGCCCCGGGTGAGGAACGCGGGGAGGCGGCCCCGGCCTCGTCCGACTCTGCGCCCACCCAGGGTGAGGGCTCGGGCGAGCGCGGCCCTGGCCTCGTCGATCGGGGAGGGGAGCAGTGAGCCAGCTGCGCGTCACCGGACTGGGCGCGTCCCTGGGTGGGCGCAGCGTCCTCGAGGGCGTCGACCTGGAGGCCCGGGCCGGGGAGCTCGTCGGCCTCATCGGACCCAACGGCGCCGGGAAGACCACGCTGATCCGCTCGATCCTGGGGCTCATCCCCTCCAGCGGCAGCGTCGAGACCGACGGCGCGATCGGGTACGTGCCGCAGCGGCACGAGTTCGCGTGGGACTTCCCGATCAGCGTGCGCGACGCCGTCCTCCAGGCCGTCACTGTGCGGCGCGGGCTGCTCGGGCGCGCGCGGACCCCGCACTTCCGCGCAGTCGAGGAGGCCCTCTCGCTTGTCGGCATGCGCGACCTCGCCAAGCGTCCCATCGGCGAGCTGTCCGGCGGGCAGCGCCAGCGCGTCCTCGTCGCCCGGGCCCTCGCGATCCGGCCCGCCGTGCTGCTCCTCGACGAGCCCTTCACCGGCCTCGACATGCCCACGCAGGAGATGCTCATGGACCTGTTCCGCGCGCTCGCGGACGGCGGGCGGGCCCTCCTCATGACGACGCACGACCTCATCGGCGCGCGGGCCGGCTGCGACCGGCTCTACCTGCTGCGCCGAACGATCGTCGCCTCCGGGCGGCCTGAGGAGCTGGCCGACGCCGACCCGTGGATCCGCGCCTTCGACGTGCGACCCGACAACCCGATCCTCGACGCCCTAGGAGTGCGCGCATGAGCACCGTCATCCACGCGGCCGGCCATGGCCTTGTTCCCGGCCGAGTGGGACTCGTGCCCGCGGCTGACTTCCTGAGCCCCATCGACTTCTTCCGCGACCTGACGAATCCCGCGCTCGCGTTCCTGCCGCGCGCGCTGCTCATCGCGGTCGTCGCCGCGCTCGTGTGTGGGAGTGTCGGCGTTCACGTCGTCCTGCGCGGCATGGCGTTCATCGGCGACGCCGTCGCGCACTCCGTCTTCCCCGGGCTGGCGATCGCCTTCGTGTGCGGCGGGTCCCTGGTGCTGGGCGGCGCGCTCGCGGGCGTCGTGACCGCCGTGCTCGTGGCGTTGCTGGCGCAGAACCGGCGGCTCAAGGAGGACTCCGTCATCGGCGTGCTCTTCGTGGGCGCGTTTGCGCTCGGCGTCGCGATCATCGCGCGGGCGCCCGGGTACGCGGGGAGCCTGCAGGACTTCCTCTTCGGGTCGATCACAGGTATTCCGGCGTCGGATGTGCCCGTGGTGCTGTGTGGTGCTGCGTTGGTGCTGCTCATGCTGTTCCTCGCGCACCGGCCCATCGTTGCGGTGACCCTGGACCGCGAGAGCGCCCGAGCGGCGGGCGTGCACGTGCTTGCTGCCGATCTGTCTTTGTACATCGCCGTCGCGCTGGCCGTCGTGATCTCCGTGCAGACGATCGGCAACGTGCTGGTCCTTGCTTTGTTGGTGACCCCCGCGGCCACCGCGCGGCTCCTGTGCGACCGGCTGGGCACCATGATGATTCTGTCGCCTGTGCTGGGTGCCGCCGGGGGCCTGGTCGGCCTGTACCTGTCGTGGGCGCTGGACGTGCCCACGGGCGCCACGATCGTCCTGG
>CABKMZ010000143.1 GCA_902373545.1 uncultured Actinomyces sp. | reverse complement strand
GCCTGCCGCCCCCCACAACCCGGGTCGTGACCATCGGCGCACCCACCGCAGCCACCGCCAGGCGGCAGGGGATCGCGGTCGCGGCCCAGGCCTCGTCCCCCACACCCGATGCCATCGTCCGCGCCCTCATCGACGCCCTCGACCACCCCGCCCACGCCGACGCACCCGAAGAAAGAGACTCATGACCACCGTCCCCGAATCCGTTACCTCCTACCTCGCCGAGGCCGGGGTGGACAGCGCCCCGATCCCGACGATCCGCCCGCGCCGCCTGCGCACGACCCCCGCGATGCGCGCCCTCGTGCGCGAAACCCACGTCGATCCGGCCAAGCTCATCTGGCCCGTCTTCGTGCGCGACGACATCGACGAACCCCGCGTAATCGCCGCAATGCCGGGCCAGTACCAGCACACGATCGACTCGCTGCGCCGAGCCGCAGCCGAGGCCGCCGAAGCGGGCGTGGGTGCCATCGACCTGTTTGGCGTGCCCTCCCACCGCGACGCGATTGGCTCCCAGGCGTGGGCGGAGGACGGGATCCTCAACCGTGGCCTCGCCAGCGTGCGCGCCGAGGTCGGTGACGCCCTCGTCGTGTGCGCGGACACCTGCCTGGACGAGTTCACCGACCACGGGCACTGCGGACTCCTCGATTCCGAAGGCGGCGTTGACAACGACGCGACCCTGCCGCTCTACCAGGCGATGGCGATTTCCCAGGCGCGCGCGGGCGCACACATGGTGTCGCCCTCGGGCATGATGGACGGCCAGGTCGCCGCGATCCGGGCCGCCCTCGACCAGGCGGGATACGCTGACGTCGCCATCCTCGCATACTCCGCGAAGTACGCGTCCGCCTACTTCGGGCCCTTCCGCGAGGCGGTCGGATCCACTCTCAAGGGCGACCGCCGGACCTACCAGCAGGACCCCGCGAACCGACGCGAGGGCCTTTTCGAGGCTCTGCTCGACGCGGCCGAGGGCGCCGACATGCTCATGGTCAAGCCCGCCGGACCCTACCTGGACGTGCTGGCAGACGTGGCCGCCGCCTCCGACATTCCCGTCGCCGCCTACCAGGTGTCCGGCGAGTACGCGATGGTCGAGGCCGCCGCCGCCAACGGGTGGATCGACCGCACGCGCGTCATCGACGAGTCCCTCACCGGCATCTTCCGGGCGGGAGCCGACTCCGTCCTCACCTACTGGGCCCTCGAGGTTGCCCGCAGGGCCCGCTGAGCGCGCATCCGCGTGCTGCTATCCCTCTTACCCTGATGAAGGTAGCTATGACCACTAACGAAACTGCATTCTCCCAAGCAAAAGCCGTGATCCCCGGCGGCGTCGACTCGCCCGTGCGCGCCTTCGGCGGCGTCGGCGGCACCCCGCGCTTCATCGCGAGCGCGAGCGGTGCGCGCGTCACCGACGTCGAGGGGCGCTCCTACGTGGACCTGGTCGGGTCGTGGGGCCCGGCGCTGCTCGGCCACGCGCACCCCGAGGTGGTCGCCGCCGTCCAGGAGGCCGCCTCGCGCGGTCTGTCCTTCGGCGCGCCGACCGAAACTGAGACGCTGCTGGCCAGCGCCGTGCGCGAGCGCGTGCCCTTCGCGCAGCGCGTCCGCTTCGTGTCGACGGGCACCGAGGCGACGATGACGGCGATCCGCCTGGCGCGAGGCGCCACCGGGCGCGACCTCATCGTGAAATTCGCCGGCAATTACCATGGCCATTCCGACGGCCTGCTCGCCGCCGCCGGGTCGGGCGTCGCCACCGGTGGCCTGCCCGGGTCGGCCGGCGTCCCCGAGGCCATCACCGCCCAGACCATTGTCTTGCCCTACAACGACATCGATGCGCTGCGCGCGTGCTTTGAGCAGGCGGGCAGTGACATCGCCGCCGTCATCTTCGAGGGAGCCCCCGCCAACATGGGCACGGTCCCGCCCCACCCCGGCTGGAACCGCGAGATCCGCCGCCTGTGCACCGCGCACGGCGCGCTCATGATCCTCGACGAGGTCCTCACCGGCTTCCGTGTTGACCCCGCCGGCTGGTGGGGCCTCGAGGCCGTGGCCGGATGGGTGGACGGCGCGCCCGCGGGCGGCTACGGCGCAGGCTTCGTTGATGCCTCCTGCGTCGAGCGTGCAGACTGGGTGCCCGACCTCGTGACCTTCGGCAAGGTTGTGGGCGGCGGCATGCCCCTGGCTGCCGTGGCCGGACGCGCGGACGTCATGGACCTGCTGGCCCCCCTGGGCCCCGTTTACCAGGCGGGCACGCTCTCGGGCAACCCCCTGGCGACTGTCGCCGGCCTGCGCACCCTCGAACTGGCTGATCAGAGCGTGTACGACCGCGTCAACGCCTCGGCGCAGGAGATCAGCACGATCGTGTCGGACGCGCTCAGCGCTGCCGGCGTCGCCCACCGCGTCCAGCGCACGGGATCCCTGTTCTCCGTCATGTTCGGCGAGGCCGCGGCCTCCTCGGGCGTGTACGACTACGATCAGGCGCGCGCCCAGGAGGCGTGGCGCTACGCCCCCTTCTTCCACTCGTTCCTGTCCTCGGGTGTGGCCCTGCCGCCCTCGGTGTACGAGGTGTGGTTCGTGTCCGGCGCTCACGGCGAGGCGGAGCTGGAGGCCATCGCCGCCGCGGCTCCGGCGGCCGCGCAGGCCGCGGCTGCGGCTCAGCCCGAGTGATCGACCGCGTCGCGTAGCCCGCGCTGGCAACGCGCGAGGGGGCGGAAACCCTGTCGATTCCCGCCCCCTCGCCGCCGAGGGCGAGTGCGCGTGGATCGTTCTTCTGGGTGCTCACTCCCCTAGTGTACGGAGACGTCGCGCGCCCTGGCCGAGACGCTCATTGCTGCCCGTTCGTGTCGCAGACGTCGTACTCGGCCAGATAGCGTCCGATCACGTCGTCGGGTAGTGGTGTGCCGTTCTTATCCAGCAGGTTGTGGCGCTTACAGAACTGGTAGTGAGCGTCGACGAGGCGGGGGAGCGGGAAGGGGAGGAGATAAATAAGACCTACGACGAGCGGAGTAATGAAGCAGAGCGAGAGCACTGTGATGACCGCGTCAGGAGCACCGAGTTCGCTCGCAACAGCGAGAGGGGCACCCACAATCAGTGACATTGCGATGAGGGGGCGCGTGACGGCCTGGGAGTTTCTCCCAATCGCTGTGGCCGAAGAAATCCGTCTCCACATGATGGCTAGGGCGGAATCCGTGTACGTTTCCGTCCACCAGGCGTGGAGAATCCCGCCGCCCAGGAGGAGGCCCACGATCGCTGCGATGTACGACTTCATGATGATGCTCCCCAGTGGAATAGGTGACTGATGCCAGCGTTAGCGATGTCGGAGAACGTTGAGCCCGCCCAGCTTCCGGCCATCCCGCCGACCACTCCTCCGATGATTCCCCCCGCCAAGACTCCCGGGGGTCCACCGGGCCGTTTGGCACGTTGATAGACGGACCTTCGGGCTGGGAAGTGACCGGACATACTTCAACGAGGTTCTGATTCGAGGTCATGATGATCTTTTGCGCTAGCGCATCGACATGCTGCTGCCTCGCACTTTATTACCGTATGAAAAATTGAGCAATGTTCCGTCAGGATGTGGTTTGCCGGCTCTTCGCATGTAAGGATGTAGGAGGTGTCGGAGTGGGCCGGAGTGCAGGTGGCGGCGTGCCCATCCCGCTGCCAGTAGGGCCCAGCTGCGCATGGAGGGGTGCGGCGGTGAGTGGTTCGGTGTGCCAGTTCCGCGTTTGTTCTTGTTTGTTGGGGCACTGCACCCGATCCGTAGGCAATGCACCTCTTCTGTTCGGGTGCACCGCCACGTAACGGGTGCACCG
>CABKMZ010000142.1 GCA_902373545.1 uncultured Actinomyces sp. | reverse complement strand
CGGTGCACCCGTTACGTGGCGGTGCACCCGAACAGAAGAGGTGCATTGCCTACGGATCGGGTGCAGTGCCCCAACAAACAAGAACAAACGCGGAACTGGCACACCGAACCACTCACCGCCACACCCCTCCATGCGCACCTGGACCCTACTGGCGGCAGGATGGGCACACCGCCCACGCCACCACCTGCACTCCGGCCCACTCCGACACCTCCCACACCCTTACATGCGAAGAGCCGGATTTAGACCCCAACTACACCCCCAATTATGAAGAGCCACGTTTCGTCAAGGCCGTAGGCCACAGCCGACAGCGAAGGTGGCGGCGACCAACTCGGATGATGGAGACGTCGTCTTGCTGGGATCGTATTCCGATCCTCTTACGTTCGGGCGGTGTCGTCGGGCCCGCCAAGGCGCGCTCGTGGATAGGTTGAGCGTATGCGGATAGGTTATTCATTCGCGGATAGGTTATGAACCTATCCACATGTGCGTAACCTATCCGCGTGTTCGTAACCTATCCGCGTCAGCAGATCACACGGTGACTGCACCCATAGCAAGCAACGGGCCGACGACCACACGGTGACACCACTATGCGGGACGCTACTTATGCAGGACGCCCTCGCCCTGCCCGCGTGTCATTCTGACCCTCAGGACGCCGCTACACCGCTCCAGACACACACTGCGGGCCCCGAGGAGAATCCTCGGGGCCCGCGATGCATGTGCGCGCGTCAGGCGACAGCAGAGCTAGCGGCCGTTGTTACCACCACCGTTGTTGTTTCCACCGTTGGCGCCGCCGTTGTGACCGCCGTTGCCACCGCCGTTATTGCCGCCGTTGCCGCCACCGTTGTTACCGCCGTTGCCGCCACCGTTGTTACCGCCATTGTTGCCGCCGTTGTTAGAACCGCCGGTCGGCTCCGCGGAGGGCTCCGCGGAGGGAGTCTCCGTGGGGGTCTGGGTGGGCTCGGGGTTAGAGGCCGACTGCGGGGTCTCGATCGTCGCGGAGGGCAGCGGCGCGGGTCCGTAGTTCTGGGCACTGCGGTTCGACTCGACCTTCCAGGTGAAGTCGCTGCCCGGCAGGGTCTTCGCCACGGGCTTCATGTAGTCGATCCACACGTCGACCGGCCAGTCGCCGCCGTGGAACTGATCCAGGCCGCCCACGTCGTCCAGGGGCACCGAGTTACCAGCGTCGTCCGACTGGTACATGGACACGGTGGTCACCATGCCGGGCACGAAGCCCACGAACTGCGCGGACAGCTGGTCCGAAGAGGTACCGGTCTTACCGGCCGTCACCAGGCGCTCAATCTCCGGGTCGACCTTGTTGGCGGTGCCTTCACCCTTCGTAACGGCCTCGAGGGCCGGCATGATGGAAGAGACTTCCTCGACGTCGAACGCGCGGACGGGCTCAACGTCGCCGCTGTACAGGAGCTTGTCCCTAGAATCCTCAACCTTCTTGACGATGTGCGGGGTGACGCGCTCGCCACCGTTCGCGATCGTCGAGTAGGCGGTCGTCAGGTCAATGTTGTGCGGGGAGGCAGAACCCAGAACGTTCAGGAGCTCGTCATTCAGGCCCACGGTGTCCTCGGGGATACCCGCGTCGATGGCGGCCTTGAGCGTGTTCTCAGGCTCCACGTCGTCGTTGAGGCCCACAAACACCGTGTTCATCGAGTAGGCGGTCGCCTTCACGAGGGTGACGTTACCAAACGAGTAGCCGCCGTCGTTCATGACCGGGGTGCCCATGCCTCGGAAATACTGCGGGGACTTACCCGAGTAGGTGTCGTAGACTGTGCCACCCAGGCGCGCGTTCGCCAGGAGGGCGAACGGCTTAAAGGACGAGCCCGCCATCGCGATATCCTGCGTCACCGCGTTCTGCTGGCGCTTCTCGTAATCGGGACCCGCGTACTCAGCGAGGATCTCACCGGTGGCCGGATCCATCGAGGACAGGGCCACGTGCTGGTACGTGGGATCCCAGCCGTCCACCTCGTTCATGCCCTCGGCGGCCGCGACAGCCTGCTCCTGGTAGTCCTTGACGATCGTGGAGGTGATGCGCAGACCACCCTGGCTGATCTTGTCCTCGTCGAACTGGCCGGAAGCGAGCAGCTCGGACTTGACCTGCGCCATGAGGTAGCCGTTCGTACCCGTCATCGACTCGCTATTGAGGGTGTCGGGGTCGATCGTCTCGGGGAAAACCGCCGCATCCTTGTCGGCCTGCGTGATCCAGCCGTCCTCGACCATGAGGTTCAGGTCGCGCTCCCAGCGCTCCTTCGCCTTGTCGGGGTTGACGGCCGGATCCCACGCGGAGGGCGCGGGGATGACGGCGGCGAGCAGCGCGGACTCGGACAGCGTCAGCTGGTCGGCGCCGTGGCCGAAGTAGGCCTGAGCGGCGGCGTCGATTCCGTAGGCGCCACGACCGAAGTAGATCGTATTCATGTAGGCGCCGATGACCTCGTCCTTGGACTGCTCGCGGTTGATCTTGATCGCCAGGACGGCTTCCTTGAGCTTGCCACCGTAGGTATCCGTGGTCTTACCGACGAAGTATCGCTCAACGTACTGCTGGGTGAGGGTCGATGCGCCCTGCCGGGCACCACCGCGCAGGTTGTTAACCAGGGCACGGAAGATGCCCTTCAGGTCGACGCCGTTGTTCGTGTAGAACGTGCGGTCCTCGGAGGCGACGATCGCCTTGGAGACGTAGTCGGGCAGGGCCGTCGTGTCGATGATCTGCCTGTTGATCTCGCCGAGGGTCCCCATCTCGGTCGTGCCGTCCGCGTAGTACACGGTCGTCTTCTGCGCGAGAGCCAGGTCAGCGGGCGCGGGCACGGCCAGCGTGTTGTACAGGTACAGGAAGACGGACATGCCGGCGATGAAGACGCCCAGGAAGATGGTCAGGATTCCGAAGCCGATGCGCTTGGCCCAGCGGAAACGCTTCTTCGTGGGGCCCGTCTTATCGTCGGACGAGGCCGTGGTGTCCCCCTTCGATGAGTGGGACGCGTGCGCTGCGTGCGATGAGCGACGCGAGGGCAGGTGTTCCTGCCCGGACGCGCCTGATTCGCCCGGTCCGACGATGTCGTTCCAGTTGTTCTGTCCGTTGCTAGTCGCCACGTGTTCGCCCTTTCAGCGGATTGTCTTACTCATAGGTTAACTGCCTTTCCTGAAAGTTCCCCGAAGTATGGGCACAAACACAGGGGGTGGCCGCTGCCATCAGCGCCCACCCCCTGCGCGAGTTGCGTCAGCACTCCCGATTCAGGACCACTGCTCTTCGGGGCGCCCCTCGGCGGCCCACAGGGTGTGGAACACGCCCTCCTTGTCGACTCGGTGGTAGGTGTGCGAGCCGAAGAAGTCGCGCTGGCCCTGGATGAGGGCGGCCGGCAGGCGCGTCGCGCGGATCTGGTCGAAGTAGGCCAGGGACGAGGCGAACACCGGGATCGGAACGCCTGCGAGGGCCGCCTGAGAGACGACGCGGCGCAGCGCGGGCGTGCACTCCTGGAAGCGGGTCGCGAAGGGTTCGGCGGCCAGCAGCAGCGGCAGGTCGGGGTCGGCCTCGTAGGCGCGGGTGATGTCGTCGAGGAAGGCCGCGCGGATGATGCAGCCCGCGCGCCAGATGCGAGCCAGGGCACCCTTGTCGATGCCCCACTCGTACTCGGCGGCCCCGGCCTCGATCTCGTCGAAGCCCTGCGAGTAGGCGACGATCTTGGAGGCAAACAGCGCTTGGCGCACGTCCTCGATGAACGCAGCCCGGGCCTCGTCCGACTCGATGACGAGGGCGCTAGCGTTGCCCGCGAGCGCCTGGCCGGCCGCGCGCTGGGCGGGCTCGGAGGACGCGCCGC
>CABKMZ010000141.1 GCA_902373545.1 uncultured Actinomyces sp. | reverse complement strand
CATCGTTGGAATTCTGCGGTTTTCTCGATACCTATGAAAAGTTAGGGTACCCAAATTACGTGCGAGTTTTGGTTGATGAGGCGCCCAAGGCGAACTCCTGTGTTCGGTCGTCGTCCCACGACACTGCCCACGATCCCCGGGACGCTTCGAACACCACCTCCCACACCCCACAATGCGAAGAGCCGGTAATCGGCTCACGGATAGGTTTGAAGCATGTGGATAGGTTAATAACCTATCCGCGAACGCATAACCTATCCGCGTGCGCGCAACCTATCCGCGTGGGTCGCGCCTGGCGCGGAATCGGAGTTGGCTTTGTGCCCGTCGGCGCGCTTGTGCTGGGATCGTGGTACGTGGACCCCGTGAGTGGAGCGTGGACCCCATGAGTGGAGCGTGGGCCTCGTGAGTGGAGCGTAGGTCCCATGAGTGGAGCGTAGGCAGCCCCGCCTATGCTCCACCAAACGGGTTAACGTGCGCATCAAGGGGCCCATGGCGCCACCTATCGGGCTAACGCTCCGGTCACACGTCCCGCACACCACAGCAGCTGAGCGCGTTCGCCACGAAGCCGGAACGCAACCCAGGCCTCGTGCTGAGTCAGCTGAGGAGACGACCGAGGGCGCCGCCACGAAGCCGGAACGCAACCCAGGCCTCGTGCCTGAAACTGCGCGCCCACACATGCCCCCGCGCCACCCTGCACACAACACCCCACCCCGCAGCACTCGCTCCACGCCCGCCATTCGGCGTGCGCATACGACGGGGCCCGCACCCCAGGAAGAATCCTGTCGGTGCGGGCCCTGATCGTTGGGTGAGTGGGGGCTCACTTCTTGGTGGAGGGCGACGGGCTGGGCGTCGGAGATGCGGAACCCTTGGAAACCTTGAGCTTCACGGTCGAGTTCTTGTCCACCTTGGAGCCTTCGCCCGGTTCGACGGCGGTGACCTGGCCGCTGGGCTGGCTGCCGCTGACTTCCTCGACGGTCACGGTCAGGCCCAGGGCCTTGAGCTGAGCCTCGGCGTCCTCGCGGCTGATGCCGACGACGGTGGGGATCTCAACCTGGGCGGCCTTGCCGGTCGAGATGGACACGGCGATCGTGGTGCCCTTCTTGACCTTGGAGCCGGTCTCGGGATCCTGGGAGACGATGCGGTCCTTATCCTTGTCGGAGTCGACGGTCGTGACGTTACCCAGTTCCAGGCCGACGGCCTTCAGGGCGCTGCGCGCCTGGTCCTGGCTCATGCCCACCAGGTCGGGGACCTCGACCTGGTCGGAGCCGGAGGACAGGTACGCGGTGATCGTCTGGCCGGCCTTGACCTTGGAGCCGGGCGAGGGGTTGGTCTGGGCGACCTTACCCTCGGCGACGGTGTCGGAGGCGACCTTGCTGGAGTTAACCTCCCACTTCAGGCCCAAGGCCTCGACAGCCTGACGGGCATCGTCGGGGCTCATGCCGACCAGGTTGTCGGGCAGGGTGACCGAGTCGGGGCCCGAGGAAATCGTGACGCGCACGGTCGAGCCCTTCTCAGCCTGGGCGCCGCCAGCGGGGTCGGTCGAGGCGACCGCGTCCTTGTCGACGGTGTCGGAGGCGACCTTCTCGGGGTTGAGTTCCCACTCGAGGCCGGCGGCCTCGATCTGGGACTTCGCATCCGCCTGGGACAGGCCGACGACGTTGGGTACGGAGACGGCCTCCGGCGTCGCGGCGCTGCGGCTCAGAGCCCACACGCTGCCGCCGATGAGGAGAAGTGCGATGACGACGAGCGTCATGATGATCGCGGTGCGGCGCTTGCGGGCCGCCGCTGCCTTGCTGGCGGCGTCCCCGTCGGAGCCGACCGCGGGCAGCGACGTCGAGGTCGAGGAGACCCGTGCTGCGGGCGCGCTCACCGTGGAGGTGGCCGTGGGCACCGCAGCGCGCGCACCGACGAGGCCGGCGGAGGGCAGGACTTCGGTCGCCCACGAGTCTGCGGGCGGGGCGCCCACGTCCATGCCGCGTGCGACGCGCTGGAGGTCGGAGAGCATCTCGGCGGCGCTGCGGTAGCGGTCGTCGCGGTTCTTCGCCAGGGCCTTGAGCACAACGCGGTCCAGAGAATCCGGGATGTCGGAGAGGATCGACGAGGGCGTGGGCGGGATCTGCTCGACGTGCTGGTAGGCGACGGCCACCGCCGAGTCGCCCTTGAAGGGCGGGCGGCCAGTGAGCAGCTCGAAGAGGACGACGCCGGTCGAGTACAGGTCGGAGCGCTCGTCGACGGTCTCACCGCGGGCCTGCTCGGGGGAGAGGTACTGGGCGGTGCCGACGACGGCGTTCGTCTGCGTCATGGTGGCCTGCGAGTCGGTCAGGGCCCTCGCGATACCGAAGTCCATGACTTTGACCTTGCCCTCGGGGGTCAGCATGATGTTGCCCGGCTTGATATCGCGGTGCACCAGGTGGTTGGCGTGCGAGTACTGCAGGGCGGACAGGACGCCGGAGACGATCTCGATGGCCTCGTTGATCGGCACGGCCGTGCCGTCGGAGATGAGCTCCTTGACCGTGTGCCCCTCGACGTACTCCATGACGATGTACGGGATGGCAAGGGACCTGTTGGTCGCGTCCGACACGATCTCCTCGCCGGTGTCGTACACGGCGACGATGTTCGGGTGATTCAGCGACGCAGCGGACTGAGCCTCGCGGCGGAACCGTGCCTGGAAGATCGAGTCCAGCGCCAGGTCGCGTCGCAGCATCTTGATGGCGACGACGCGCGACAGGCGAGTGTCGAAGCCCAGGTGGACTTCGGCCATTCCGCCGCGCCCAATGAGCGAGCGGACCTCGTATCGGCCGGCTAGACGGTGGGCCATGGGCTGTGCCATGTCCTAACCTCCTCGGTAATGGTTGCCCCCGCGTTAGGTTGGATGAGGGAGCTCAGCATGGACTTGATCGTAAAGGCTGCGAGTAGGATCAGCGCACCCACGATGAGTGCGATGACCACTAGGCGAATAATTTTCTTAGACGCAGGCACTGGCGGGGCGACGACGCTGCGCGAGTACGCGGTCTTTGCTGCGGGTCGCTTGCGCTCGGCTGAGCGGGCGTCGAGCTCGTGCCACTGCGGGCCGCGCGAGGTCTTCTCGGGCCTCGGCTCGTAGACCGAGCGGCGCGGTCGTGTGGACGCCTTCTTATTGTTTTTCTTGCTCTTGCCGGGTTGCGGGACGGTCCCGTACACGCGTGGCGTGGAGCCGGTGTTCGTCGTTTTCTTCGACGAGGCCTTGGTGGCCTTGGGCCGATCCGAGCCTGCGTCGCTGGTGGGCTGGGGCACGCTCGTTGCGCCGGCGCGGGCCGACTTGCGCTGGGCCTGTTCGGCCTCGCGTCGCTGGCGGGCCTCACGGCGCTGGCGCGCTTCGCGTGCCTCGCGCAGTTCTCGTTGGCGGTCTTCCTCCTCGCGCGCGATCTGGGCGCGGCGCTGCTCTTCGGCGGCGTCCTCGGCCTGGCGGTGCTGTGCGCGCTGACGCAGGCGCTCGTTGAGGGCTGCGCGGCGTTCGGCGGTCTGGTCGACCGGTGCCGACGAGGCCGTGGCGGGCTTGGCAGCCGCAGGCTGAGCGGGAGCGGGTTTGGGTGCGGCCGGCTTTGTGGGCGCCGACTTGGCCGCGGCGGGCTTGGTGGCCGTGGGCGCCGAGCCGGTGCGCGCCCTATCGGAGGACGCAGGACTCGCCTGGTCCGGCGCCGATACGGGCTTGCCGTTCCTGCCGCGCTTCACAGGCTTGGTGGGCGCTGCTTCTTGCCGCGGGTCGATGGGGGTGACCGTTGAGGGTTCCTTGGCCTTCGGGGGGGAGGACTTGATGGGCCGGGGCACGGGCGGCTCGGGCATGGCG
>CABKMZ010000140.1 GCA_902373545.1 uncultured Actinomyces sp. | reverse complement strand
ATCGCCGCCCTCGCACTCGCATCTGGACTGACAACAGCCTCCTACGCATGGTCACACAGGCACACACACCCACCCCGACACGCCCTCACGCCCCCGCGCTCCCTCCGCCTGGGCGCCGCTCTCCTCCTGGCCACGACCGCCTGCGCGCTCGCGGTCGCCAGTGCGGCCGGCGCCTCCTACCTAACCGACCCCGCCCGGTCACAATCCGGCCCGATCCACGCGTCGGTCAGACTCGAGCGTGACCCGGCCCCGGCCTCGTCAGGAACGACGACAAGGCACCGGGCGCGCGTACGGATCCTCGCCGTGCGGGTGGGGGACAGGTGGGTGCCGTCGCAGGCGAGCGCGCTGGTCAGCGCGCCGGGGTGGGAGGGAGCGGCGCGAGGAGACGTCTACGAGATCAGCGGAAACCTCGACACAAGCTTCGCGGCCGACGCCCCCTCCGTCGGAGCCATCCGCGCCAGACACGCAGCCCTCACGAACCGTCCCGCAGGCCTGGACACCTGGCGCAGGAACACCCACCGCGCCCTATCCGCAGCCTGCCGCACCCTCCCACGCGACGCGCGCGGCCTGGTGCCCGGCATGGCGATAGGCGACGACCGGCTCGTGCCCACCGACCTCGCCGACGCCATGAAAGCCACCTCCCTGACGCACCTGACCGCCGTCTCCGGCTCACACATCGTCATCATCCTGGCCGCACTCAACCTGATCCTGCCCGCACGCGTCCCGCTGCGCGTGGGCGGGACCCTGACCGTGCTGGGGACAATCATCACCCTCGTCGGGCCCGAGGCCTCCGTCGTTCGCTCCGTGTGCGTCGCCTCGGTCGCAACCCTTGGCTTGATTCTCGGCCGCGAAGGACAGGCCACAGCCGCCCTATGCGCCGTCGTCATCGCCACCCTCCTCATCGATCCCTGGGCGTCGCGCTCCTACGGATTTGCCCTGTCGGTGCTGGCGGCGCTCGCGGTCGTGGGGCCCGCATCCGCGGTCGCTCGGAGTGTCAAGCGTCGCATCCGGGGCGACACGCGCGCCGGACGAGCCTTGCGTCGGGGTGCGGAACTGGTGTGCGTGCCTGCCCTGGCCGAGCTGGTGACCGCCCCCGTCATCGTCTCCCTGTCCGGGACCGTGCCGCTGTGGGGGATCGCCGCCAACGTCGCCGCCGAGCCAGCCGTGCCCGTCGCGACACTCGCGGGGCTGAGCGGAGCACTCCTCGCGCCGACCTGCCCGGGCGCGGCGACTGCCTGTACGCGCGTGGCCTCCTGGGCCACCGCGTGGATCGCCGGGGCCGCGCGCTTCTTTCAGGCAATGCCGGGCTCTGGGACGCGCGTGCCCGGGGGAGCGGGAACCATCCTGGCCCTCTACGCCTGTGCGGGCGCCGGGTGGCTGGCGTGGCGTGCGTGGCGTCGGTGGGGCATCCCCCTCCTGGACGAGGCCGAGGACCCCTGAGCGGGGCGGGCGCGGGTGAGCCTGACGAGAGGACACCACCCGTCCGGTGTCCTGGCCCCTGCTGCGCGTGCCGTCTGGTTACGATGGACATACGGCGGTGATACCTGCCACGACTTATATCCGCCCTGGGCAAAGGCGGCCGCAGATGGCCACGGACGGTGGCAGACTTAGGGAGTTACCATCGCGTCGAAAGGTAGGACAACGTGGCGGCACGTGGAACGCGCTCGTCGGCACCCGCGCAGATCACGCTGGCTCCGATCGTCTTGATTAAAGGATCCGAGGGCCTTCTCGTCGACCGCGCCCTCGACCGGCTGCGTGCCCTGGCTTACGAGGCCGACCCGAACCTCGAACGCACCGACATCAACGCCGCGACCTACCAGGCCGGGCAGATCGACGTCATTGCATCCCCCTCGCTGTTCGGTGAATCCCGCATGGTCATCATCCGGGACCTGGAGACCATGAGCGACGCGCTAGCCGCCGACCTGATTGCCTACGCCGGCGCGCCCGCCCCCGACGTGTGGATGTTCCTTGCCCACCCCGGGGGCAACGCCCGCGGCAAGAAGGTCATCGACACGATCACCAAGGCGAAATGGCCCGTCATCCCCGCCGATCCGCTCAAAAACGACCGCGACAAGCTCGCCCTTATCGCCTCCGACGTGCGCGCCGCGCGCAGGCAGATGGACACCGAGGCCCAGCAGGCACTCGTCGATGCGCTGGGCAACGATCCGCGTGCGATGGCCGGAGCCCTGGCCCAGCTCCTCTCCGACGTGAGCGGACGCATCACCCTCGAGGACGTGCGCCGCTACCAGGCCGGGCGCGTCGAGGCCACCGGATACGACGTGGCCGACGCGGCGGTTGCAGGAAACTCCGCGAAGGCCCTGACCCTCACCCGCCACGCGTTCGCCACAGGCATCGCCCCGCAGCTCCTCGTGGCTGCCCTGGCCATGAAGTTCCGCGCCATGGCGAGGGTCTCCATTGGCGGATCCGCATCCGCCCTCAAGATGGCCCCCTGGCAGGTGGACCGAGCCCGGCGCGAACTGCGCGGCTGGTCCGACGCCTCCCTGGCTGGCGCCTTCGGTGCAATTGCCACCGCCGACGCCGAAACGAAAGGCGCGTCACGCGATCCGCAGCGCGCCGTCGAAAAAGCAATTATCACCATCTGCAGGCTGCACGGACGCTGACAGCGCGGCCCCGGCCTCGTCGATGAGAAGAAGAATGAACGAAGACGAGGAGAACAATGAAAACTATTCGAACGCTGATGGGGCGACTGCGGGAGTTTAAAACTCCGGCGCTCCTGACCCCGCTGTTCATCATCGGGGAGGTCATCCTCGAGTGTCTGATCCCGCTGACCATGGTCTCACTGGTGGATGCGCTCGATGGAGACTCCTTGAGTCCCGTCGTTCGCTTGGGCGCGATCCTCATCGGCTACGCCTTCGCGTCGTTGGCCTGCGGTATTCTGGCCGCGCGATTCGCGGCAACTGCGTCGGTGGGCCTGGCGAAGAACCTGCGTCAGGACCTCTTCTTCAAGGTCCAGGACTTCTCCTTCGCGGATATCGACCGCTTCTCCACGTCCTCCCTGGTCACCCGCATGACCACGGACGTCACCAACGTGCAAAACGCCTTCGGCATGATGATCCGCATCGCGGTGCGCGTCCCCCTCATGATCGTGTTCTCCATCGTGATGGCGTGGCGCATCAACGTCCAGATGGCCCTGATCTTCCTCGGGATGGTGCCGGTTCTCGCCATTATCCTGGCGGCTATCGTGCTGGTTGCCTTCCCGATCTTCCGCCGTATCTTTAAGAAGTACGACGCCCTGAACAACTCCGTGCAGGAGAACGTCGCCGCGATCCGCGTGGTCAAGTCCTTCGTCACCGAGGAACACGAGACCACGAAGTTCCGCGCCGCCTCGCAGGACGTGCGCAAGGACTTCACGAACGCCGAGAAGCTCATCGCCCTCAACAGCCCCGTCATGATGTTCTTCATCTTCGCCGCGATCACGGCCGTCGACTACGTGGGCGCCTCGATTATCGTGAACTCGGGGGCAACTGAGCTGACGAAGGGTGGTCTGACCGCTCTCATCACCTACGGCATCCAGATCCTCGCGCACATGCTCATGGTCGCCTTCATCTTCGTCATGGCGACGATGGCCGCAGAGTCCGCGAACCGTATCGCCGAGGTCCTCACCCACGACCCGTCGCTCACCTCCCCGGCCAATGGCGCCACCGAGGTCGCGGACGGCTCCGTCGTCTTTGACAGTGTGTCCTTCAAGTACTCCGAGAGCGCCGAAGAGAACGCGCTGTCCGACATTGACCTGCGCATCGAGTCGGGTTCGACGCTCGGCATCGTGGGCGGCACGGGCTCCTCCAAGACCTCGCTCATCCAGCTGATCTGCCGCCTCTACGACGTCTCCGAGGGATCCGTGAAGGT
>CABKMZ010000139.1 GCA_902373545.1 uncultured Actinomyces sp. | reverse complement strand
ACGGCGACACCCCGATCCTCATCCTCGACGACGTCTTCGCCGAACTCGACTCCTCCCGCCGTGCCGGCCTGGCCGCCCTGGCCTCGAAAGCCGAACAGATCATCGTCACCTGCGCGGTCGCCGGCGACCTGCCGCCCTCCCTCGACCACCACGCCCTGCACGTGCGCCTGGACCCCGAGCTCGGAACCGTCATCGACGAGGCCGACCATGAGTGAGCGCGAGGGCTCGTCTCCCGCGTCAAACCCGGGCGGCGACAACGCGAGCCTCGACCCGGACAGCACGGACGGCCTCGGCCCCGAGGAAGACTCCGACGAGTTCGTCGTGCGCGCCCTCGAACGCGCCCAGCGCGTCGCCCGAAACCTGGGCTACACGCGCTCCACCCTGCCCTCCTGGGGACTCGACGAAACACGGCCACGCCGCAGCCTCGACGGCTCCAGCGAATACGCGGCCATCGAAACCGACGGGCTCGGCCGACTCGCCGCGGACGACGCCGATGGCGCCCAGGCGCGCGCCGCCGCCCGCGCCGCCGCCTACGGCCACGCGAACGGGGTGCCGGCCCCGGCCTCGTCCACCGACGAGGACCCCGAAGGCGACCTCGCCGCGCTGCGCCAAGCCCTGGAGGCTACCGGTGCCTCGTGGAGCCGCTCCCCCGGCATGGCCGCCATGCGCCCGCGCTACCGGCGGGCCAACTCCCTGGGGGCGATCCTCGCGCGCACGATCAAGGCCCGCGAGTGGGACACACCCACGAAAATGGGGTCCATCATCGCCTCGTGGAGCGCCATCGTCGGACCTCAGGTCGCCGAGCACGCGCGCATCGAGACCTTCGAGGGACACAAGCTCGTGGTGCGCACCGACTCCACCGCCTGGGCCAAACAGCTCCAGCTCCTCCTGCCCACGATCGAGCGACGCATCGCCGAGGAAGTCGGCTCCGGCGTCGTCGAACAGCTCGTCATCCTGGGGCCCGTCGCCCCCTCCTGGAAGAAGGGCCCCTACGTGGTACGAGGCCGGGGACCCCGGGCGGACTACGGGTAGACCCGGAAGGTGGCCCTTTTTACGGTCGGCCATCCTTTGCTAGGCTTCTTCACGTAGCCCTTCCAACGGAGGAACGACGAGGAGCGAGATGAGCAACATGCACAGACCGCCAACCCAGTATGGCCCTGGTCAGGGCGGGTACCAGCCGGTGCCACCGACCGGCGGATATCCGATGATGCACGGGGGCGGATACCCCTCGTACTACCTCGGACCACCCCCCATCATGACACCGCGCACGAGCGTACCCCTCGTCACACAGATCGTCGTCGTTACAATTACCGTCCTCTCAGTCATTCCACTCTTCGGCGCTGGAATGTATGCCGGGTTCACGTATCAATCGCCATGGCGACACATGGACTCGTCACAGGCTCAGTCCAACTCCGGGGAGTACACGCTGGACCTGTACGACAACACGCTCCACGTGACATGCAACAACTTCCGTCTCGGGCCCCTCGATGCAGATGGCGCCCAGACGCTCCTCGTCGATGTCACGGTCGTGAACAACACCGACGAGGACCGCAAGTTTCACGAGTACATTCCGGGACTGTCTCAAAAGGGAACCCCGTTGGGTTCCGCCTATGTGACGACCAACATGGGCGCGCCAGCCGACTTTCATGACACGGTCGGCATCGAGTCCGTCTCACCTGGCCAGAGCGTGACCGGCACGCTCGCCTTCAAGTACATATATGTGGGTGACCCCGTCACCTTCGGCTGGGACGGCGACGAGCTGTCCACGTGGACCTGGCAGCCGTCCTAGTGCGGCGCGCGAACGATGAGTGAAGGACACATGATGGACAATCCGATGATGCCGCAAGGATCGAGCGGCTTGGGCAATACCGGAACCTACAAGCCGGTCACCCCCGAGTTAGCTCGCCAACTGAGGCGCAAAAACACGACAAAGCTTCTCGTTGGCGCCGCTGCCGTGCTCCTTCTTTTCTTCATCGGCGGCTTCGCGTCGGGAATCTTTATCATCCGCTCAACGACGCAAGAACCTCCGGGCCTGGACCAATGTTCGACCGGCCAATATTCCCGGGATCTGCCCGACAACCTGGGGCACGTCACACTCGATTCCGCTGAGCGTGGCCCGGTCGACGACGACGGTGCGCAGACGCTGGTGCTGACATTCACCATCACGAACACGTCCGGAACGTCCAAATACCCCCACGAGTTTCAGCCCACCATGAGTCAGAAGGGAACCTATTTCGGTTCGGCTCGCTTCGAGGAGGAAGACAACGAGTCTGAGCGACAGAGTGATTCCGCCTCCAACGACATAATGAAGCCGGGAGAGATTCGGCAGGTCACGGTCGCCGTCAAGTACCTGTACCCGGACGAGCCGGTCGTGTTCAGGCAGTGGAGTAGGGCGAACATTACCGACGAATGGGTGTTGTGCCCCGCCTAAAGCAACGAGGAACGCCCTGAAACTATGGTGCGCATCACTATATTGCCCCTTGAGGGCGATGTGACAAAGGCGCTATCCTGTTCTGTTGACGTTCAATCGATCACATCCTGGGCCCCGCGCCCCTTATGACGACAGGGTCTCCGGGTTGATCGATAGGGCTCAATAGGCGCGGAAGCGCGCGCAAGGCACTGTTCGACAGATGGAAGTGTGTCAGCAGCACTCCACATTTCGGTCAGATTTTGCTACGCTTCCAAATGTCATCCCGCACACCAGTGCGATTTCTATGAGGAGTCACTATGAGTAACCCGTACGCTCCCGGGGGCCAGGATCCCTGGAACCAGGGAAATGGCCAGGGTGGTTTCCCTGGTTCGCAGCAGTCTTACGGCCAGGCTGACCCGAACGCATACGCGCAGGGCGGCTACGTGGACCAGACCCAGCAAATGTCCAATGGTTACATGGACCAGTACCCCGCTCAGTACGGGGCCGGCATGACGCCCGAGGAACCGAAGTCGAAGCTTCCGCTGATCATCGGCGGCATCGCGGGCGTCCTGGTACTCATCCTCGTCGCTGTGGGTCTCTACTTCTTTATGAGCAGTGAGGATGAGGAAGAGCCGGACGCTGACGACACCACCACCTCGGCCACCACGGACCCCAGCCCGAGCACCTCGGCTCCGGCTCCCAGCCCGAGCACCTCGGCTCCGGCTCCCAGCCCGAGCTCCGCGACTAGCAAGCCGACAACGGGTCCGACCGGCGTGCCGAACCCGAGCAATGCCCACCAGAACGGCAGCTACTCCGTCGATCTGTCGTCGGGCGTGCACATGGAGATCACGAAGATCGAAAAGGGCCCCGCCGATAAGGAAGGTTCCGACACCATCGTCGTTACCTACTCGATGACCAACAACTCCAATGAGGAGCAGTCCGACTTGTTCAACACCCCTTCTCTCAAGCAGAAGGGTATTGACATGCGCCCCGCCTACTACGCCAAGGGCAAGGAGCCCGCTGGCTACGACTCCTCCATCTTCGTGAATGTGCCCGTCGGCCAGACCAAGACCTTCCAGAAGGCCTACAAGCTCCCCTACCCCAACGAGGTTGTCACCTTCAAGACGACCGACTTTGACAACTGGGATGCAGACATCCCGGACTGGTACTGGCAGCCGTGATCGGCGCTGCAACGAGTGCCTGACACGAGTCCTTCGGCGCCCAAACGGACGCGCCGTTAGCTCACAGTCATCTCAGCGCCCATGAGCGCGACGGGGCCGCCCTCCCACCCGGGAGGGCGGCCCCGTGTCATGCGCACACAGCAACAGCCGCAATGCGACTGATCACAGTCACTATTTCGTTGCAATCTCACAGTTTGTAAAGTAACCCTCCGGGTCTGTCAATCCCGGGTACAAGCCCCATTTTTGGTAGAATCTACAAGGTTAAACATCTATTTTTCGCGCAATG
>CABKMZ010000138.1 GCA_902373545.1 uncultured Actinomyces sp. | reverse complement strand
AATCCGGCCACAGCGCCGCCGAGGAGATGCTCCTCCTGGCCACGCACGGCATGCTCCATCTTCTGGGCTACGACCACGCGACCGACCCCGAGCGCGAGGTCATGTTCGCCCTCCAACGCAAGCTGCTGCTGACCTTCCTGGCCACCCGATGACCCTGACCGTCCCCCTGGAGGCGGCCCCGGCCTCGCCGATCATGGACGTGCCCTCGATCGCGCTGCTGATCCTGGCGCTCGTCTCCCTGGCCTTCGCCTCCGTCGCGCAGAGCGTCGAGCAGGCCGTCCAGCGCCTGACCCTGGCCGGCGTCGAAGACCTCATCGAAGAAGAACGCCGCAACGCGCGCGTCCTATACGGCCTGGTCGATCGCCGCCAGCGCACCCTCCTGTCGCTGCGTGCTTTCCGTACCTTCTGGCAGGTCGTCTACGCGGTCATGGGAACGATCGTCCTGGTGGATACGCGCCTGCCCTGGTGGGCGGTCGCCCTCATCGCCGTGTCCGTCATCGCGGCCCTCCAGCTCCTCTTCGTGTCCTTCCTGCCCGCCCAGTGGGGCGCGCGCAACCCCGAGGGCATCGGCCTGGCCGGCGCGTCCTTCGCGGACCGACTCTCGCGCCTGAGCCACCTCGCCGACCCTGTCCTGAAGCGGCTGCGCTCCTCACGCCCCGCCCCCGAACCCACAGAGGCGCAGGTGCGCGCCGAGCTCATCTCCGACCTGCGCGAAATCGTCGACGAGGTCGGCGAACCCGAGAGCTTCGAGGAGGAGGACCGCGACATGGTCCGCTCCGTCCTGGACCTGGGGCATACCCTCGTGCGCGAGGTCATGGTGCCGCGCACCGACATGGTGACCATCGATGCCGACACTCCCGCGGCCTCCGCGCTGCGCCTCTTCGTGCGCTCCGGCTTCTCGCGCGTGCCCGTCGTCGGCGACGACGTGGACGACATCCGCGGCATCTTGTACTTCAAGGACCTGGTCTCGCGCTGGGAGGCCACGGGCGGCCAGCTCGACATGCGCGCCGAACAGATGATGCGCCCCGCCGAGTACGCCGTCGAAATGAAGCCCGCCGACGACATGCTCCGTCAAATGCAGGCCGAGCGCTTCCACATGGCCATCGTCATCGACGAGTACGGCGGCGTCGCGGGCCTGGTCACCCTCGAGGATCTGCTCGAGGAGGTCGTCGGCGAGCTGACCGACGAACACGACCGCCACTCCATCGAACCCGAAGAAATCGAGCCAGGCGTCTGGCGCGTCCCCTCGCGCTACCCGATCTCCGAGCTCGGCGAACTGCTCGGCCGCGAGATCGAAGACGAGGACGTCGACTCCGTCGGCGGCCTCCTCGCCAAGGCCATCGGCAAGGTTCCGCTGCCCGGCGCGAGCGGCACCCTCGCCGGAGTCATCATGACCGCCGAAGAAGCTCGCGGACGCCGCCGCCAGGTCTCCACGATCGTTTGCCAGCTCGACCCCAACGCTTTGCTCATCCCCGATCCAACCCCCGCCGACGACAAGGACAACTGACATGCGATTCCCCTCCGACGACGAACTCATGGCCGGCCCCAACGCCTTCGGGGACGCGCGCATCGAGGTTGCCCCCGACGCTGCCGACCCGGAAGCCGACGCTCGCGCGCAGATCGACGCCGGCCTCGGCGAAACCTCGGACGAGGCCGGGGCCGACCCGGGCGACGACGCGGACTTTGACGACTCCGACGACTCCGACGACTCCGATGACTCCGAGGACGACGAAGAGTACGAGGACTTCGAGGGCCTGGAGGACGAGGAGGACGCCGACCTCGACGCCTTTGAGGCGCTGACCTCCGTGGCCGCCCTGCGCGAGGACGCGGCCGCGACCATCGAGATCCCAGACTTCCCGGAGGACTTCCGCGCCGGCTTCATCTCGATCGTCGGGCGCCCCAACGTCGGCAAGTCGACCCTGACGAACGCGCTGGTCGGGCGCAAGATCGCGATCACCTCGGGGCGCCCCGAGACGACGCGCCACAACATCCGCGGCATCGTCCACGGGGAGGGCTACCAGCTGGTGCTCGTGGACACCCCCGGATACCACCGCCCGCGCACGCTGCTCGGCAAGCGCCTCAACGACATGGTGCGCGAGGCCCTCTCCGAGGTCGACGTCGTGCTCTTCTGCCTGCCCGCCGACCAGCGCATCGGCCCCGGCGACCAGTTCATCGCCCGCGAGCTGCGCGGCATCAAGCGGCCCATCATCGCCGTCGCGACCAAGTGCGACGCCGTGCCGCGCGAGCGCGTCATGAAGCACCTGCTGTCCATCGAGAAGCTGGGGGAGTGGGCCGCCATCGTCCCGGTCTCCTCCGTGGAGGGCAAGGGCATCGACCACCTGCGCGAGGTCCTCGCGCAGACGGTGCCGCTGTCGCCGCCGCTGTACCCCGAGGGTGACGTCACCGATGAGTCACGCGACACCCTGATCGCCGAGTTTATCCGCGAGGCCGCCCTGGAGGGTGTGCGCGACGAGCTGCCGCACTCTCTGGCCGTCCAGGTCGAGGAGATCATCGAGAGGCCGCGCCGCGAGGGCGATGACCGCCCGCCCATGCTCGACATTCACGTGAACGTCTACGTCGAGCGCGACTCCCAGAAGGCCATCATCATCGGCCGCAAGGGCTCGCGCCTCAAGCAGATCGGCACCCAGGCCCGCGCGCACATTGAGGAGCTGCTGGGACGCCGCGTGTACCTCGACCTGCACGTACGCACCGCGAAGGACTGGCAGTCCGACCCGAAGATGCTGGGACGCCTCGGGTTCTGACATGCCCAGTGTCATCCGCGTCCGCGGCGCCCGCGTCCACAACCTGAAAAACGTGGACGTTGACGTTCCCCTGAACGAATTCGTCGCGGTCGCGGGCGTGTCCGGGTCGGGCAAATCCTCCCTGGCCCTGGGCACGCTCTACGCGGAGGGATCGCGGCGTTACCTGGAGTCCCTGGCGACCTACACGCGTCGGCGCATCTCCCAGGCTGCCAAGGCCTCGGTCGACGAGGTTGCGCACGTGCCCGCCGCGCTCGCGCTGCGCCAGCGCCCAGGTGTACCCGACGTGCGCTCTACCTTCGGTACGGCGACGGAGCTTCTCAACTACCTGCGCCTGCTGTTCTCACGCGTTGGCTCCTACCTGTGCCCCAACGGGCACCGCGTCCCGCCCTCGCGCAACGTCGCCCTAGAAGTGCCTCTCACGTGCCCGCAGTGCGGGGAGTCCTTCTACGGCCTCGGCGCGGAGGAGATGGCCTTCAACTCGGGCGGCGCGTGCCCGGTGTGCGAGGGGACGGGCGTCCAGCGCGTCGTCAACCGAGCGTCCCTCGTGCCCGATGAATCCCTCACTATTGACGAGGGCGCGGTTTCCCCGTGGGGCTCTCTCATGTGGAAGCTCATGAAGGACGTCGCGCGCGAGATGGGCGTGCGCACGAACGTGCCCTTCCGGGACCTGACCGACGCCGAAAAGGCGATCGTCTACGAGGGGCCCGCCGAAAAACGCCACATCGTCGTCGCCACCAAGACGGGTGGCGCGGAGCTGGACTTCACCTACTTCAACGCGGTCGCCACGGTCGAAAACGCCTTGTCGAAGGCGAAAGATGAGAAGGCCCTCGCCCGCGTGGAAAAATACCTCATCACCCGCACATGCCCCGCGTGCGACGGCACGCGCCTGGGGGAACGTGTACGCTCCACGCTGATCGAGGGCATCGACCTGGGCGAGGCCTCGCGCCTGACGCTCACGGAGCTGCGCGAGTGGGTCCAGCGCGTCCCCGGCCTCGTCCCGGATGAGGTCGCGCCCATGGCTCGCGTCATCGTCGACGAGATGAGCGAACCGATGGAGCGCCTCGTCGAGCTCGGCCTGTCCTACCTGTCTCTCGACCGCGCGTCCTCGACGCTGTCCAACGGTGAGCG
>CABKMZ010000137.1 GCA_902373545.1 uncultured Actinomyces sp. | reverse complement strand
GACCGTGGCCGCCGCCGTGACCACCGCAGCCGCAGCCGCCCGCCGTGGAGGCGATGGGCTCGGCGGCCATCTCGAAGGGGCGCTCGGCGGGGGCCTGCGCGGGTGCCTCGGCCTGCGCGGCGTGGCCGTGGCCATGTCCGCCGCATCCGCAGCCGCCCTGCTTGGCGGGGACCTGCTGGGCGGCAGCGGCCTGCTCGGCGCGCTCCTTCTTACCTTCGCCGCCGCATCCACACCCGCAGCTACCACCCTCGGAGGAGACGGTGTTGGCGTCGACCAGCTTGAACATCTGACGATCAGTCATATCTTTTCCTTATCCTTCGGCCCGCAGGGCCACTTCAGTGAACCTTATCCAGTGTAGGCGCGCCTCAGCCAAGCACGCGCGTTCACTTAATGAGGAACTCGGCTTCGACCTCGACGCTGACGTTGAGGGGCAGCGCGGCGACTCCGACGGCGCTGCGCGCGTGCTGGCTGCCGAAGATCTCGCCGAACAGCTCGGACGCGCCGTTGATGACACCGGCCTGCCCATAGAAGTCGGGACGCGAGGACACGAAGCCAACGACCTTGACAACGCCCGCGAGGTTGTCGATGCCGCCCGCGACGGAGGCGGCCGCTGCCAGGGCGTTAAGGGCGCACACGCGCGCTGCATCCTTGGCATCCTCGGGATCTGCGCCGTCCTCGCCGACCGCGCCGATGCACACGGGCTCACCGTTCACGACGGGGATCTGGCCGGAGGTGCGCACGACGCCGCGGTCGATGACGGCCGGCACGTACGCGGCGACGGGCGTAGCGACGGCGGGCAGTTCGAGGCCAAGCTCGGCGAGCTTCTCGGAGGGGAGCATGGGGGTCCTTTCGTTCTGATTGACGAGGCCGGGGCCTCGTCCGTTGGTCCCAGTTTAGTTGCGCTCTTCCCGGGGGTGGTGAGCGAGGGTGCTGGCGTGAGATCCCGGTGCCGGCCTCGCCCGTCTCCTCGGCACCTGCGACTGTGCCCCGCATGCTCACGAGCGCACGGGGCACAGTTTCCTGGAGACGTCAGTTCGCACTGACTCTGCGGCCGCTCCGACTGTCGGGATCGGCCCTACACCCGGGCCGACTGGCTTCTAGTTCCAACCGCCCGTCGGGGCTGGCTGCCGATCAGAGATGGCCGTCAGTTCTGGGGTGCAGCCGGGGGCTGGCCACCTTCACCCGGGCCACCGGCCGGAGGCTGGCCACCCTCACCCGGACCGCCCGCCGGGGGCTGTCCACCCGGGCCTCCGGGTCCCATGCCGGCGCCCATGCCGCCGCCCTCACCGGCGGTCGCCTCAGTGGCGGTTCCATCGACGTTCACCGTGTAGGTGGAGCCGTTGGTCATGCCGGAGGTCGAGTAGATGACGTTGCCGAAGGCCTTGAGCGAGGTGTAGGCGCCCAGTGTCTTGCCGGACGAGTCGGTGATCGTCACCGTGGATCCGGCAGACCCGGTCGCGGATGCGGAAAACCAGCCCTGGCTGTCGGTCGTGGTCGGCGTCTCCACCATCTCATTGGTCGCGAAAGCGATGACTGTGCCGCCCGTGATGCTCATGGCACCGTTGCTGTCCAGGGCACCGTTCGCGCCGGAGGCCGGGCCGTAGACGGTCGTCGTGCCGCCGCTGATGGTCAGCGAGCCGTTGGAGTCGAGGCCGTCGCCGTTTGCGTTGACGGTCACGGTGCCGCCGGTGATGGTGAGCTGCTCGCCGGTGTCCTCCATCGAGCCGCCGCCGTCAGCCATGCCACCGGGGCCCATCTGCTGGGTGGTGGTGTCGGTGGTGGTCGTATCGGAGCTGGACTCGGCGGTCGCCGCCAGGCCGGCCTCGACGGTGATTGAGCCCGAGGCGTTGATGCCGTCGTCGCTCGACGTCAGGTCGACGGTGCCGTCGGAGATCGTGATGAGGCCACCCTCGAGGGCCTCGTTCGACTGAGTGACGGTCACGCTCGCGCCGTCCAGGACGGCCGCGACCTCGGTGTGTAGGCCATCGTCGCCGGAGGCGGCGGTGATCGTGCCGGAGCTCAGGCGCAGCGCGCCGTCCGAGTGGATGGCGTCATCCCCGGCGTCGATGGTGGTCACTCCGCCGTCGACGATGATGTAGGTCTGCGCCTTGATGCCCTTGGCCGAGCCCGTGGAGGGCTTGCCGGCCGACGCGCCGCCCCCCGAGGTGATCGACATGGTGCCGCCGGTGACGATCGCGTCGGTGTACGCGTCGATGCCGTCGCCGCCCGAGGTCAGGGTGACGGTTCCGTCCACAATGGACACGTAGCCCTTGGTGTCGTCGTTGTCCTGGTCGGACTTGAGGGCGTCGCCGCCGGCGTTCACGGTGATGGTTCCGCCGGCAACAGTCAGGGAGTCCTTGCCGCGCAGGCCGTCGTCCGAGGCGGTCGCGTTGATCGTGCCGCTCAGGACGTACAGGTCGTCCTTGGAGGTGATCGCGTCCGAGGCGCCGGAGGTCACGTTGAGCGTGCCCGACCCGGTGATCGTCAGATCCATGTCGGCGTAGATCGCGGCGTTCGCGTCCTCGGTCCCCGTGTAGGTGCCGTCGGTAATCGTCGAGGTGCCCTCGAGGGACACGACGAGGTCGTCACCGCTGGTCGCCTCGATCGCGGCGCCCGCAGACGAGGTGATGGTCGCGTTGTCGAGAATCAGGACGACCCTATCCTCACTTCCGGCGGCCACGACGACCTTGCCGGTGAAGGAGCCGCTGAGCTTGTAGACGCCGGCCTTGGAGATGGTCAGCACGCCGTCGCTTACGGACACCGAGTCGGACGAGGAGGTCGCGGTCGTTCCGCTGAGCATCACGTCGACGGCGTCCGAGGCCTTCCAGTCGCTGTCCTCCACGTAGGAGGCCTTCGAGTTCGAGGCCAGGGCGTCGGCCGCGGTGGGCGGCGCGGTCGTGTCGCCGTTGGTTCCGGCAGCCGCGACGGCAGTGGTCGCGCTCGTCGCGCCACCACCGGAGGACACAGCGCCCGAGGCGCCGCAGGCTCCCAGCGCCAACGTTCCGACGAGGGCGATCGCGCCGATCGTCCGAGCGGGGGTCCAGATTTTCTGAAGGGCTTTCATGTGTATGTCTCTTTCATGCAATTAAGGCTTATGTTTCTTACGCTCAGCGCTTACGTGTCGCGCGATGTCGACGACTGCGCGCCGGTATGACGTCGCTCAGGCGGCCATCGCGAGGGGCGCCTCGCGCGCGAGCTCTGGGGCCTCCACGTATTCGTGAAAGTAGCGATCCAGCGTGCGGTGCCACTTGTTCGCGGGCAAGTCGTGCATGGCAGCCATCGCGGTCCCGTACTTGGAAATCTTGACTGGTCGCACGCCGCCCTCCCACAGGAGGTGGTCGACGACGGACGGGGTCGCACCCGACTTCGTTTCGATGATGACCAGGTCGGGGCGTGCGACCTCGGTGCCGTCCGTGCGCAGCGAGCGCCACGTCAGCTTTGTATCCACCGTCGCGCGGCCCGCGCCGCCGGGCAGGAGCAGGGTGTTGCGCTCATAGGTTCCGGCGAGCACAGGCTCGAGCGCAGGAACCAGGTGGCCATACCCCGTCTTCTCAACCTTGCTCGTGACCCACGAACGGTGCTCACCCGCGAGAGGAGCCCCGGCCTCGTGCGGCTGAATCGACATGCGCTTCTTGACGGTCAGTCCGCGCGGTCCCCGGGTCTTCACCTCGAGGAAGGAGGTGCCGGTGGACAGGTAGGTGCGGGCGCGGACCTTGAAGCGGCGGCGGCGCTTGAGCGCGGTCAGCAGGTACGAATCCATGTCGGGGGTGTCGTAGTAGGTGGAGGCGTAGCCCTGGGACACCTGGCCGTCGATCTGCAGGACCAACGCGTCCTCAGGGAGGCGGCTCAGAATCGCCGAGGCCGTGGCCGCGTCCAGCGCGTACTTGCGGTCCACGCGGGTCAGCATCGCCGCGCGCTCATTCATTTCATCGAGTCCGATCACATCAAGGTCGGCGAGGAGCGAGTTCAGGGTGGCGTTCATCAGTCGTGTCCTTAGTAGAGGTGGTCTGCGGAGTGTCGAGGCCGTGGCCAAGGGTGCTGCGAGGGCGGGCTCGGGTGGCGGGCCGGTGTGTCAGGCGACCTTCGAGCGAACGTCCACGAGAGTCAGGTCGTTCA
>CABKMZ010000136.1 GCA_902373545.1 uncultured Actinomyces sp. | reverse complement strand
TCTACCCGCAACCCCCAACCAACACCCACTCACCCACACTCAACTCAGAAGAGCCAGTTTGGGTCGGCCCCATCGGGTGCCGAACGGGTGCACACGCGGATAGGTAACGAACATCCGGATAGGTTACAAACAACCTATCCGGATGTGCACAACTCGTCCGCCACCGACACAGGGGGTGTTGCAGGGATTGTCAGAGGCGGGTGCAGGCAATCGGCGGGCCCCCAGAGCCTGGTGCAGGTTATGCGCCCGGGCGGGTGCGGCGGGTCAGCCAGGCCGTGGCCGCGGTGGCTCCGCCGACGGCGAGGGCGGCGGGCACGAGGATCGTGGGCCCCTGCGCGGTGAACTCGATGACCAGGATCAGGCCGGTGAAAGGCGCGTTCATGGACGCGCCGAGGAACGCGGCGGCCCCGATGAAGGCGAAGGCGGCGACTTCGGACCCGGGCCATGCGGTGGCCCATGGCAGGCCGATGACGGCCCCGATGCCGGCGCCGAGCGCGACGGCGGGTGTGAGGACGCCGCCCCAGCCTCCGGCGCGGATCGTCAGGAAGGTTGTCAGCGTCTTGGCGGCGAGTACCAGCGCAGCGACGCCGAGGCCAGCCCCGGCCGCCCATGTCGCGTCGAATTGGGTCTGGGCGCTGGCCTGCCCGTTGCCGAGCACCGAGGGGACCCACACGGCGATGACGCCAACGAGGAACGAGGCCATGGGAAGCGCCACGAGCAGTCGCCAGTCGCGTGGTCGATCAGAGCTGACGCGCGCGACGGCCTGCTTGAACGCCCACCCGGTGGCGCCGAGGAGGGGCCCGGCGAGGGCCGCGAAGACGGTCAGGGATAGGGACGGCGTGAGGGTGGGGACGCTGTAAAAGGGCGCAGGCCTCGTGACGCCGGTGGAGATGAGGACGGCAATCGCGGACGTGCAGAAGGCGGGGGCGACCGCGCGCGCCGAGCGGGACACGAGGAGGATCTCGAGGGTGTAGATCGCGCCCGATAGGGGGATCGAGTAGACGGCAGCCAGGCCAGCGCCTGCGCCGCACGCGACGATGATGCGCCGGTCTTCGGGGGTCAGGCTGAGTCGGTCGGCGGCTGCGGCTGCGAAGGCGGCGGCCATTTCGCGCGGGGCGACCTCGCGTCCGACGGACGCGCCCAGGCTCACGATGATGATCTGGGTCAGGGCGTGCCAGGTGGCGCGGAGCGGGGGCATTGGCGTGCCCCCCACCGCGGCAGATACGGATGTGATGGCCTTGTTGCGCCGGAAGAGGAGGAACCACGAGAGGGCGCCGATGAGTCCGCTGAGCGTGAGGACGAGGACGCGGCGCGTGGGGGAGACGGCGCTCGCGGCGTCGAGCAGTGTGCCCGTGTGCATGTCCCAGGCGAGGGCTTGGACCCAGTGGAGGATGTGCTTGCATGCGAGGCCAACGAGGCCGGCGATGACCCCGGTGGCCAGGGTTGCGACCGCGAGGCGACGGGTTGTCACGGGCATGGGGTGGCGGCGTCGATGCGCGCGCTGACGCGGGTGAACAGTCCGGTGAGCATGTCGATTTCCTCGGGCGTGATGTCGTCGAGGAAGAGGCGGCGGATGACGTCGCGCTGGACGAGGGCGGCCTCGTCGAAGAGCTGCTTGCCGCCCTCGGTCAGGAAGACGAGGCCTCCGCGTCCGTCGCCCTGACAGGGGCGGCGGGAGACGAGGCCGCGCGATTCGAGGCGCTTCATCGTGTGGGTGAGGCGCGAGCGCGAGAAGACGACTCTGTGCGCCAGGACTGAGGGGCGGATGCCAGCCTCGCCCGCGCGGTCGGTCATGAGGAGGACGGAGTATTCGGGCATGGAGAGGCCCGCTTGGCATTTGAGGGCGGCTTCGATGCGTTCGGTGAGGCGAGCCGTGGTGGTGAAGTAGAGCTCCCATGCCGCCGCTCGGTGGTGGTGCGCTCCGCTCACGGTGTCTCCTCGGTTCTGTGTTGCTGGTCGAGGCCTCCCCAGCCTCAGGTCTGCTGACGAGTATAACTTTCAATTACCGATAGGTGTTGGTTGGTGCTATCTAACTCACGTTTAAGGTCGGAACAGAATAGTGAGAAATGGAGAGAATATTGAGCTATTCTAAATGTAATGAATTCCGCTGATGGTTGGAATGTGGAATTCTTGATCCCTCAGGAGGAATAGATCATGAAGAAGACGACGAAGGTCGTGGAAGTTGTCGACGATTTCGACGGTTCGCCCGCCGATCAGACCGTGCGTTTCGCCTTTAATGGCGCCTCGTACGAGATTGATCTGAACCGCGAGCATTTCGAGGAATTCGCCGAGGCTATTCAGCCCTACATTAAGGCTGGTCGTAAGGTTGGCTCGACCCGCCGCCGCGGCAATGCGGGTAACCCGAACCAGCGCCTCGAGAACGCGAAGATTCGCACGTGGGCGCAGGCACAGGGCATGGATGTTTCTGATCGCGGTCGTATTCCCGCCCCGATCGTCGAGGCCTACCGCAAGGCGCATGCCTGATCGATACACAATAATCGGGGGGTGCAGGATAACCTGCACCCCCCGATTAGTGTTGCTGTCTCAGTCGCTCATAGAGACTTCGTTATTCGCGCCCATGTCGCTGACCTGAGGGGCGTTGCCCTTCTTGTACTCGATGGCGTTGTTCGAGCCGGTGAGGGACACGTGCTGCACGGACTCAACGTCGATGGCGTTGTTGGAGCCGGAAACGGTGATCTCGGCGAGTGCGCCGCCGTCAATGTGGTTGTTGGAACCGTTGACGATGATCATGGTGGTGCCCGCGGGCACGGACACATGCTCGTTGGACTCGTTGACGGTCAGGGTGCCCGCGGCGTCCTGGGCGGCGGCCGTGGGAGCGGCCGCGGGGGCCTCGGAGGAGGGCGCGGGGGCCTCGCCGGTGCCCGCGGGGGCTCCGGAGGAGGAGCCAGCGGGCGCGGAGGTGGTGGCGGGCGCTGCGGGGGAAGAGGACTCGGCCGGGGCGGCGTTGTTCTGGGTGCAGCCGGTCAGGGCCAGGGCTGCCACGGCCACGGTGGCAGCGGCGGGGAGGATGGACTTGATGGACATGGTGTCTCCCTTTCGTTGGATCGAGGTTAAACCTTGGTCAGGGTACTAGAAAGCGGGGATGAAAATCTCGACGCGGCGGTTGAGGGCTCGTCCGGCGGGGTTGTCGGAACCGTCGGCGTTCTCGTTGGGGGCCACGGGCTTGGACTCGCCGTATCCGGTGGCGTCCATGGTGGCGCCCACGCCCTTCTTGCTCAGTTCGTCCTTGACGGCGTTCGCGCGGGCTTCGGAGAGCTGCTGGTTGAAAGCCTCGTCGGAGACGGAATCGGTGTGGCCGTAGACGTGGGCGGCGGGCACCTTGGCGTTGGTGAGGACGGTGGCGAGCTTGCCCAGGGTTTGCGCGGCGTCGGCGCGGATGTCGGACTTGCCGAAGTCGAAGAGGACGCCGTCCTCCAGGGTGATGAGGGTGCCGCAGGATTCGACGGGCTTGAGGGATTCGACGGGCGGGAACTTGCCGAGCTTGGCGGCCTTGTCAACCTTCGGCGCGTCCTTGATGGTCTGGCCGTTGACCTGGGCGGTGCCGTCGCCGTTGTTGATGATGGTCAGGGACGGGCCCGTGTAGCTGCCGGTGCCGTCGCCGTTGTTGATGACGGTGACGGTGCGCGTGGTGTGCGTGCCGGAGCCGTCGCCGTTGTTGGTGATTGTCTCGCCGGAGGCGGTGTCGGTGTAGGTGCCCTGACCCTTGCCGTCCAGCGTGAAGGTCGTTGACGGGGTCGTGTAGGTGCCGGAGCCGTCGGCGTCGACGGTGATTGTGAGCATCGTCGTCATGTTCGTGTAGGTGCCCGAGCCGTCGCCCGCGTAGGTGATGGTCGTGGAGCCTTCGGTAATGACGCCGGAGCCGTCGCCGCCGTTGACGACGGTGCTGCCCGCGGAGGAGGAGACGGCCGATCCGTCGCCGCCGAAGACCGTGGATCCCGAGATCAGGGACGAGCCATCGCACTTGGCGGGCGAGACGGTCACGCCCTCGACGGAGGCCAGCTGCGAAGAGGCGGAATCGATGACGGCCTTGTCAGCGTTGGAGGCAAAGACGTCGATAGCGGGCAGGGAGAAGAGGGGGATTGGGGGGATTTCGCCGGGGCGGTATCCGGGGAC
>CABKMZ010000135.1 GCA_902373545.1 uncultured Actinomyces sp. | reverse complement strand
CCCATTCCATCGACGGAAAGGCACCCCATGCCAGGCCTGAACCTCACTCGCGAGGAAGCGACCGAGCGCGCCTCGGTCATCTCCTCCGTGACGCGCTACGAGATCTCGCTGGACCTCACGCGTGGAGACACCGATTTCGGTTCCTTCACCCGCATCGAGTTCGACGCGCGCGAAGGCGCCTCCACGTTCGCCGACCTCGTGTCCAACAACGTCCACTCGATCACGCTCAACGGCGCCGCTCTCGACCCGTTCTCGGCTCACCAGGACAACCGCATTGCGCTGGAGAATCTGGCCGAGCACAACGTCCTCGAAGTCGACGCGTCCTGCCAGTACATGCATACGGGTGAGGGCCTGCACCGCTTCGTCGATCCCGCGGATGGCCAGGCCTACACCTACTCCCAGTTCGAGGTCCCGGACGCCCGACGCGTGTACACGACCTTCGAGCAGCCCGACCTGAAGTCGGTTTTCACGCTCACTGTCAAGGCCCCCAAGGGCTGGAAGGTGTTCTCCAACGCCCCCACCCCCTCCCCCGAGGAAGAGGGTGACGCGTGGATCTACCGCTTCGCGACTACGGAGAAGATGTCGACGTACATCACCGCGATCGTCGCGGGCCCCTACGAGGGCACCACGGCCTCGTTGACGTCCTCCGACGGGCGAACGATTGACCTGGGCGTGTACGCGCGCGCCTCGATCATCGAGCACCTGGACGCCGACGAGATCATCGAGATCACCCGCCAGGGCTTCGAGTTCTTCGAGGGCGCCTACGGCATCGCCTACCCCTTCACCAAGTACGACCAGATCTTCGTCCCCGAGTACAACGCCGGCGCCATGGAGAACGCGGGCTGCGTGACCTTCCGCGACGCCTACGTGTTCCGTACCCGTCCCACCGAGGCTCAGATGGAGGCTCGCGCCAACACGATCCTGCACGAGCTGGCGCACATGTGGTTCGGCGACCTGGTCACCATGAAGTGGTGGAACGACCTGTGGCTCAACGAGTCCTTCGCCGAGTTCATGAGCCACCTGGCTCTGGCCGAGGCCACCAAGTACACCGAGGGCTGGACGGGCTTCATGGTCCGTAAGGACTGGGGCCTCAAGCAGGATCAGCTGCCCACGACCCACCCGATCACCGCCGAGATCCGCGACCTGGCCGACGTCGAGGTCAACTTCGACGGCATCACCTACGCCAAGGGCGCCTCCGTGCTGCGCCAGCTCGTCTCCTACGTGGGGCGCGACGCGTTCTTCGCGGGCCTGCACGAGTACCTGACGAAGCATTCCTACGCCAACGCCACGCTGGAGGACCTGCTCTCCGAGCTGGCCGCCGCGTCGGGCCGCGACCTGGCCTCGTGGTCGAAGGTGTGGCTCGAGGAAGCCGGCGTGACCCTGCTGCGTCCGGTCGTCTCCGTTTCGGCTGAGGGCACGATCGAGCGCCTTGAGGTGACCCAGGAGGCCTTCTCGGAGGGCGCGTCGCTGCGTCCGCACCGCATGGGTGTGGCCGGCTACTCCCTGTCCGAAGAAGGCACGCTCGCCCAGGTCTTCCGCGAGGAGCTCGACGTGGACGGCGCGTCCACGATCGTCGAGGCGGCCACGGGTATCGCACGTCCCGACTTCATCCTGGTCAACGACGGCGACCTCGGATACGCGAAGGTTCGCCTGGACGAGCAGTCCCTGGCCTTCGCGATCGCCAACATCACCAAGTTCACGGACTCCCTGACCCGCGGCGTCGTCATGGCCTCCGCGTGGGACATGACCCGCGACGGCGAGATGCCGGCTCGCGACTACCTGAACCTGGCGCTGACCTCGATCCCCGTCGAAGACAACATGAGCCTGCTCATGCTGACCCTGCGCCACATCGACGAGGCCGTGCGCACCTTCGTCGCTCCCCAGTACCGCGCTGAGGCCGCCGAGGACACGGGCCGTCGCCTGCTGCTCCTGGCCCGCACCGCCGCTTCCGGCTCCGACGCACAGCGCATGCTCGTGGCCGCCGCGGCCCGCAACGCGACCAGCGCCGAGCAGTTCGAGGCCATCCGCGGCCTCTACGACGGCACCCAGACCCTTGACGGCCTGGACTTGGACGTCGACCTGAAGTGGGACCTGCTGATCTCCCTGGTGCGCGGTGACGCCGCCACCGAGGAAGACATCGCGGCAATGGAGGCCAGCGACGACACGATGACCGGCCACCAGAACGCGGCCGCCTGCCGCGCTGCGCGCTCCGGCGAGTGGATCAAGGCCGACGTGTGGGACAAGGTCCTGTCCGACACCTCGATCCCCAACGACACCCGTTGGGCGATGATCTCGGGCTTCTGGGCGCAGGCGCGCACGACCCCGTCGGCTTACGTCGGCTACGTGGGCGAGTACTTCGAGGCCCTGGCGGGCATCTGGGAGCGTTTCACCTTCCACACCGCCGAGGACCTGACCACGCTGCTGTTCCCGACCTCGCTGGCCGGTTACGCCCCCGATGTCGACGTCGTGGCCGCGGGACGCGCCTGGATCGAGGCTCACGCCGAGGCCTCGGCGGGCACGCTGCGCATCATCCGCGAGCTCATCGACGTGTGTGAGCGCCAGATCGCCAACCAGGCGGTGGACGCGGGCTGAGAGCAGCCGACACGGCATGGGGGCGTGGCCGATTGGCCACGCCCCCTCGTCTGTCCACTGCCTGTAGCGGAGCTGCTATGCGACCCGCGCTATCGCGTGCGGATCAGTTCCACTCGCCCCACCGGGCGCCCCTGGTGTCGAACGCAACGGACCCCGGCCTCTTGCGAGGTCGGGGTCCGTTATGCGTGTGTGATGGACTCAGTGCGCCGCTGGCACAGGCACCGCCACTGAGCCAGAGATTCAGAGCTGGCCAGCCCAGGCACCGGAATCGTGGAAGAGGTGACGCTTGCCGTCGATGGTCTGGATGCCCGTGACCATCGCACCGTTGTCATCCATGTAGAACCAGGAGCCGTTGATCTCTGCCCAGCCGGTGACCATCGCACCGTTCTCGTCCATGTAGTACCAGGTGCCGTTGATCTCTGCCCAGCCGGTGGCCATCGCACCGGACTCGTTCAAGTAGTACCAGTCACCTCCAAGCTTGACCCAGCCGGTGGCCATGGCACCCGAGTGGTGCAGGTAGTACCAGGTGCCATCAACATTGATCCAGCCGGTCTGCATGATGCCCTTCTCGGGCGAGAGGAAGTACCAGGAACCGTTCCAGTGGGCCCAACCGAAGATCTGCTGGCCATTGAGGGTGAAGTACTCCCAGCCGGCCTCCTCCTGGTGCCAGCCGGTCACCATGTAGCCGTCGGAGTCGAATCGGTAGATCTGATCGTCGATCTCGACCTGCTCATCCTTGGCAAAGTCACCGTTGCCCAGGTCGAACCACCAGCCCTTATCGTTGTGCTTCCAGGAAGCAACGGGGCCTTCCTCGCCGTCCTCATCGTCAGCTGCCGGGTCTTCCGTGGCGGGCTTCTCGTCCGTGGCGGGATCCTCGGCACCGGGCTTCTCGTCCGTGGCGGGCTTCTCGTCCGTGGCGGGCTTCTCGTCCGTGGCGGGCTTTTCGTCCGTGGCGGGCTTTTCGTCCGTGGCGGGCTTCTCGTCCGTGGCGGGGGCGGGGTCCTCAGCAGCGGGCTGCTCAACCGCAGCAGCAGCATCACCCGGCGTACCCTCCTCGAGGGCGACGGGGGCCGCATAGGCGGGGACGACGGTTCCAGCGACGACGGCAGCAGCACCGAGGGCGGCGATCATGGAGCGGCGGACATTGATAGGACGCATCTGCGTGTTCCTCTCGACGTGTGTGGGCGGCTCACGCGCAAGAATGGCCAGGACGGCGAACCGCACCTACACAGTTCCGCGTGAAGTCATTACCGAGTATATATCCAGGTTTGTCAGTAATCAACAGATGGCGACTCAATGTGATGCGCGCAACGCCATTTTCGTGACACAAATCCCTTAGAAAGCTTCCACAACATACATCTAGCAAACCGCTTTAACTAGCTTTTTCACTAATAGCCCATTATCGACAAACCGCATGCTTCAATGACTGACCAGCACTGAGGTACCCACGGACAACTCAACACCGCCTGACACACGCCCTCACGAGACCGCTCCACCCAGGAACACCTACCCACAGAGGAAACCGGCTCTTCGCATTTTGGGGTGTGGGGGTGGTGTTCGAAGCGTCCCGGGGATCGTGGGCAGTGTCGTGGGACGACGATCGAACACAGGAGTTCGCCTTGGGCGCCTCATCAACCAAAACTCGCACGTAATTTGGGTACCCTAACTTTTCATAGGTATCGAGAAAACCGCAGAATTCCAACGATG
>CABKMZ010000134.1 GCA_902373545.1 uncultured Actinomyces sp. | reverse complement strand
AGTCCAGCAGGCTCAGCGGGCTCATTTCGTCGGGTATGAGCGCGTCCTGGACAAGGTTCGAGTCTTTTTTCTTTGCCATGAGGGTGTCCTTTCTAGAATTCCGGGTCGCCGGTGTCGGCGGCGAACATGTCCGGCGTGTGGCCGCTGCCGCCGTTGGCCCACGGGTCGGACGCCGGCGGCGGTGTCGTCTGCTGCGGGGGCTGCGGGGGCTGGCCGTTCGGGTTGCCGTAGGTGCCGCCGCCCTGATAGCCGTTGTGGCCGCCCTGTTTCGTGACCTGCGCGGTCGCGTACCGCAGGCTGGGGCCGATCTCGTCCACGGTCATTTCGACCACGGTGCGGTTGGTGCCGTCCTGCGCCTGATACGAGCGTTGGGAGAGGCGGCCCTGGGCGATCACGCGCATGCCCTTCGAGCATGATTGGCTGACGTGCCGGGCGAGGTCGTTCCACGCCGAGCAGCGCAGGAACAACGCCGTGCCGTCCTCGTACTGCTGCGTCTGGCGGTTGTAGGTGCGGGGCGTGCTGGCGATCGTGAACGACGCGACCGGATTGCCGTTGGACAGGGTGCGCAGTTCGGGGTCGGCGGTGAGGTTGCCGATGATCGTGATGACGGTTTCGCCGGCCACTAGTCCTCGTCCTCCATGTCCTCGATCCAGTCGCCGACGAACGTGGCGAGGGCGTGCGCGTCCTCGGCTGCGCGGCGCGCGATGCCCCATGCCACGTCTTCGCGGCGGTTGTGGCAGTGCAGGGCGAGGTCGGAGAGCGCCGCATAGGCCTTGTCGGCCACGTCGCGCATGTGCTCCAGCTCGGCCAGGGTCTCGTCGTCTTCCTCGTCTTCCCCGGCGATGTCGTCGGTGCAGCCGAGCAGCCGGCCGGCCAGCTCCTTCGCCAGACGCTCCTCAAGCGTGATCTCGTCGGTCATTTCTTGGTTCCTTTCCTTTGGTAATCGGGCTTGATCTTCCACATGCAGCGCGCGGACACCTGCCGTCGGCCGCGGTCTACGACCACGTCGCCGAAGCGGGGGAAGATCAGCGTGCGATCCCACTGCGGGTCGGCGTTGAGTTGGCGGATCGCGTCGATGAGCGAGTCCAGGAGCTCGCCGGCTCCCATGTGCCGCGCCTCGTCGCTCAGGGGCCACTCGAACAGGCTGAGCCCCTCTTCCCTGTGGTCGTATTCGTCCGGTGGCGGCTGTGATGCCATGCGTGTTCCTTTCCTTGTGCGCGGAGTATGCGGGTTGCGGTCGCGCTGGGCTCGGTCGTTACGGCCGCAGGAGTCGGGGCCTGCCGTGTCCATCGCTCCCCGCTCGCACGGGCTTCGGCGTTGTCCTGTCAGTGGCGTGCGAGGGGGCGACGTTGACGCGATCGCAGTGGACGGCGGCCGAATCGAACGGCTTCCCGGTCTTTGCCCGCGCCCATCTGACGCGAATCTCGACCGGGGGCGAACCTGCCCGCCCTTGGCGCGCCGCCGGTGGAGAGAACCGGCGACGCGATCATTGAGAGAGGTGGTGTTAACGACTTGTTCCTTGTCGCCGCCCGCCGCATCGGAAGGAAGGTCGCAATGGCGGCGGGCAAGCCTTAAATGGTCAGCACGAGCGCGCAGAGAATGACGAGCCTGAGCAACTGGTACACAAGCGCTCCCGGCTTGGCCTTCGTTTCGCGCAGCGTGCCGATGAGTATGAAGTGTTCGAGCAGCGCGTATCCGAGGATCACCCACTGCTGCCAGACGAGTGCATCGAAGTTCATTCCTCTCCTCCTGCTTCCTCGACGATGGTGACGAGCAGGATGGGCACGACGATGAACGCCCACCACGCGGCCAGACCGTTGCCGAGCGGGTGCATGCACGCCTCATGGGTGAACAGCCACACAATGCAGACGACGAACGATATGACGGTCAACAGGGCGATGGTGTACGGATAGCGCTTGAACATGACCGCCGCCTTATTTGGTCTGGACGAGCGTGTCCGCACCGTCGGGGACGACGACGAGCTGATCCGCGTTGGACAATGCGTCGATGTAGTGCTGTTTGAGCACGTTGTCGGTCAGGCTCTCGTTGAGCACGGCGTTGGCGTCGGCCTCGCCCTGCGCCTTGATCTTCTTCGTCTCGGCCTCGGTCTTGGCGACCTGCTGCTCGTTGAGCGCCTTCTGCTTGTCGATCTCGGCGGCCTGCGCCTCCGTGTACTTCTTGGTGATGGCCTCGCCGTAGCGCACGTCCTGCACGCTGACCTGTTCGACGGTCAGGCCGATCTTCTTCCACTTCGCCGCCAGCGCATCCTGCACGGCCTTCGTGTACTCGCCTCGGTTGGTGAGCATCGTCAGGGTGTCGAACCGGCCGGACTGTTCGCGGGCCACTGAACGCAGGTCGTTGCTGATGTAGTTCTGCGTGAACGTCTGCTGTTTGCCGTACTCCGAGTACAGGTATTCGGCCGCGCTCGGATCAAGGCTGTAGTTGACTTGGATGTCGATGTCGGCCGAAGCGCCGCTCCTGTCGTTGACGGTGACCTGCTTGCCGACCGCGCTGCCGCCGTCGTACTTGTAATCGGTGTCCTTGTAGAAGTTGATGAGGTTGTTACGGGTGTCGTATTTGATGACGCTCTGCCACGGCGTCTTCCAATGGAAGCCCGCGTCTTCGGAATGACCGGCCAGACTGCCGCCCATGTTGCGGATGACCGCGACCTCGCCCACGTCCACGGAGTACAGACATGCGGGAATGAGCAGCAGCAATCCGACGAGGCCCGGAATGAGGCCGATGCCGGCCCCCTTGACGTTGTTGGACAGAGCGACGCCGGTGACGGCGGCGCTGAAGAGCAGCAGGACGATGGAGATGACGAACAAGATCATGAGGGTTCCTTTCGGAAGATAAGGCCCTTTCCCCGTGCCGCGTAGGCTTGAAGCTGCAACACAAACAATCCGCTGCATGCGGGGAAAGGAAGAATCAATGGACATATGGGACTGGTTGCAGAATCTCGTGAACGCTCTGGCGGTTCCGACGTTCGCGCTGCTGATATGGCAGATCGTGCGAGCCGAGACCATGAGACCGGTCGAAGCGGTTCACATCCAAGTGACGCGGCTGAAGGCAAACCGGAACGCCTGCATCGTGAAGGCCTCGACATATGGCGGTTACGTAATGCTCTCCGCTTGGATCGCGCCCATTGACGGATGCACTCGGCTGAAGAGCGAAGACCTGCGCGACAGCACCGATGCATTGGCCAACGGCGATACGATCGGCATTCAACTCGAACAGAACAGAGAGAAGGCCACCGTCATTGTCAAATGGGTGACTACCTCCGCCTTTACGCGGCGTCCAGCGGCGCATGCGAGACGAATCACTATCGATCTTCGCGATCATGACCACAAGCCTCTTGTTGATTCAGAGCGTTGGCGGTGGTGCTGGTACGCTCGCCCTGCCCATTTCCTAGCCACAAGATTTCCGAATAGGCTGTCGTCAATGCGTCTTGGGCGCTGGAGTCCCATAGACAGACCGTATTGGAGATCGTCACTACCGCGAACCGCTCTCCAGAGACGGGATCGCGATACACGACGGGATCGGCCGTGATGCTGAGTTCAGGCCGGGGCGGGGCGGCCGGCGGGATGTCGGTGGATGGGTGGCGTGCGCCTCGTTCGTTTCGCCATTGGTTGAATTGGTTGAGACCGAGGGTGAGAAAAAGCACGCCGCATGTGATCTCCCACAAATTCTTGTGGATGACGCCCATGGGTATGTCCATGAGTGCGCATATGAGGTAGATGATTGCGGAGACGATGCGCCACTTCATTTCGCCGCCTCCGGCACGTATCCGCAGTGGGCACGCCAGCAGCCGTCGGCCATGTCGTGCAGACACGACGCCAAACGCTCGCCATCCGCCAGAGGGAGTGCGATGTGTCCCGTTCCTTCGCATTCCATGAACCGGATTATCGTGGAGGTCTCGGTGACGCTCACGCCGATGCGCGGCATGTCGCTGGTTTTCTCGCCGATCCAGTTGCTCCGGGTGTTGATCGCGTTCGCCATGACCGCCGCCTCATGACGAGACAGTAGGACGATCGCGCCGCCGGCCCCCGTTCCCGTGAGGTCGCGCAGCCACAGGCGGATACGCACGCCGTCCTCGGACACTTTCGGCTCGCACAGCAGCGGCCGGGTCGTTTTCTCCGGGTTCGCGAAGCGGATCGAGTTCTCGACCTCCCAGTACCTGTCCTTCACCTTCATGCCGTCACCTCTTCCGGTTGGGGGGGGGTGGGGTTGTCCACGGGCCACGGGTCAAGGGTTCGACCCATGAGATAGTCCACGGACGTGTCGAAGAAGTCAGCGAGCGCCACATAGT
>CABKMZ010000133.1 GCA_902373545.1 uncultured Actinomyces sp. | reverse complement strand
GTGGTGTCGCCAGGCATGACCATGTCGGTGCCCTCGGGGAGGGTGATGACGCCGGTCACGTCCGTGGTACGGAAGTAGAACTGCGGACGGTAGTTCGAGAAGAAGGGGTTGTGGCGGCCGCCCTCTTCCTTCTTGAGGATGTAGACCTGGCCCTCGAACTCGGTGTGGGGCGTGATGGAGCCGGGGCGGGCCACAACCTGGCCGCGCTCGACCTCGTCGCGCTTGGTGCCGCGGAGGAGCAGACCACAGTTCTCGCCAGCCCAGGCCTCGTCCATGGACTTGTGGAACATCTCGATGCCGGTAACCGTGGTCTTCTGGGGCTCACGGATACCGAGGATCTCGACCTCGGAGTTGATGGGCAGCTTGCCACGCTCAACACGACCGGTGACGACCGTGCCACGACCGGTGATCGTGAAGACGTCCTCGATCGGCATGAGGAAGGGCTTGTCCATGTCGCGCTCGGGGGTGGGGATGTAGGAATCCACAGCCTCCATGAGCTCCTCGACCTTGGCAACCCACTCCGGGTCGCCCTCGAGGGCCTTCAGAGCGGAGACCTGGATGATCGGGGCGTCGCGATCGAAGTCCTGGGACTCGAGCAGGTCGCGGCACTCTTCCTCGACCAGTTCCATCATTTCCTCGTCGTCGACCATGTCGGACTTGTTGAGGGCGATGAGGATGGTGGGGACGCCGACCTGACGGGCGAGCAGGACGTGCTCGCGGGTCTGGGCCATGGGGCCGTCGGTGGCGGCGACCACGAGGATCGCGCCGTCCATCTGGGCAGCGCCGGTGATCATGTTCTTGACGTAGTCGGCGTGGCCGGGGGCGTCAACGTGCGCGTAGTGACGCGCCTCGGTCTGGTACTCGACGTGGGAGACGTTGATCGTGATACCACGATCGCGCTCCTCGGGAGCGTTGTCGACCTGATCGAAGGGGGTGAACTCGTTCAGATCGGGGTACTTGTCGTGCAGCACCTTGGTGATAGCTGCCGTCAGCGTCGTCTTGCCGTGGTCAACGTGACCAATCGTGCCGATGTTGACGTGCGGCTTGGTGCGCTCAAACTTGGCCTTCGCCACTTGTGTCCTCCTGGACTCGGGTAGAAATTCTCAGCCTACGGCTAGGTGCCACTTTAACACCACTGGGGCTTGAGACCTACTGGGTTTACTTGTGTGTGAGGCGGCTCGCAGGGGCAGGTCACCCTGCCCCCACGAGCCCCCGGTGGGACTCAGTTGCCCCGAGACTTGCCGACGATCTCATCCGCGACCGCGCGCGGAACCTCGGCGTAGCTGTCGAACTCCATGGAGTAGACAGCGCGGCCCTGCGTCTTGGAGCGCAGGTCGCCCACGTATCCGAACATCTCGGACAGCGGCACCTGAGCCTTGACGACGCGGACGCCGTGCTGCTCATCCATCGAGGAGATCTGGCCACGACGGGAGTTGAGGTCGCCGATGACGTCGCCCATGTACTCCTCGGGAGTACGGACCTCGACGGCCATGATGGGCTCGAGGAGGACGGGGTTCGCCTTCTTAGCAGCTTCCTTCAGCGCCATCGAGCCAGCAACCTTGAACGCCATTTCGGAGGAGTCAACCTCGTGGTAGGCGCCGTCGAGCAGCGTGGCCTTGATGTCAACCATCGGGTAGCCGGCGAGAACGCCGGACTGCATGGCGTCCTTGATGCCCGCGTCGACCGACGGAATGTACTCGCGAGGAACGCGGCCACCGGTGACCTTGTCCTCGAACATGTACTCTTCCTCGGAGTCGGCCGGGAGGGGCTCCAGGGCGATGATGACGCGCGCGAACTGACCGGAACCACCGGTCTGCTTCTTGTGCGTGTACTCGTACTTCTCGACCGTCTTACGGATGGTCTCACGGTAGGCAACCATCGGGTTACCAACGTTGGCCTCGACCTTGAACTCGCGACGCATACGGTCAACGATGATGTCGAGGTGCAGCTCGCCCATACCACCGATGATGGTCTGGCCGGTCTCGGGATCGAGCTCGACGGTGAACGTCGGGTCCTCTTCCGCGAGCTTCTGGATGGCGACGCCCATCTTCTCCTGGTCGGCCTTCGACTTGGGCTCGACGGCAACCTGGATAACGGGGGCGGGGAAGGTCATCGACTCGAGGACGATCGGCTTGTCGATAGCGGCAAGCGTGTCACCCGTGGTCGTGTCCTTCAGGCCGATGACCGCGTAGATGTGGCCAGCGTGCGCCACGTCGACGGGGTTCTCCTTGTTGGAGTGCATCTGGAAGATCTTGCCGATGCGCTCCTTCTTGCCCTTGGTCGAGTTGAGGACCTGGGAACCGGACTCAACCTTGCCGGAGTACACGCGGATGAAGGTGAGCTTGCCGTAGAAGGGGTGAGCGGCGATCTTGAAGGCCAGAGCGGAGAAGGGTTCCTTCTCGTCGGGCTTACGAATCTCGGTCTCTTCCTCGGTCTCAGAGCCGGGGAGGAAGCCGCGAACGTCGCCGATGTCGAGCGGCGAGGGCAGGAAGTCCACGACGGCGTCAAGGACGGGCTGCACGCCCATGTTGCGCAGAGCGGTACCGCAGTACACGGGGAAGGCGCGAGAGGAGATGGTCAGGAGGCGGATGCCTTCCTTGATCTGCTCGAGCGTCAGGTCACCGTTCTCCAGGTACGCCTCGGTCAGCTCGTCGGAGCCCTCAGCGGCGGCCTCGACGAGGGCCTCACGGTACTCCTCGGCCTGTTCCTGGTACTCCTCCGGGATGGGGCCGCGCACAACGAGGGAGCCGAGCGTGTCGTTGCCCTTGTCGTCCTTGGTCGGGTAGGTCAGCGCCTCCATGGTCAGCAGGTCGATGTTGCCAACGAAGTCGTTCTCGGCACCCATCGGGAGCTGCATGACGATCGGGGTCGCGTGGAGACGATCCTTAATCGTGCCAACCGAGAAGTAGAAGTCGGCACCCATCTTGTCCATCTTGTTGATGAAGCAGATACGGGGGACGTCGTACTTGTCGGCCTGACGCCACACGGTCTCGGACTGGGGCTCAACGCCCTCCTTGCCGTCGAACACGGCGACAGCGCCGTCGAGGACGCGCAGCGAGCGCTCAACCTCAACGGTGAAGTCAACGTGACCGGGGGTGTCAATAATGTTGATCTGGTTACCGTTCCAGAAAGAGGTGACGGCGGCGGACGTAATCGTGATGCCGCGTTCCTTTTCCTGTTCCATCCAGTCGGTCGTCGAGGCACCGTCGTGCGTCTCGCCGATCTTGTAGTTGATGCCCGTGTAGAACAGGATTCGTTCCGTCACGGTCGTCTTGCCGGCATCGATGTGAGCCATGATGCCAATGTTGCGGACCTTGTTGAGATCCGTCAGCACCTCTAGTGCCACGAGTGTGGTTCCTTCGTTCGAAGTGGTAGGTGTATTTGCTGCGTGAGACGAGGCCCGGTTGCCCAGGCCTCGTCTTTACATCACCAGCGGTAGTGCGCGAAGGCGCGGTTGGACTCAGCCATCTTGTGCATGTCCTCACGACGCTTCACAGCGGCGCCGAGGCCGTTGGAGGCATCGAGGATCTCGTTGGCGAGACGCTCGGTCATGGTCTTCTCGCGACGCTGACGCGAGAAGTCAACCAGCCAGCGCAGGGCCAGCGTCGTGGCGCGCGCGGGGCGAACCTCGACGGGGACCTGGTAGGTCGCGCCGCCGACGCGGCGGGAGCGGACCTCGAGGGCCGGACGAATGTTCTCGAGAGCGCGCTTGAGCACGGAGACGGGTTCCTGCTCGGTGCGCTCGCGAACGGTTTCAAGTGCGCCGTAGACGATGCGCTCGGCGACGGTCTTCTTGCCGTCGAGGAGGACGCGGTTGACCAGCTGGGTCACGACCTTGGAGCCGTAGACCGGGTCATCGACGAGGGGGCGACGGGGAGCGGGGCCCTTACGAGGCATTACTTCTTCTCCTTCTTCGCGCCGTAACGGGAACGGGCCTGCTGACGGCCGCGGACACCTTGGGTGTCCAGCGAACCGCGGACGATGCGGTAACGCACGCCGGGCAGGTCCTTCACACGACCACCGCGAACGAGCACGATCGAGTGCTCCTGCAGGTTGTGGCCCTCACCGGGGATGTACGCGGTCACCTCGATGCCCGACGAAAGGCGCACACGAGCGACCTTTCGCAGAGCCGAGTTCGGCTTCTTCGGCGTGGTGGTGTACACACGGGTGCACACGCCGCGACGCTGGGGGGAGCCCTTCAGCGCGGGGGTCTTCACCTTCGCGCGCTTCGAGACACGTCCCTTGCGGACGAGCTGCTGAATGGTAGGCACTGGGTCTCCAGTTTCTTTCCGTCGGCGGCCTCCCCTCAC
>CABKMZ010000132.1 GCA_902373545.1 uncultured Actinomyces sp. | reverse complement strand
AGGCGCAGGATCTCCTCGTTCGTCCACGCGCCCGACTCCCACAGGCCGGGGATCGCGGGGCGCGCCGGACGCGAACCCAGGTTAATGAGGACGCGCTCGCCGCGAATCTGGCGCTCGCCGCCGTCCTCAAGAGCGACGGTCACCGTGCGCTCACCCGTGAAACGAGCCTCGCCGCGAATGAAATCAAGACCGGGGGCCGCGAACATCTTCTCGTGCGCGCCCACCATGGCGCCGACGATACCCTCCTTGTGGGCGCGGAGCTTGCCCAGGTCGACGCGCGCACCCTCGGTGCCGACGATGCCGAAGGCCTCGTCCGTGCGCGCATCGCTGAGGCGACGAGCCGAGTTCACCAGCGACTTCGTGGGGATGCACGCCACGTTGATGCACGTGCCGCCAATGAACTGGCGCTCGACCATGGCCACCTTCCAGCCGGCCTTCGCGCGCTCCATCGCCAGAGACTTTCCGGCCTTGCCGCCGCCAACAACCAGCAGGTCGACGGTCTCGATTTCCTTCGTGGACATGGTTCTCCTTGTCTTGGTGAGGTGATACTGATGAAACGCGCGCGAGCTGGAACTATTCCACAGGGTGAACACCCCGGGCGTGTCACTTCTCACGCGAATACGGCTCGATATCAGCCGTTTGGCTGTTGTATAGGAGCGGTGTGTCATAGTGTGGTCCTGCCGTTCGTTGAAAGTGCCTCCGGCATGCTTGAATAGAGCCATGAGGGCTCTAGAAATTGGTGATTTCAAAGAGGATGTAGGAGCCGCGCTCGCGCGGGCCTCATCCGGGGAAGTCGTCACGCTCACACAAGAAGGCCAGCCTGTCGCCGAGCTTGGTCCTGTGCGCATGTCGACGTACCAGCAGTTGCGCGACTTGGGGCTCGAGCGTCCCGCCATGGCGGACCTCGACGCTTACCGTATGCCGTCCAAAAACCTCCCTGACGGGCGGGGCATAGTCGGCAAGCTGCAGGACTGACGAAGTTTGTCGCCACGCTCCATGTGCTACCATGTAGCACATGGAGACTGTTGGTATTCGCGAACTGCGTCAAAATGCTTCCCAGGTGGTCGCCAAGGTTGCCGCCGGCCAGGTCATCACCATCACTGATCGCGGCCGCCCGGTCGCGCAGATGAGCCCCCTTGCGAGCTCATCGATCGAGCGGCTCCGCGAGCGCGGGCTGATAACCCCCGCCACTCGGACCTTTGAGGAGTACCGCGCGTCGACCAAGCCGACAACAGGGCCACCGCTCAGCCCGGTTCTCCAGCAACTGCGCGATGAAGAACGCTACTAATGGCGCTCTACTTCGATACGTCGGCGCTCGTCAAGCTCATCATCCCCGAGGAGGGGACAGAGGCGCTCGAGACGTTCATCAACCGCGCCGACTGCGGCTTGTGGACCAGTGAACTGTCGCGCACGGAACTGATGCGCGCGTGCGTACGCCGGGGAGCGGATGCTTCCCAGGTGCGCCAGCTTCTGTGGAGTTTTTCCACACTGACCTTCGACACTGAGATGTTCGACCTGGCGGGGCGGCTCCTGCCCGTGGAGCTGCGTAGCCTCGACGCGTTGCACCTGGCCGCCGCACTGTCGATTGGCCGCGATCTCCAAGCCATCGTCACCTACGACAAACGCATGGCGGACGCGGCGCGCAAGAGCGGAATCCCCGTCGAGTCACCGTGCTGACTCGCTTGTGTCTCCGAGTGAGGCTCCGCGTGCTCGCGTGCGCTTCCCGCTAGCTTCGCCGCTTAGCGCGGTTCGTGGGCTCGGCGTGCAACGGGTCCTCGGGCCACGGGTGCTTGGGGTAACGCCCGCGAAGCTGGGCGCGCACGTCCCGATAGGGTCCCGCCCAAAACGACGTCAGGTCCGAGGTGACCGCCGCGGGGCGCCCCGCCGGGTCCGTCAAGTGCAGCACCAGGGGCACGCGTCCATCGAGCAAGCGCGGCGTGTCCGTCCACCCAAACGCCTGCTGGACGCGCAGTGTGAGCACCGGGTGCGCCCCGCTCCAGTCGATCGGCCGCGTCCCTCCGGAAGGAATCGGTAGCTTCTCGGGGGCCAGCTCATCCAGGCGCGCCGCCTGCGGCCACGGCAGCATCGCGCGCAGCACCTCCAGCATCGACACCTGCGACAGGGGAGAACCCGACGCGAGGCGACGCCCCCACGGGGCCAGCCACTGGTCCGCGCTGCCCGCCAAGGCCTCGTCACTCACGTCCGGCCAGGGATCGCCCAGCGCCTCGTGGAGAGCGCGCATGCGCTCCCTCAAGGACGAGGCCTCCTTACCCCAGCCGAGTTCGCCCAGCCCCCGGGCGGCCAGATGCTGCGCCACCAGTGCGGTCGCCTCCTCGGGGGCAAGGGCCTTCGCCGGGGTCGAGGACAGGGGGATCGCCCCGAGCGAGCGCGTGCGGGTCGCCCGCAGGACGCCGCGCTCGAGGCGCGCGTCGGTCCCCTCGGCGAGCAGCGCCGAACCTGCCGCCAGCGCGTCCTCCTCAGACAGGGGCACCGCCGCGAGGATGCGCGCGTGGCGCGAGGCAGGCGCCCGGTCGATCGACGCCACCGCCAGCCACTCCTGGCCCTCCAGGGGAGAACCCTCGGGCAGCTCGGCCCCCACGCCGCCCGCCAGGATGTACGCGGACGAGGCCGGGCGACGCCTCGCGATCCACTGCGGGTAGGCGAGCGCGCACGTCAGGGCCAGCTCGTCCTCGCGGGTGCGCGCGCTCTGCCGCCTCACCCCTGAGTCGCCCGCGCCGCGCGCCGCGTCGGGGGCGTGAACGGCAGGCAGAACGTCCCCCACCAGCTCCCCGTCTGCCAGCCTGGACGCGAGGCGCGTCAGGCGCGCCTGAGTCTCCTTGACGCGTGCCACCTGGGCGCGGGTAACGGACGAGTTGCCGGATCCGTCGCGGCCCAGCCGCCTCTCCAACCCACCCAAGTCCGCTCCCGGTGCGCGAACGTCCTCAGACAACACCGCGACGAAACGCGCCGCCTTCACCGCCCCAATGACGCCGCTCGCCGCGAGCAACGCCCTGCCCAGGGGCGGATCCAAGGGAAGGGACGCCAGCGTGCGGCCAAGAGCGGTCGCGGCCCCGGCCTCGTCGATGGCAGCCAAGGAAGACAAACGCTCCCCGGCGGCCTCCCACATGCCCGCGGGTGGAGCGTCGAGCAAGGCAAGATCCTCCACCGGCGTGCCCCACGCGGCGACCTGGAGACGTGCATCCGTCAGATCCTGCGTGGCGATCCCCGGCGCCGACTGGGCGGGCCTGCGCGCGATGTCCACGGGATCCATGACGCGCACGGCGACGCCCGGCCCGGTGCGAGCGGCGCGGCCAGCACGCTGCTCGAGACGCGCGAGCGAGGCGGGCACCGTGACCAACGACGACAGGGAACGGCCGGCGTCGAAGCGCGGCTCGCGCGCCAGGCCCGCATCCACGACAACGGACACGCCCGGCACGGTCAGCGACGACTCCGCGATCGACGTCGACAGGATGACGCGACGAGCGCTCGCGGGGGACAGAGCACGGTCCTGCTCGGCGGCGCTGAGCTGACCGTGCAGCGTCAGAACCTCGACGCCGGGGACGCTCAGCGCGCCGCGCACGGTCTCGATCTCACCTACGCCCGGCAGGAACACCAGCACCGAACCGCTCGTGGATGCGAGCGTCTCCTCCACCGTGCGGGCGACGTGGGATAGGTACTCGCGGCGCACGCCCACGCGCTCATGCCCGATGGCCCCCACGGCCTCCACGCCGCGCGGCGGGGGAGCGTAACGCAGCTCCAGAGGAAAAATATCGCCTGGAATATAAACGAGAGCGGGCTCCTCGCCCGTGGCATCCTCCAGCCAGCTCACCGTGCGCGAGGCCTCCAGCGTCGCCGACGTCAACGCGATAAACAGGTCGTCGCGCAGCGCCGAGCGGGCGTCCAACGCGAATGCCAGCGCCAAATCCGTGTCCAGGTCCCGCTCATGGAACTCATCGATGACCAGGGCGGACACGCCCGGCAGCTCCGGGTCGCGCTGCAAGCGGCGCAGCGCCACGCCCGGCGTCACCATCTCCACGCGCGTCCTCTCGCTCACCCGCGAATCACCGCGCACCGAATAGCCGACCTGGCCGCCGACCTCCTCGCCCAGCAGGCGGGCGATCCGGCGGGCCGCGGCGCGCGCGGCCACGCGACGTGGCTGGGTGACGAGCACCCGGCTGCTCGTGCCCGCTTCCGCCAGCGCGACCGCGACCGCGGGCGGCAGCAACGTCGTCTTACCCGTGCCCGGGGGAGCGGTCACCACCGCGCATGCCCCCGGACGCACCGCCGCCGCGATATCGCCCAGCGCGCGCGTCACCGGCAGCTGTGGCGGGTGTGAAACGAGTTCTTCGAGGGTGGGCATGGCTTCATTGTGCGTGTTCCCAGGGCGTCCATGCATCCGGGAACCA
>CABKMZ010000131.1 GCA_902373545.1 uncultured Actinomyces sp. | reverse complement strand
TGAACGATGAAGGAACCGGCCTGTCCTCCATCCTTCCGCCCATGCGGCGCTTTGGAGCAGGAGCCGGGCGTGAAGCTGTCCGCGTCCGTGTCCTTGAGGCTCTTCGCGTCTGGGTCGAACGCTTCAGCGGACTCGGCCGCGTATGACGGCTGCACCCGGGCCTCGGCGATCTACGAGGCCCGGGATCAGTTCAATCGGTAGCGCCTGAGAGTATTTTGTCAGTCGAACTCATGAGGAGGAGTCTCGTGTTTACACCCATCCATCGAGCCTTGGGACTCGAAGCCGGGAACGCATCTATCGATCTGATCCAACAAGCAATTGATCATGGAGTCGAAGAAACCAGTGATTTGGACTGGAAACAGGCTGTCTACAATTCGCGTAAGCCGAACTGGGATGAAGAAGCCGCGAAAGATATCGCCGCCATGGCAAATAGCGGTGGCGGGTGGATTGTGTTCGGGATCAAGGAGGGTGGGGCCACAAATGCCGCCTCCGAGATCGTTCCGATAGCGTGGTCTGCCGCCGAACAACAGAGAATCCTCAGGACCGCGTATGCGAAGGTTGGGCCGCCAGTCATCGGCATTGAATTCTACGACATTCCGTGCGGCGACGAAGATGGTGGGAGCGTCGTGATGATGCGGGTACCGGACTCTGCGGACGCCCCGCACTTCGCACGCAAGGGTGACAACGCGTTCGTCGCCCCGCGTCGAAACGGCCCTCACACCGTGTACATGAGCGACCGCGAGATTGAGCGGGGCTTTCGAGAGCGCTTCCAGCATGTGGATGATCGGGAACGCCTTCTCCAGGACCGCTTTGAACGTGCATGTGAGGCGCTGCGCCCCGAGGATGGAGTGTTCCTCGCGGTGGCCGCCGTTCCCTACGAGCCGGTCACTGGGCGGGCAGCCAGTGCCGTTGACCAGGTGCATCAATACGTGAATAGGAAGAAGGTCCACCCAGAGTTCGTAAGTGGGAATGTGTCAGAAAATTGGTGGGATGAAGGAGAAGTCAAGAAGGGACTTCGGCAATGGGTGATACGTAACTATCAAGGGGCGCGTGGGCGATTTCGAAAGTGTCTCCATGATGACGCAACGGTTGTGGGAGCCTATCAACTGGGACTCCTGATTGCCGACGAGTCGTGGATCGACCGATACCCCGTGGGGCTGACGAACCACTGTAGGAGCATTGAAATCGAAACATCTGTTATTGATTTCATCACGCTGCTGCGTGGCCATGCGACGGAACGGCAGGCACACGGTGGATTCAGTATCAGAGCAGGTCTTGTCGGTGTTCAGAATAAGCCAATCTACATTCGTGGGCTGCACTGGGCGAATAGACTACTTGACACTGAATATGTGGAACCAATTATGAGGTTCCAGCCGATTACAACCGAGCTCGATCCGTTGGTGGAGATCGATGAAATACTGTCGATCATCAACGATCTGGCTCTGGACATAATCAACCAAGGGGGCGTCCAATATCTACGGGTTATGGCGGAACCAAATGAGCGGCAGTCTGAACTTGAGTGATTGACCTAGCCCCGGCCTCGTTCATCGATGAGGTCGGGGCCAGTTTTCGTCTTTTGTCTGGTGGCAGGGGAGTGGTTGAGGTCGCTCCCGAGACAACGGACTACTGCTTGTCGGTGTCGGCTTCGGTAACCCCGGTGGTGCTCGTCGGGGTGTCTACCTCTGTGTCTTCGGAATCGCTGAGGTTTTCGGTTTCAATGGGAGCGGTGGGACTGACAGAGGCGCTAGGCGTAGTAGTTCGTTGAGGATCCAGCCAGTGGAAGAACTCGCGGAGCCCCCACGCGCACAAGGCGGCGAGGAAGTGGTAGGGCAACCATATGGTTACGAGCTCCCAGTTGGAGTCCACCAAAAAACCTGAGACTTTCCCGCCCAGCCACCACAGGACCGCCACGTCGGAGAGGAGGGCGCCCGCGATCGCGACAGGCTTCCACGATCCGGCCTTCTCGAGGAACCTTCGGGGGATGGCTATCAACATCTGGAAGAAGGTGAAGAAGCCCATGAAGCCAAAGAAGTAGATGAGGGCCAGGTCCGTGGCATAGGAGACCGGGAGTCCGACCAGGAAGATCACGTGGAGCACCAGGTACCGGATAAAGAAGCTAACAATCCCTCGCGGGTCACGTGTATCTGTCATACCCCCATCCTAACGGGACTGTCAGGCGCGACGTCCAGGCCCTCACGACCCTTGCATCGCGGTGATACTAGCAAGCCCTGCAGCCAACCCCGGCCTCGTTGATTAATGAACGAACGCGGTCACCGGGCCGCTCACAGGCTCCTACACTGTTTTCATACGCCACAATAGAGGAAGGCCGCTCAATGTAGCGCAGGATCAGGCGAGCGTGACGTTGAGCGAGAAAGCGAGGATGAACGATGGCATCCACCAACCAATACCTGGAGTTCGTGCTCGACCTTCTGGGTGAGCTGGACGACGTGGAGCACCGCAAGATGATGGGCGAATACGTCCTCTACTATCGGGGCAAGGTCGTGGGCGGCATCTACGACGACCGCTTCCTGCTCAAGGTCACGCCTGCCTCCGAACGGCTCCTGCCCGGCGCCCCGCGCGCCACCCCCTACGAGGGAGCGAAGGAGATGCTCCTCGTCGAGGTGGAGGACCGAGACACGTTGCGCGACGTCGTCGACGCGATGTGGCAGGAACTGCCCGCACCGAAGAAAAGAAAGAAGAAGTAGGCGCCCGGCCCGGGCCTCGTCGATGGATGGATGGACGAGGCCGGGGCCGGGTTCGTTGGATACGCGCGGGAGTGAGCCTACAGCTTCGCCACCAGCTCCGCGACGCGCGCCGCGTGATCGCGCGAACGCGTCACCATCTCAGCGCGAGCGGCCTCGTCCGTGCGATTCGCGTACGAGACGCCGTACAGGGGCAGGCTTCCCACGAACTCCAGGCCCACCAGCGCGCTCGTCGCCATCGCGGGAGCCAGGAAGCGGTCGAAACCGCCCGGCTGTGCGGAGTAGTAGGACTCGTCGGCGCCTGTCGTCACCGACACCACCAGCTTCTTACCGTGCAGGGCAGTGCCACCCGAGCCGTGGCTGAAACCGCGCACGAACACGTCCTCCACCCACTTTTGCAGGAGCGACGGCCAGCCGTACCACCACAGCGGATACTGCAGGACGATCACCTCAGCGGCGGCCAACTTCGCCTGCTCAGCCGCGACGTCAATGCGGTAGTCGGGGTAGAGCTCGTCGAGCTGGTCGACGACAGTGCCCGGAATAAGGGAAGTCAGCTCCTCCACGATGGTCTTATTCGCGAGCGAATCATCTCCGAGGCGCGGGTGACCCGACACAATCAGAACGTTAGTCATTGCGGCATCCTTTCATTGATGTGGGCAGTCTATCCCCGGCGACCCAGCGACGAACAGGGCGAAAGGGCAGGTTTCGCGCCCGGTGAAGACACGTCTCAGGAGGGGGACGTGGAGGGGACTACAGTGAAGACATGCCCGACACAGACACCCAGCCCCTGACACCGCGCCGCATCCTCCTCGTCATCGCCACCGGCGTTGGGGCAGGATTCCTGTCCGGACTCTTCGGGGTCGGCGGGGGGCTCGTCATCGTCCCCGCGCTCATGGCCGTCCTGCGCATGGACCAGCGCCGCGCCTCTGCCACCTCGCTTGCCGCCATCATCGTCACCGCAGCCGTCGGGTCGGGCACCTACGCCCTGCACGGCGAGGTCTCCTGGGCGGGCGCCGCCCTCCTCGTCGTCGGCGCGCTCGCGGGCTCCCAGATCGGCGTGTGGCTCCTGCGGCGCCTCCCCGCGCCCGTCCTGCCCTGGATCCTCATCGGATTCACGGTCTTTGTCATCGTCTCCCAATACCTGCACGTCCCCACGCGCGACGGCGTCGTCACCCTGACACCAGCCTCGTGCGCATGGACGGTCCTCGTGGGCCTGTGCGCGGGCATCCTGTCGGGCCTAGTGGGCGTGGGCGGCGGATCCGTCATCGTGCCCGGCATGGAGCTTGCCGTCGGCGCTGGCGACCTGATCGCGCGCGGCACGTCCCTGCTCGTCATGATTCCCACCGGCATCGCCGGCACGGTCACCAACCTGCGTCACCGCATGGTCGACTTGCGCGTCGGACTTATCGTCGGGGCCTCCGCCGCGGCCCTTGCGCCCCTCGGACGCCTCATGGCCACGTGGGTGTCCCCAACCGTGGGAGCCATCCTGTTCAACATCTTCCTGCTGTCCATCATCGCCTCCACGATCCTGAAGATGCGCCGGGCGCGCGCTCAGGGCTGAACGAACCGGCCCCGGCCTCATACGAGACCGGGGCCAAACGCTTCACCGCAAGCGCGGCGTCAGACGATCACTCGTCGGCGGCGCTGGGGTGCGTCATGTCGGCGGGAACGACCCACGCGTCGAACTCCTCGGCGGTCAGGAAGCCCAGCTCGAGGGCGGACTCGCGCAGCGACAGGCCCTTGTGATGCGCGTTCTTCG
>CABKMZ010000130.1 GCA_902373545.1 uncultured Actinomyces sp. | reverse complement strand
GGGCTGGGGGACGGGCGGGACGGAGTCCTCGCCCAGAGAGTCCTCGCCCAGGGAGTCCTCGCCCAGAGAGTCCTCGCCCAGGGACGCCTCGGAGTCAATGCTGTCCTCGACCGGCGCGCCGGATGCGGCGGTGTCGGCGGAGTCCAGGCGACCCCACGTGCCCGACCACGTGTCCGTGAGCGCGTGTTCGCCGCGCACGGGGGTCGCGATGTCGGCGTCAACCGGAGCCTCGTCTGATTCGGCGTCGTCGGCGCCCTCCGACGCGGGCGCGGGTGCCTCGTCCGTCGCGCGCATGGGCTCGACGATGGAACCGTCAACGACGGAGCCTTCGACGACGGTGCTCGGGGCCGCCGGCGGCTCGCCGATGGGCGCGCTGAGGTCGCCGAGGTGGCTGATTTCGCCGGTCAGCGTCTCGAGGAGCTCACGCATGTCGGCGTTGGCCTGGGCGTTGCGCTGGGCGATGAGCTGGTCGGAGTCGGCGATGACGGCGGAGGGGTCTTCGAGCCAGTCGTCGACGGCGTCGATGATGCCCTCGCGGTCGGGGGTGGTGGCGAGCAGGTCGCAGACGCGTCCCACGCCCTCGAGGACCGCGTTGGGGTCGCACAGCAGCCAGGGTGCCAGCACGAAGGCGCGTTCCTTGGCGCGCGGGTGCGGGAGGGTGAGGACCGGGTCGGAGGAGGCCAGGCCTTCCACCTGAATGATGTCGATGTCGATGCTACGCGCGCCCCAGCGTTCGTGGCGTTCGCGGCCCAGCTCGCGCTCGATGCGGCTGGTCTGGGCGAAGAGCTCGTCGGGGGTTGCGATGGCGGAGCCGACGACGACGGCGTTCCAGTAGTCGGGCTGGGGTGCCTGGCCGGGGGCGAGCACCGGCTTGGTGCGCATGATCGGGGAGACGTCCTCGATCTGGAAGCCCTCCATGTAGGACAGCGCCTCGACGGTGTGCATGAGGGTGACGGGCACGTCGCCCAGGTTGCCGCCGATGGCCAGGACGACGCGGCGGGCGCGCAGGTGTGCGGGTCGGGAGATGTCTTCGGGGCGGGCGGGCGCTGCGTGTTCGCCGCGGCGCTTGCGCGTGGGCGCAGTCTTCTTCTGCTGCGCGGGGCTGGGTGCCTGGGCGCGGCCGTATGCCTCGATTTCGCCCGTGAGCACGGAGCCGTCCTCGGCCTCGTAGATACCCTTGAGGGACAGGGACAGAGGCATGGCGTCAGTCTCGCCGCGGCGCACGGTGACGGACACGTCGGCGAAGGGATGGTTGATGGGCGCGTCCGGCTTGTGGACGGTGACCTCGGTGCCGACCACGCCCTCGTGGCTCATGACGCGCGAGGCGATGGTTTCGGCCAGGGTCTCGATGAGGTCGACGGGGTTGCCGGTCAGGACCGCCATGGTCTCGTCGGCGATGTCGGCGTAGGAGACGGTCGCGGCAATGTCGTCGGTGGTACCCGCAGTCTCGATCCACATGACGACGTCGGCACTGAAACGCTGTTCCTGGGTGCGCTCGAAGTCGTAGACGCCGTGGTTTGCCAGCGCCCCCAGACCTTTGAGGGCGATGATGACGCGTCGGCTACTCACCGTCGTTCTCCTTTCAGGCGATGGCGGCCGCGGTGGCCGCTACGTCGTGGACCCGCACAGCCCACGCGCCGCTGGTGACGGCGTGGGCGGCGATGGCTGCGCTGTCGGTGTCGACGTCGCCTCCGAGGGCCTTGACGAAACGCTTACGCGACGCTCCGATGAGTACAGGGTACCCACAGGTGGTCAGGCGCGGCAGTTCGGCGAGGATCTGCCAGCACTGGTCGTTCGTGAGCGAAAAGCCGAGGCCCGGGTCGATTACAATTTTATCAGGTGTCACACCCGTATCAAGAGCATCCTGGACCTGGTGGGTCACGCGCTCGATGAGCGTGCCCACAAGGTCCTCGCCGTAGTCGAAGTGCTCCCCCGGCATGCCGGGCAGCGCGCGGTAGTGCTGGACGACGTAGGCGCATCCCGAGGCAGCCACCGCCGCGTTCATCTGCGGATCCCAGCGCCCGCCGCTTACGTCGTTGATAATCGCCGCTCCCGCCTCGGCCGCCGCGCGGGCCGTCGACGCGTGCAGCGTGTCCACGGACACGACGATGCCGTCGCCCGCCAGCGCGGACACGATCGCGCCGATGCGCGCCCACTCCTCCTCGGCACTGATGCGCGTCGAGTTCGGTCGCGTCGACTCCCCGCCCACGTCCACAATGTCAGCGCCGGCCTCCACCATCGCACGGGCATGTTCGAGGGCAGCGGCGGGATCCACGTAGCGGCCCCCGTCGGAAAACGAGTCGGGCGTGACGTTGAGGATGCCCATGATCGCCGCGCGCCCGGTCGGCAGGCTCAGACCGCCCGGCAGCGCCGGAGGAGACGGAACCGGGGACGAGGCCGGGGCGGGGGGCAGGGGAAGGGCGGACATGTCAGCGGCTCCCCGACAGGACGAGGGCCATCATCTCGGCGCGGGTCGCACCGTCGCTCATGATGCCTCGCAGCGCGCTGGTCACGGTCGACGAGCCCGGCTTGGAGATGCCGCGCATCGACATGCACATGTGCTCGGCCTCGATAACGACGATGACCCCCTGGGGCTCCAGGACCTCGTCAATGGCGTCGGCGATCTGCGCGGTCAGGCGCTCCTGCACCTGGGGGCGCCGCGCGTAGCCCTCGACGAGGCGCGCGAGCTTCGACAGGCCGGTGACGACACCGCCGCGCGGGATGTAGCCCACGTGCGCGCGGCCGTAGAAGGGCAGCAGGTGGTGTTCGCACACCGAGTGGAAGGTGATGTCGCGGACCAGGACCAGCTCGTCGGTGCCCGCGTGGAACTGCGTGCGTAGGTGCTCGCGGGGGTCCTCGAACAGGCCGGAGCACATCTCGCGCCACGCGCGCGCCATGCGGTCGGGGGTGCCGATCAGGCCCTCGCGCTGCGGGTCCTCACCGATCGCGACCAAAAGGTCGCGTGAGGCCTTCTCCACGCCTGCGGCATCGTAGGTCACGCCTGCTCCTCGTTCTCGTTAGCCGGTGTGTCCAGATCGGGGGCCGCAACGGCGTCGGTCGCCGAGGACTCGGCGGAGTTCACGCCGACCGGGTTGCCCATGAGGGCGCCGGGGACGGCCGCATCGGACTGGTAGTTCCACACGGGGCGCTCGGGCGCCTTGACGACGTCCTTGAAGATCTCGGCCAGCTGCGCCTCGTCGAGGGTTTCCTCCTCCAGGAGGCGGGAGGCCAGCGTGTCGAGGACGCCGCGGTTGTTCGTGAGGATCGTCCAGGCCTCGCGCATCGCGTTGTCCAGGAGGCGGCGGACCTCCTCGTCGATGATCGCGGCCGTCTCGTCGGAGAAGGCGCGCGGGCCCTCGCCGCTTCCGTGGCCGAAAGCCTCGGTGTCTGCGTCGCCGAGCTTGACCATGCCGATGCGGTCGCTCATGCCGTAGTCGGTGACCATCGCACGGGCCGTCTTCGTGGCCTGCTGGATGTCGTTGGCGGGGCCGGTGGAGGGATCGCGGAACACGATCTCTTCGGCGACGCGCCCGCCCATGCCGTACACCAGGTCGTCGAGGAGCTGGTTGCGGGTCTTGTTGAAGCGGTCCTCGGTGGGCATGACCATCGTGTAGCCCAGGGCGCGGCCGCGCGGCAGGATCGTCACCTTCGTGACCGGGTCCGTGTAGTTCAGGGCGGCGGCGGCCAGGGCGTGGCCGGCCTCGTGGTAGGCGGTCACGGCCTTGTCGTGATCGTTCATGACGCGGGTGCGCTTCTGGGGGCCCGCGATCACACGGTCGATGGCCTCGTCGATGGCGCGCTCGTCGATGAACTGCATGTTGGAGCGCGCGGTGAGCAGCGCGGCCTCGTTGAGGACGTTCGCCAGGTCCGCGCCCGTGAAGCCGGGTGTGCGCTTGGCGATCTGACGCAGGTCCACCTGCTGCGTGAGGGGCTTGCCCTGCGCGTGCACCTTCAGGATGGCCTCGCGGCCCTTCAGGTCCGGGGCCTCGACGGCGATCTGGCGGTCGAAGCGGCCCGGGCGCAGCAGCGCCGGGTCGAGGATGTCGGGGCGGTTGGTCGCCGCGATCAGGATGATGTTGGCGCGCTCGTCGAAGCCGTCCATCTCGACGAGGAGCTGGTTCAGGGTCTGCTCGCGCTCGTCGTTACCGCCGCCAATGCCGCTGCCGCGGTGGCGACCCACGGCGTCGATCTCGTCGACGAAGATGATGGCCGGTGCGTTCTTCTTCGCGCGCTCGAAGAGCTCACGCACGCGGGAGGCACCCACGCCGACGTACAGCTCCATGAACTCCGAGCCGGAGATCGAGAAGAAGGGGGCCCTGGCCTCGCCGGCGACGGCCTTGGCCAGCAGGGTCTTACCCGTTCCGGGAGGACCGTAGAGCAGGACGCCGCGCGGGATACGCGCACCCACCTTGTGGAACTTATCGGGGGACGCCAGGAACTCGCGGATCTCCTCGAGCTCCTCCACGGCCTCGTCCTCACCGGC
>CABKMZ010000129.1 GCA_902373545.1 uncultured Actinomyces sp. | reverse complement strand
TCATCGGGCAGGCCCCGACCCCATGCCAACACCACCCCCACACCCCACAATGCGAAGAGCCGCATTACCCCGCAGGCAACAAAAAGGTGGCCCCCGCTCGCATGAGCGGGGGCCACAGTGCCCACGATGCAGAGACGGTGGGGCCGCGCGAACGTCCTGGTTCGCGCGGCCCCGCCGTGACGTGTGGTGGCGGCTCAGTGCTCGCCTTCGTGCTCCTTGAGGCGCTCGTAGGAGCGGCGAATCTCGGCCTCCGCTTCTTCGCGGCCGACCCAGTGCGCGCCCTCGACGCTCTTGCCGGGCTCGAGGTCCTTGTAGACCTCGAAGAAGTGCTGGATTTCGAGGCGGTGGAACTCGGAGACGTCGTCGATCTCGGTGCGCCACGACGCGCGCTGATCGGATGCGGGAACGCACAGGACCTTGTCGTCGCCGCCCTTTTCGTCGCGCATGCGGAACATGCCGAGCGCGCGGCAGCGGATCACGCAGCCGGGGAAGGTGGGTTCTTCGAGGAGCACCAGCGCGTCCAGGGGGTCGCCGTCTTCGCCCAGGGTGTCGTCAATGAACCCATAGTCGTCCGGGTAGCGGGTTGAGGTGAAGAGCATTCGATCCAGGCGGATGCGTCCCGTCTCGTGATCGATCTCGTACTTGTTTCGGTTTCCCTTGGGAATCTCGATGGTGACATCAAACTCCATGTTCAAGCCTTCCGTGAATCAGCCCCAAAGTTCGGGGTCCGGTTGGTTGTGTGGGTGCTTGGACGGGTACTGTAGCTACCTAGGTAACCACGAAGGGATATCCATGCATCGCACGTCTATGGGGCCAATTGTAAGCGCTACCGCTGCACTTGTGGCGGCTGTCGCCTTTTTGAGCGCTGGCTGCGCTCCGGCGGGTCCCTCTCCTTCTGCAGCTCCGACCGCCGCTCCGGTGGAGGCTGCGACTGCTTCTATGCCCGCCCAGGCGGCTGGCAATCCGGTGACTGAGGCGCAGGTGGAGCAGCTGTGGCGCCCTGTTGCGGGTGGGGCGGCCACTGGTGAGTACACCGCGTGGGGTGTTGTCGTGGATGCTCAGACGGGCGAGATTCTGCTCGATGAGGACGCGGCGATTGGCCATACGCCTGCATCTACCACGAAGACGCTGGCTGCTTTTTCGGCGCTGACGCATTTGGATCCCACGGACACGCTCGAGACGAGCGCGCAGCTGAGCGGCGACGAACGCACCCTGTACCTCGACTCGGAGGGTGATCTGCTTCTCGGCGCGGGCGCGTCCGACGAGACTGATGTGTCGGGTCGGGCTGGTCTGGGGACCCTCGCGGCGAACACGGCGAGCGCCCTCTCCGACCGTGGTATTACATCTGTCACGTTGAACTGGCGTGGGACTCTCTTCGAGGGGGCCACGCACCTGCCGTCGTGGGACGCGCAGGAGGTCGGCGGCTACGAGGGGCACGTTGGCCCGATGGCGATTGATGCCGGGCGTACCTCTCCGGGCGCGTTCGACTTCCACGCGGATGCCCCCGGTTATGTCGCCCAGGTTTTCGCTCAGGCCCTGACCTCCGCGGGCGTCGCCGTGACGATGGGCCAGGCCGGTGAACCTCCGGCGGGTGCGCAGACAGTGGCGTCGGTGTCCTCGGCGACGATGGGCGATCAGCTGCGTTGGATGCTGGCACACTCCGATAACACGCTCGCGGATCAGTATTGTCGTCTCGCGGCGGGTGCTGCGGGGCAGCCCACGACCTACGCGGGCGCGATCGCCACGATTAAGGCTGACCTGCTCCAGGCGGGTATCCCCACGAGCGGCATGATCCTTGAGGACTGCTCGGGTCTGTCCACCAACGACAAGCTCAGTGCCAACACGCTGGTTGGCGTCCTGAAGGCGTCGTATGGGGCGCGGGGTAACCAGGCGGAACTGATTCGTCTCCTGCCGTGGGCGGGACTGGTGGGCACGCTTTCGCAGCGTATGCTCGATGAGCCGGCGGTCGGCAACGTTCAGGCGAAGACGGGCGCGCTTCAGAACGTGACGGCGCTGTCGGGCTCGGTGAAGACGAAGAGCGGTCGGGTACTCTTGGTGGTCGTGGGTCATGACCTGGTTGAGGGCGGTGCGCTGCCCACACGCTGGCGCCTGGACAGCTTCGAGGAAGGGCTCGCCGAGCTAGACTAAGTGCATGGATATGCCGTTTGGTCCGCGCGACGTCGCGGGAGTTCTCGCTTCGATGTCCTACGCTGGCCCCTCGGCCTCGCGTGTGGGAGCGTCCGCTGTGGTGGCGCGCCTGCGCCGTTCGGCGGTGTGGTCGGAGCGCTGGCTCGCTGAGCTGTCCACCCTGCCCGAGGCCTCGGCGACCGTGGCAGCCTCGCGCACGCTTGTCGTTGATCGTCGTGGGTTGATTCGCCGGGTTGGGGCGATCCTGGATCGTTTTGAGGACACGCGCACGCCGCTGGTGCTCGCGGCCGAGGCCGTGGTGCTGCGGGCGCTGGCCAAGAGTGCGACCGGCATCTGGGATGTCGCCTCCGGGTGTGCCGTGCTGGTGGCGCCCAACGTGCTGGCGGATGCGCAGCGCTACGCGCTGGATCAGACGGATTGGTGTCGCTGGGTGTCCCTGTGCACGAGCCTGCGCGGCGTGCATTTGACGCACGCGCCTCATCTGGTGCCCTACATCGCTGATCTGGTGCGAGCTCTGCCTGAGCGTAGCGATGAGCTGGTGCGCATCGTGTTGCTGCTGGATGCGCTGCCCACCGCCGAGATGGAGGTTTTGACTCCGCGTGACCTGCCCTCGATTCACTGGCTGCGCACGCACCGCGCGCAGGCGGGTGGCGTTGGCCTGGTGCGCGCCTGTGCGGCGGCGGGTATGCCGCTGTCCGGTGTTGAGTTGTTGCAGGCTCAGACGGAGGGTTTTGCGCGCACGGTTGTGCGCGAGGGTGCGATCGCGACCCTGCTGTCCGGCGTCGAGGCTTTGCCTACGGCTCGTGAGTACGCCGAGCCGGCGGCGTGGCTGGCGCGTGTGCGCTGACGCCTCCCGCCTCGTGGGCGTGAATCCGCGGGGCAGTGTGCGGGCGTGTTCGCTCGCGGTGCGCGCCTGTCTGCGTTCGTTCATCGACGAGGCCGGGGTGCCCTCCGCGTTCGTCGTGGGCCTGTCGGGTGGTGCGGATTCGCTGGCGCTGGCCCTGACCGCGATTGATGTGGCGTCGCGCGCGGGTGTCGATGTGGTGACGGTGACGGTCGATCATGGCCTGCGGGCCGGTAGTGCGCAGGAGGCTCGCCGCGTCGCGGATCTGGCCAGCCGCCTGGGTGCGCGCGCGCTGACCGTCGCGGTGAGCGTCGATGGACCGGGAGGTCCCGAGGCCTCGGCCCGCGAGGCGCGTATTGCCGCCCTGCGTGAGGTGGCCCTGCGCGAGGGTGGGCCCGTGTTGCTGGGGCACACGATGGAGGACCAAGCTGAGACGGTGCTGCTGCGCCTGGCGCGCGGCTCGGGTCCCTCGTCGTTGCGCGCGATTGCGCCGATTCGACGCGACGAGGATGGGGTGACGTGGCTGCGCCCCCTGCTGGGCCTGCGCCGTGCCGATACGGCGGGCGCGTGCGAGCAGGTGGGGCTGACCCCCGTCGAGGACCCTACGAACGCGATCGACGGGCCGTGGCGCGCCGCGGACGGTAGTGCCCTGCGGCGCAGCGCTGTTCGTTACGGTGCGATCCCCGCGCTGGCCGATGCCCTCGGGATGGATCCTGTGCCCGCCTTGGCCCGCACGGCCGCCCTGTGCGCCGCCGATGATGACGCCCTGAATGGCTGGGCGCGCGCCCTCGTCGCAGGTGCACGCGAACGGGCCGTGAGCGGGGCCGACGCTGCTGCGCGCGCGGCGGACGGGTCCGACGGGATGGCTCGCGGGACGTTGCGCGACCGTGCTCAGGATGTCGCGGGCGAGGCGGGAGCTGAGGTGGGGGAGTGGGCCTCGTCCCTGGCGGTGGCCGACGTGGTCGGCGCTCCCCGAGCCGTGCGCACCCGAGCGCTGCGCGAGGCGGCACGCCGCGGGGGAATCCGGGCGCTGGCGGGAGCACACGTGGACGCCCTTGATGACCTGGTTGTTGCCTGGCGCGGCCAGGGGCCGATCCCCCTGCCCGGGGGCGCCGCGAAGCGTGTCGGTCGCGGTGTCCGAGCCCTCATCGTCTTCGCGCCGCACGAGCCCGCCTGACCCCGCTTACTTGCCGCCGTACCCCGTCAGCCCGGCCCGCAACCACCGCCCCGATCCTGCCGCCGTACCCCGTCAGCTCGGCCCGCAGCCCCCGCCCCGCACCCGCGACGCTCGTCCCGCTGCCGACTACGGCCTCGTGACGACGCGCATCCCGCGAGAATGCTTGTCGGCTGAGGCCAGGGGCTCGCGCGGCGGGATTGTGGCCCCTTCGGCGGCGCGAGAGGGTGTCGCGCCGGACAGCGTCGTTGCGCTCACAGTGAGAATAGATGCCTTCTACGCACAAACACACCGTTTTATGGCACGCTTATAGTGCAACCGCTCGCGGAGCACCGATACGAAAAGAGGACAC
>CABKMZ010000128.1 GCA_902373545.1 uncultured Actinomyces sp. | reverse complement strand
CCGACCGAATCACCCCCTACCTCTAACCCCCATACACAGAAAAATTGACAGGCTCTGGGCAGGCCGCCCACGCTCCACCTATAGGGCCCAGCTGTGCATCATCGGGCTAGTACTGCCACATCTCGGGCCCAGGTGACACAGGCAGTCAGCACAGAACCACCCGCCCAGCGACAATTCGTTCGACCAACACGATTTGCCCATCCTCATAGTTGGTCCCAATCAACTAAAACACCGACTTTCCCGCACCACCACACCGAAAAGTCACCCCACCAGCAACACGTAGTGTCCTATAACCCGAAGACCACCGCGATCGCCCCATCCGGTGGCCAGCGCGCAGATACGCCGAGGGGTCGACCGTGCGGTCGACCCCTCGGCGTATCCCATCAACACAGTTCACGTTCTCCCAGATGACTCCTCACAACGATTCTCGTCGGCATCTCCCGGGCCCGATTGGCCCGTGCCGTATTCCCTTGTCATGACACCTACTGTAGGGATCGAGTCTGTGCAGAGCACCGGAGCGTCGTGTGACAACGCTGGGATCATGCGTTGGCGCGGGGCACTAGTGGATCCACTTGCCGGTGTCGGAGAAGTGGTACCAGGTCAGTCCGATCTTGACCCAGCCGGTGACCATGATGCCGTCGGCGGGGTTCAAGTAGTACCAACCGTCCTTACCGTGGTACCACCCCTTCACCATTTTTCCGGTGGTGTCGCCAAGGTAGTACCAGTGAGAGCCATCCTTGAACCAGCCCTTGACCATTGCGCCGGTGACGGGGTCCAAGTAGTACCAGTTGTCCTTGTCCTGCACCCAGCCGGTGACCTGCTCGCCCGAGGAGGAGTGGTAGTACCAGTGGTTGTAGTAGTAGGTCCAACCGGTGTGCATGTAGCCGTCACCGTTGAAGCGGTAGATCTTGCCGTCGATGACAACTGAGGTGCTGCGGGCGTAGGTGCCGTCCGCGTAGGCGTACCACCATCCGAAGATGTTGTGCCTCCACGTGCCAACGCCCGTGGCCGCGTTGACGTCGAGGGTTCCGCCCACCTCGACCGCCACGCTCACCTCGGCGCTGACCCGGGTCACGTCGCGGGCCTCAACGCGCAGGGACCTGGCAGCCCCAGTGGGCGTCCAGGAGAAGGTCAGGGACGAGGCCTCGTCCCCGTCGCCGCCCATCGCCGTCCAGTCCTGCACGACGGTCTCGGCGCCGCCCGTGCCGACCTGGATGACGCGCAGCTCGCGCCCCTGAGCGATGGCGCCGCTCACGGTGGCGGTCATCTGCACAGGAGCACCCACGGCGCCGCTCCAGCGAACCCCGTCCCCGGCCTCGTCAATGCCGGTGCCGGACAGCGAGATTGACGCGGGCACGTAGGCGTGCAGGTGGGACAGGTCGATACCTTCCTTGACCAGCTCAGCCTTCGCGACCTCCCAGGCGGGCGACCCTTCGGCGGCGGCCACGTAGACCTGCGCGTCGGACTTGTATCCCTCAGAGGAGAAGGGGTCGAGCTGGAAGGTGGTGACGGTCGAGGGCAGGACGATGATCCTGGGGCCCTTGCTGCGCACGTCGACGCGCGTCATCCCCTCGCCGAAGAACGCGGTTTCGATGCGCCCGTTGGAGGGCTCCCCATCGGTGTAGTACTCGCCGTTGATGCCGCCGCGCACGATGAGGTGACGGGGCGCCAGGTTCTCGCGCGTGGGCATGAAGAGTTCTCGCGTGTTCTTACCCAGGATGACGGTGTCCAGTCCGGTGTTCTGAACGCCGCGCACGACCTCCAGGGACTCGGGAAAGTCCATGTCCACCAGGTTCGTGCAGCCGTAGAAGGCCGCGTAATCGATGGTTGTCAGCCCTTCGGGCAGGGTGACGCGGGAGAGCGAGCTGGCCCCGTCGAATGCCAGGGAACCGATCTCCTTCGTGCCCGCGGGGACCTCGAACTCGGCGCCGGGCCTGGCCGGCGGGTAGAGGGCAAGGCGCTGCCCACCCTGGTCGTACAGGACCCCGTCGACCGCCTTGAACGAGGCATTGGCAGGGTTGACGGTGATGGTGGCCAGCGCCGTATTCCCACTCAGCGCCGCGTTTCCAATGGTGGACAGGCCCGCTCCCACGTGCACCTCGGTGAGCGAGGTGTTGTTTGAGAACGAGGAGTTTCCGATGGAGGTGACGCTATCGGGCAGGGTGAGGGAGGTCAGGGCGGCGCCGGAGAAGGCGTTTTGAGAGATCGTCGTGAGACGGCCGAGGTCGGGACGCAGGTTCAGCTCGCGCAGATTCTTCGCATAGATGAACGCGCCGTCTGGCAGGGTCTTGATGCCACCCACGTCGAGGCTGGTCAGCTTCTCCATGTTGGAGAACGCCCACGTGTCGGCGCTTTCAACACCATCGGGCAGCGTCAGGGACGTCAGCTCCGCATACGAAAAAGCCCATGCACCGATGTCACGCAGCGACGAGGGCAGCGTGAGGGTCGACAGCTTCGCGCCATAGAAGGCCTGGCGCTCGATCGTGTCGGTCCCATCCAGGACCGTGTAGGTCCCACCGGGCGCCTTGGAAGCGGGGTAGGCAACCAGGTGTGAATGATCCTTCGTGTACAGGACCCCGTCATGGCTGGAGTAGTTCGTACTGGCCGCATCCACCTCGATGGCCTCGAGCTGGTAGGAGCCCAGGAACGCATCGGTCAGCTGGCCCTCGTCAATGTTGGGGCCCAGGTGGATGGTCTTCACCCTTCCCATGTTCTGGAAGGACTCGTAGATCGTGCGCACGGAGCGAGGCAGCCTCAGGTGCTCGATAGCCGTTCCACCGAACGCCTGGTCACCGATCTCGGTGAGCTGGGAGGGGTGTTGCTCGTCATCCTGGAAGGTGATCTCCTTCAGGCCGCTGCCATAGAAGGCCCTATCGTCGATCGAGCGCACGCTGGCGGGAACCCACACCGTGTCGAGCGATATGGAAGAGAAATCAGGGCCGATACCAGTTACGCCCTCGGGGATGACGACGTTCTTGTCCTTACCCTTGTAGGAGGTGAGCACGCCGTTGTCGTCCGTGATGAAGTCGCCGCGAGGATCGGGCTGGACGGTCACGGAAATCGTCGCAGTCTTCGTCTGCCCCGACGAGTTCGTCACGCTCGCGGTGAGCGTGCCTGTGCCGGGCTGCTCGTAGGCCACCAGATCGATAGCCGTCGGGCTCTTGGCCTCGTCGATCCTTCCCAGCGAGGACGGGGTGAAGCTCCACGTGATGTCGCCGTCGTGGAGGGAGGGAGCCAGGAGCGCGTTGACGGACTCGACGTGGTTGAAGATCATCGTCATCTCGGGGACGGACAGTTCGATGCCGACATCCTCGGAGACCTCCCGGACCTGGACCGCGGCCGTGGAGGTCAGCGTTGCGTCGTCCTTGTCGGTCACGGTGATCGTTGCGTCACCGACTCCCACAGTGGCGACGTGGCCCTCCTGATCCACGGTCACAACCGAGGGATTCGAGGACGTCCAGACGAGGTGGTTGGGATAGGCGGGGCCGGAGTCGTAGGACGCATCAAAGGTAAAAGACTGGCCAAGGGCCACGGCCGTCGACTTCGGCCATACGTACAGCGCCGTCGTCGGCACCCCGATCGTGGGGGCGAGCGTCGTCGCGGGCTGGAGGGAGCTGGTCGCGGCCTCCGCGCCAGCCCCTGCGGCGGATGCTGGGGATACGCCGAGCACCGTCAGCGCCAGGGCGCCGACAGCCGTCAGCGCCACCGCGCAGAACTTTCGATGGGACATCTGGACCTCACTGAGTTAACTAATGGATGAAGGAAAACGCGCGCTGCTTTGTGGCGAAATCCTCGTTTAACACTAGTATGGCTTCCCCTCAAACGGGCACGATAGTGAGACGTTTTCTCAGCATGTGTCAAACATGTGATGCGTTTAAACTCAGCATTTTTCGCCCAGCTGATAACAATCCATCACGCCATCACAAGCGGCTTAACAAGTACCCTTGCGGGATCGTCGCAACACGCCAGCGCAGGCCTCACTCCGACAAGGAGGGCGGGGCCGACCATACGGTCAACCCCGCCCACGTCGCATTCGACGTTTTATTCGACCCACTGGCCGGATTCTGAGAATAGATACCACGTCACACCGGAGAGCACCCAGCCGGTAGCCATCGTGCCGGACCCGGGCGTCAGGTAGTACCAGGAGGCGCCCTGCTTACTCCACCCGGTCACCATCGCGCCACCCGTCTCACTCAGGTAGTACCAGGAGCCACCCTCCTGGAGCCAGCCCGTCACCATCGCACCCGTGCCCGGGGCAAGGTAGTACCAAGAGACGCCATCGAGGATCCAGCCGGTCGCCTGGGCCCCCGAGAGCTGGTGGAAGTACCAGGCACCACGCTCGAAGACCCACCCGACACGCATGTACCCCTCGGCGTCGAAGCGGTAAATCTGGCCAGCGATCGTCACGGCCGCGCCGGCCGGGTAGGAGCCGTCCGAATAGCGATACCACCAGCCGCGAGCGCCCCACACCCACTCCCCCATGTGGGGCGCGAGCTCGGGGCTTGTCGTCGGCTCAGGGCTCGGGGCAGGCTCGGGGCTCGGTACGGGGC
>CABKMZ010000127.1 GCA_902373545.1 uncultured Actinomyces sp. | reverse complement strand
AACTTGTACAATTAGTACATGTCAACCGCTACGCTTTCTGATTTTCGCCAGAATCAGGCCCAGTACATCGCCGCCGCCCAAGTCGAACCAGTCGAGCTTCGCTCGCGCGGAGCACAGACCCGCGCAGTCCTGGTCTCCCCTGCTTTCTACGAGGAGGCAGTCGCTGCCCTCGAAGCACGGCGGGAAGCCCGCGAGCGCGAGGAATACGAGACATGGCTTCGTGAGAATGCTTTACCCGCCCTCGAACACTACCTTGAGCACCCGGAAACTGCGCACACTCTCGATGAGCTGACTGCTGCATGGGGACTGAAGTAGTGGCACCCCAACGGCGCCTTGCTATTGGCGATACTGCGTACCACAACCTCGTTAACTTTCGCGGCGAGCTCCTGACCCTCAGCGGCTCAGAACAGACAACCGATGCTTACCTTGCTGCTCTACGCGATTTTCTGTCCCGTCTCGCTGAGTTCCCTCATCGCGGTGAAGCGCGTCCCGATCTTCACCCGTCAATCCGGGTAATAGGTTTTCGCCAGCGGCTTCGCATCGTTTTCGCCGTGATGGAGGATCAGGTGCTGATACTCGCCGTGCAATCTGCGAGGCAAGGGCGAGTTACCCTACCTGAATCTGCCTATCAGTTCCTTGAGGTCTTTGACGGCGACGTCAGGTAGCACAAACAGCATCCTCATTTTGAGGGTTTTACTCCCCCACCCTACGGTCGCGTAGGATAGGGGAAGCAACAGCTGCGCCGCTGGCCCCGTCCCGCGGCGCTCACCGCCCAGCGACCAGGGAGCACGCATGACCGACAAGGAAACCCCGGCCTCGTCCAACGACGACGAGACGACGCAGGCGCAGACGACGACCGAAGCCCTCGAGTGGCACGCCCCCGTCCTGGTGCGCATCGACGAGCACACGACGATCCCCCACCTGCTCAAAGAACGCGTGCAGCGCGGCGCGACCCGCCCCCTCATCCTGCGCAAGATCGGCATCGGCGACACGTGGCGCTCCATCACGGCGCGCGAGTTCTACGACGAGGTCCACGCGCTCGCCGCTGGCCTCATCGCGCGGGGCCTCGAACCCGGCGACCGGGTCGCGATCATGAGCCGCACCCGCTACGAGTGGACGCTCCTCGACTTCGCGTGCTGGGCGGCCGGCCTCGTCCCCGTGCCCATCTACGAGACCAGCTCCATCGACCAGGTCGCCCACGTCCTCGTCGACGCGGACGTCCACCTCATCATCACCGAAACCGTGTCCATGGCGGAGATCGTGCGCGCGGCCGCCGAGCGCGAAAACCGCGACAATACGCACGTCCTCTCCCTGGATTCCGAGGCCATCGAGACCCTCATCGCGGAGGGCTCGGCCACCCCGCGCGAGCGCGTCCTCGCCCGCTCCGACGCCCTCACGAAGGACGACATCGCCACCATCGTCTACACGTCGGGCACGACGGGCACGCCCAAGGGCACGGTCCTGAGCCACGAGAACTTCACGAACCTGTGCCTCAACGCCCACGCGTGGATGCCAGAAATCGCGGCGGGCAAGAACTCGCGCCTGCTCCTCTTCCTGCCCCTCGCCCACGTGTTCGCGCGCTTCCTGCAGGTCTTCCAGATCAGCGGCAACGGCGTCCTCGGCCACGCGCCCAACATCAAGAACCTCCTGCCCGACCTAGCATCCTTCCGCCCGAGCTACCTCCTCGTCGTCCCGCGCGTCCTGGAGAAGATCTACAACTCGGCGGACACGAAGGCGCGCGGCCCGAAGCAGAAGATCTTCCGCTGGGCAGCCAAGGTCGCGATCGCCTACTCCCAGGCCCTGGACACGGAAGAGGGACCGAGCACTTCCCTCAAGGCTCAGCACGCGCTGGCGGACAAGCTCGTCTACCAGCAGATCATCCGCCTGGTGGGCGGCAACGCGGACTACATCGTGTCGGGCGGCGCACCCCTGGCCCCCTGGCTCGCGCACTTCTACCGGGGCGTCGGCATCCCCGTCCTGGAGGGCTACGGCCTGACCGAGACGGTCGGCCCGGTCTCGGTCAATACGCCTCGCCTGTCCAAGATCGGCACCGTGGGCCCAGCCCTGCCGCCCATGTCCTTCAAGATCAGCGACGAAGGCGAGATCCTCCTCAAGGGCTCGAGCGTCTTCCAGCGCTACCACAACGACCCCGAGGCCACGGCCGCATGCTTCACCGAAGACGGCTGGTTCCGCACGGGCGACCTGGGGTCCCTGGACCGAGACGGCTACGTGTCCATCACGGGCCGCGCGAAGGAGATCATCGTGACGGCGGGCGGCAAGAACGTCGCCCCCGCCGCCCTCGAAAATCCGATGCGCTCCCACCCGCTCATCTCCCAGGTCCTGGTCGTGGGCGACCAGCGGCCCTTCATCGCCGCGCTCATCACGCTGGACGCGGAGATGCTGCCCGATTGGCTCGCCGCGCACTCGCTACCCCCGATGAGCGTGGCGGAGGCGGCCACGAACGTCGAGGTCTTGGCCTCCCTGGAAAAGGCGGTGGCCTCGGCGAACGAGCACGTCTCGCGCGCCGAATCGATCCGCAAGATCAAGGTCCTCACGACCGACTTCACGGAGGCGAACGGCCTGCTCACGCCCTCGCTGAAGGTCAAGCGCTTGGAGGCCACGCGCCGCCTCGCACCGATCATCGACGAGATCTACGGCGGCCCGGTGCAAGCCTGAGCGGCACCCGGCTCGCCCCGATCCGTCGCGCATAGACGAGGCCGTGGCTGGCTCACGCTCCCCCGTGAAGGGTAGGGGAACTGCGAGTCGGCCACGGCCTCGTGCGTAAGTGCGACTACTGCGAGGCGAGCGCCGCCGTCGGAGGCGTGCGTGCCGCGCGAATCGCGGGATACAGGCCGGCGATCGCACCGATGAGGACGGTCGCGCCCAGGCCGGCGGCGATGACCCACCAGTGAAGGGTGGGCGGCCACCCGTAGGCGATGCACATGCCCCACGTGACTCCCCCGCCGATCAGGCACCCGGCGACGCCGCCCAGGAAGGACAGGATCAGGGCTTCGGCCAGGAACTGGACGCTGATGTGGCTGCGCTTGGCCCCCAGAGAGCGGCGCAGGCCGATCTCCTTGCGGCGCTCCAGGACAGAGATGATCATCGTGTTGGCCACGCCGATACCGCCCACCAGCAGGGCGATCGATCCGACGCCCGCGAGCAGGGTGGTCAGCGTCTGGTCGGCCGCGTTCTGGGCAGCCAGCGCGTCGGAGGGGCGCGAGACCTTCAGGCCCGTGGCCCCCTGCGGAGCCAGCGTCGGGCCGAGAAGGGCGCGCACGTTTTCGACCTGATCTTCGGAGGAACGCTCGTAGATCGTCGTCGGCGTCTTACCCGAGTCAAAGTAGGTCGAGGCAGCGGAGACACCAATGAGCGCGGAGTTGTCGAGCTCCTCGGCCAGCGGCGCGGGCTCCATGATGCCGAGCACCGTGAAGGATCGCCCTCCCAGCCAGACCTGTGTGCCCGGCTCGACGACGCCGAGCAGCTGCGCGGCCTTGGAGCCGAGCACCACGCCCGGGTATCGAGCGGTCGCGTCATTGAGCCACGCACCGGACTGCATCTTTCCCGAGACGACCTGGAGGAGGTTCGTATCCGCGGCCATCGTGATGATGCCGCCGGTCGCGTTCGGGTCGGACAGACGCGAGCGGTACACGGACACGCCCGACAGCGTGGAGGTGGAGGCCGCGTCGGTGACTCCGGGGATCATACGGACGCGCCCCACAGAGTCCTCGGGCAGGATCAGGTCCGCACCGCTCAGGTCGGCGCCGCTTCGCGCGGTGAGCATGTTCGTGCCCAGCGCCCGCAGCTGCTCTTGGAGGCGGGCCTGCGAGGATGCGGAGACTCCGACGACACCGACCATGGCGGCGATACCGATCGCGATGCCCAGGGCGGACAGGACAGCGCGCATAGGCCGGGCGCGCAGGCCGGTCAGGCCCAGGCGCGCGACGTCGGAGGCGCGCAGGCGAGAGCGGTGCGTGCGGGCGTGCCGTCTACTCGTCATGGTCACCTCCCGGGTGCGCGGAGTCGGATACGATCTCGCCGTCGCGAATGGCGATTTGGCGCGGCAGCGAGGCCGCCAGTTCGTTGTCGTGAGTAATCACGATAATGGTGGTGCCGGCCTCGTTGAGCTCGCGTAGGAGTTCGACGATGGACGCGCCGGATCGTGAGTCCAGGTTGCCGGTGGGCTCGTCGGCGAGCAGCAGGGCCGGGTGGCCGATGATGGCGCGCGCGATCGCGACGCGCTGGCGTTCGCCGCCCGACATCTGGTGGGGCTTGTGGTCCATGCGGTGCCCCAGCCCTACGCGGGTCAGGGCCTCACGGGCCGCCTCGCGCCGCTTGGCGCGCGGCACGCCCCGGTACAGCAGTCCGTCGGCCACGTTATCCAAGGCGGACACGCCGGCGGTGAGGTGGAACTGCTGGAACACGAAGCCGATCAGCGACGAGCGCACGCCGGACAGTTCGGTATCGCGCAGGGAGGACACGTCGGTTCCGTCGATGCGCACGCTGCCCGAGGTGGGCCGGTCCAGCGTTCCAATCAGGTTGAGCAGGGTCGATTTTCCGGAGCCCGAGGGGCCGACGATGGCGACGAACTCGCCCTCGTCGACGGCCAGGGACACTCCGTTGCAGGCGTGCACGGGCGGTGAGCCAAACGACCGGTGCACGTCGGTCAGTTCCAGAATGTGGCTCATCGGTTGGGCACCACCACGCGCTGGCCTTCGGCGATCTCGTCGCC
>CABKMZ010000126.1 GCA_902373545.1 uncultured Actinomyces sp. | reverse complement strand
CGTCGGTGAGGACCTTCTGCAGGTTGCCTGCGAGAACGTCGGAAGCCTTGAAACCGGTGGACTCAACGGTCATGATGAATCTCCTCTGCTTGTGTATTCGAAAGTGGGGTCCGCCCTCGTGAGGCGTCGCCCTGAAGACATCTCTATCTTGGTCCTTTGGTCCCGCGATTTCTAGTGCTATCCACCCTTTAGTCAAATGTTTCACGATTGTGTCAAGCACCGGAATAGAGCCGCGTTTTTGGGCGTTATTACGTCATTAGGACTTTCGCCCTATGGGCAAGGATTGCCTTACCAATCTTCCACGAGGTCGTGGTCGCCTCACACTTTCGACTTCTACGAGGCCATGGCCCCACGCTGTCGGGCAGCGTCACCCCGCGCGACCGAGCATACCTCGCCCATCCAGCCACCCCACGAGCCCCGAGCCGCCCCTGAGGGCAGGCATCACACAACGACACTGCCAGGCCGAGCAGTCGACCGTCAGCAGAGGAAGCGAACCTACCCACTACACAAGTCGCACGTAATTTCCCTCGGTCAGTTTTCGAGAGCCCCCGAAATCGTTGCAATTCCAACGACATGAATTCAAATGTTGAAATAGTCAGAAGGGAATTACGTGCGACATTGTTGGGCAACCACTCATGGGGCCTCACCGAGAGCACCTGGCCACCCCCACACCCAGCCCAGGCCTCGTCCATAGACGAAAACGCCCACCCCTGTAGGGGTGGACGCTTCTGAGCCGCCTGTGGGAATCGAACCCACGACCTATTCATTACGAGTGAATCGCTCTGCCGACTGAGCTAAGGCGGCCGCGCCTGCCGTTCCACCGTTTCCGGGGCGTGCAGGCAACGGCACAACTCTACTGGACGAACCGGCGCCAGCGCAAACCAGGACGTCCAGCAAAGTAATGTCGTGGGTCACGAACTACTGGCAGGTGAGTCCGTCGGTGGGGACAGTACCCTTGACCAGGTAGTCTTCGACGGCGCGCACGACGCACTGGTTGGCGCCGCGCCGGTAGGCGGTGTGGTTCCAGCCTTCGACGGTGATGAGGACGCCGGAGTCGAGCTGGCTGGCCAGCGCCTCGGCCATCGGGTAGGGCGTGGCCGGGTCGTGCGTGGTTCCGATGACGAGGATGGGCGCGGCACCGGTCGCGTGGATGGGTGCCCGCTCGGCGTGCTCGGTCGGCCAGGCTGACAGCCCGGCGGAGGGGTAGCCGACGTAGCGGTCCAGGATGGACAGTTCGCTCTTGAGCGCGTCGGCGCGGGCGATCCACTCAGCGTCCGTGCCCGCGGGCTTGTAGTCCAGGTTGTTGATCGCGTTGATCGCGTCCGTGGAGTTGTCCGCGTAGGTGCCGTCGGGGTTGCGCGAGTTCATGAGGTCAGCGATCTCGAGCATCGCGGTGCCGTCGCTTCGGCGCGTGGCGTCCGAATAGGCGTTGGTGAGCTCGGGCCACCACTGGGTGTTGTACATGGCGCCGATCATGGCGGTCACGGCGAGCCCTTCGGTGAGGGGGCGGTCCGGGTCATTGGTCGGCAGCGGGCTGGCCTCGAGGGATTCGAGGAAGCTTCGCACGTTGGCGATGCCTTCGTCCTTGGTGCGTCCCATCGGGCACGAGGCCTGGGTGGCGCAGTCCGTGATCCACTGTTGGAGGGAGGCATCCAGGCCGCGCATCTGCATGGAGGAGACTTCGTCGACGCTCAGGGAGGGGTCGAGGGCGCCGTCGAGGACGAAGCGTCCGACCTGGGCCGGGTACAGGCCGGCGTAGGTGGCGCCGAGGAAGGTGCCGTAGGAGTAGCCCAGGAGGTTGAGCTTGTCCTGGCCGAGGATGGAGCGCACCATGTCGAAGTCGCGGGCGGCGCTGACCGTGTCGATGTGCTCGAAGATGGCGCCGGAGTGGTCGCGGCATCCTTGCGCGAATTCGCGCGAGTCTTCCTGCACTTCGGCGATCGCGGACTGAGGGCTGTCGGCGTCCGTGCCTTCGGTTTCGGAGCCCGCGTTGTATTTGTCCTTCTCCTCGTCGGTCATGCAGAAGACGGGGGTGGAGTCGCCGACGCCGCGCGGGTCGAGGGCGACGATGTCGTAGGCATTGACCACGGCCTCGCCGATGCCCTGGCCGGCGTAGTAGGGCAGCGCGGAGACGACGGCGCCGCCGGGGCCGCCGGGGTTGACGAACAGCGCGGGCGCGTCCTTCTTACCGGAGCGGTGGATGGCCAGCGCGAGGGAGATCTGGTCGCCGTCGGGGTTATCCCAGTCCAGGGGGGCCTTGAGGAAGGCGCACTGGTATTCGCTGGGGTCGGAGCTGTCGACGCCTCGGTAGCTGTCGAAGGTGCCGGGCGCGCACTTGCCCCACGTGATGCCCTGGTCGTAGAAGGCTTGGATGGAGCCGCCTTGGACGGGGATCGGTGCGGACGAGGCCGTGGCCGTCTGGGTGGGCGCGGGTCCCTTGCGGCGGTGGATACCGAAGTACCCGATAATGGTCAGGACGATCGCGACGACCGCGAGGATCGCGACGGCTGCGGCCGCGATGGAGCGTGTTTTCATGGCCCCGATTGTAACGGAGTTTACGCGTGGGGTTCCTATGCCTGCGGCCGCAGGGAGATCGCCATGTCTTCGAGGACGAGGAGGGGGTTGCCGTTGGCGACCAGGCGCTTGCGGGCGGTTTCGATGTGGTCGACGCGCGCCAGGGTCTGGCGGGGCGTGGAATCGTCGGCGATCTGGCGCACGAGGTCGGTCAGGTCGGTGTTGATGAGGTCGCTGTTGCCGCCGACCTGGACCATGAGGACGTCGCGGTAGATGGCGAGCAGGTCGATGAGGGCGCGGTCGATCGCGTCGGTGAGGGCCCGCTTGGAGCGGCGCTTCTGGTCTTCCTCGAGCTGGCGGATCATGGTGCGCGAGGCCTTGGTGGCGCTCTCGCCTTCCTCCATGCCCAGCTGGCGCATCAGTTCGGCCTTTTCGCGGGCGTTGCGTTCGCTGACCTGCGCGTCGGCCTGTGCTTTGGCGGTTTCGAGCAGGCGGTCGGCCGCCATGACGGCCTCGCCGACGCTGCGCACGGAGGCGGGCGCGGTGATGATGGCTCGGCGACGTTCGCGCATCTGGGGGTCGCGGGCGAGGGCCCGGGCCAGCCCGATGTGGGACTGGGAGGCGCGCGCGGCCTCGAGGGCAACCTCGGGGGAGGCGACGCCCTCGCGCACGAGCAGGTCGGCGACGGCGGCCGCGGTGGGGATGCGCAGGCCCAGGTGGCGGCAGCGCGAGCGGATCGTGGCGATCATGTCCTCGGGGCTGGGGGCACACAGGAGCCACACGGTGTGCTCGGGCGGCTCCTCGATGGCTTTCAGCAATGCGTTCGCGCCGGATTCGCCCAGGCGGTCGGCATCCTCGACAACGATGACGCGCCACAGCCCCTGGGAGGGCGAGGACTGCGCCTGGAGCACGAGGGAGCGCGCGGTGTCCACGTTGATGATCGAGGTTTCGGTGGCCGCGAAGAGAACGTCCGCGTTGGTGCGGCCCATCGTCGTGCGGCACCCGGGGCACGCTCCGCACCCGGGGGTCTCGCCGGTGCACTGGAGGGCTGCCGCGAAGGCGCGGGCTGCGACCGAGCGGCCGGATCCGGGCGGGCCGGTGATAAGCCAGGCGTGGCTCATGGAGCGCGCCTCGTCGGTGGCATGCCCGCTGCCCCGGGAGGCGACGATGGCACGGGCAGACGCCGCGGCCTCGCTGAGCTTAGCGACCGCCGCGTCCTGTCCGACCAGCGAGGACCAGACGCTCATCATTCATCCCACAGCGCGCCCTGGGACTCGCCCAGGGCTCCCACCATGGTCGCGGGCTTACGCGAGGACCGTTTCTCGGTGCTGCCCTTGTGCGAGGCCTTGGCGGCGCGGTGCTTCCGGGTGGCGGTGGCCTCGGGGGCGTCAACGAGGACGGGTTCTGCCTCGTCGGTGGCGGTTTCCTCGCCCGCGGTGTCGGGGGCCGAGGCCTCGGGGGCGTCGGCGAGAGGGGCTTCCTCGGTCGACGCCTCGGAGGAGGCAACCTCGGCAGCGGTATCCTCGGTCTTAGCGGAAGCGTCAGCGGGAGCGTCAGCAGGAGCGTCAGCAGGAGCGTCAGCGCCAGCGCCCGCGACGGTCACCGATCCGGCGGAGCCGTCCACGGCCTCGTCGATGGTGGCCACCCCGCCGTCGAAACGCTCGACGAGGACGCCGCGGATCTCGGAGAAGACCTCCTCGATCGTGCCGACCGCGTCGATGACGACGATGCGCTCGGGCTCGGCGTCGGCGAGTCGCAGGTACTGGTGGCGCACACGCTCGTGGAAGTCCATGGACTCGCGTTCCATGCGGTCCGGGGCGTCGGTGCGGCGACGGGCACCCACCTCCGGGGGCAGGTCCAGGAGGAAGGTCAGGGAGGGGTACAGGCCGCGGGTCGCCCAGGCGCTCAGGGACGCGATCTCGTCCACGCCGAGGGAGCGGGCCGCGCCCTGGTAGGCCAGGGAGGAGTCGATGTAGCGGTCCCCCAGCACGACCGCGCCGCGCTCGAGGGCGGGGGCGATGACCGTGGCGACGTGGTAGGCGCGGTCGGCCGCGTACAGGAGCGCCTCCGTGCGCGCGTCGACGTCCTCGGGGCCGTTTTGCACGAGGCGACGGATCTCCGTGCCGAGCTCGGTGCCGCCCGGCTCGCGGGTGACGATGACCTCGCGGCCACGGCTCTCGAACCAGTCGCGCACGGACTGGATCTGCGTGGACTTCCCCGAGCCGT
>CABKMZ010000125.1 GCA_902373545.1 uncultured Actinomyces sp. | reverse complement strand
TGCGCAGCTGGGCCCGATAGGTGGCAGTGTGGGCGGCCTGCCTGGGCTACCACCTGTGGGGTTAACCTGCGCATGAAGGGGCCCAAGCAGCCACCTGTCCGGCCGATGGTGCCACCCCTGGAGCCAATGAGGCCACCCCTGAACTGAGCACATCCGTCCGCCGCTCCTGGAACTGACCACCGACCCACACGTGATGTCCTATAACACGACACACCCGCGAGGCCTGAGCGCGACCGTGGGGCACACGCTCGCATTCTCGCCACCAGCAACCGTGCCCAGGATTGGCGTGTTAGAGCTGGGGAGACTCCTTCTTTGCCAGCTCCACGTAGTAGGCAATGTCGGCGCTGATCTCGTCAGCCACCGCGTTGCTCACGGCGCCCGAGGAGTCTTCCCCGGCCTCGTCGATGTAACCGTAGCGTTCCGCCAGGAAGCGCTCCCGATAAAGATGTTCGGCCGTGTCTCCAATTGTTCGCATGAGGGACGCGTTCAAATAGACGCCCACGACGACGCCCACGAGCGGCACGATCTGCGCGAGCTTCATACCTGCCAGTCGAACCCCGAGCGAGGCAAACAACGAATTGATAGTCGCCGTGATCACGTTGTTGCTCACGCCGTTCATCGGTCCGCGCTTCGTGATGCCACTCATGACCTTGTTGAGGGTGCGCATCGTTGTCTCTTTTTCCACGGTCGCCTCTTCCCCGGTGCTCGTGGGATCGATCGCCTGCGACAGCACCATCGTGGCAAAGAGGTTCTCGGCGGGGTCCGTCGTGTCATAGCCGTAGTAGGCGGCCATATGGGAGACCAGTCGCGTCGCACCTCCCAGGAACATCGTGATGTCGAGGGCGATCGCCGAGGCTGTGAGCGCGATGCCCGGCGCGGATGCGATGCCCAAACCAAGGATGGCGGCCACCGCGCCGCCCGACGCGATCACGCCGCTAACAGCGCCCTCCGCACCTGCAGCACACGCGTACAAACCTCGCAGGTGAGGCTTGACCGCTCGAACCTCTTCGAGGCTCAGAGTGCGGATATCTTCGATGGTCTCGACGTTATAGCCTGCCTTGCGATAGGCCTTCAGGATTTGGCGTCGACCCACCGACGTCTCCGACGCGGACGTGGCCTTGTCGATCAGGGCCAGCGTCTTGCCCGACACCCACGACATGATGGCGCCGCAGCCGGGGACCTTGCGTGCGAACGCAACAAGTTTACGGACGGGCGTCAGGACGAACGAGCGGATGCGCCGAGAAATAACACGCGGATTTTTCGGGCTCATTTGCTCTTCTTTCCAGCCCTGAATCTCCTCCCATTCAGCCGCGTCCCCAGGGCTCATGCGCGCACGCGCCTCGTCGATGCAAGGCTCCTCGTTCTCAGTGTTGTCCGTCATACTGTAACCCTACACAGTGGCGTTCTCTCCTGCGCCTCGGACAGCATGGCTCCCCTGTTATGCTTGTGTTTCGGTAATCACTCATGACCTCACGTTGGAGGAACGACCGTGAACTCGCGCTCACAGCTCATCGCGCAGATCAACGCCCTGCACGAAGAGAACGAACACCAGAAGATCATCGCGCTCATCGAACGCGAAGCGCCGACCTCACTGGACTATGAGCTGACGGGGTTGCTGGCGCGCGCCTACATTAACTACGCGCAGCCCTACATGGATTCGTTCCAAGAACTCATCGCGCACGCGGTCGAGCTGCTGCGCGGTATCGAAGCCGAAGGCATGGCTGACCCCGTGTGGTACTACCGCATCGGTACCGCCCTGTACTGGCAGGACAAGGAAGAGAGTGCGCTGACCTACCTGGAGCAGTGCCTCGCGATGGACCCGACCAACGAGTACGCGCCTGAGATCATCGAGCAGTGCAACCGTGCGCTGGATCGCCGCCGGATCGTGCGCCCGGTGGAGCTGGCGCGCATCGTCGATTTCTTCGAAGCGAACGACTACAACTACGAGGTCAACGACAACCGCCTGCACACCGGCTTCACGCACGGCTTCTACATGTTCTCGGTCGTCAACGACGGCGCTGACCTGAGCATGTGGGGCGCCGTTCGCGAGGAGGTGTCGATGGAGCTGCGCCAGCGTCTGCTCCAGGCGTGCAACGACTGGAATACGTCCGCGACGTGGCCCAAGGTCTACGTTGCCTCCCTGGACGACGGCCGCCAACGCCTGTGCGCTGAGCAGTTCGTGACCGCTCGCCTGGGCCTGACGGACTCGCAGGTGTCCATGAACATCGACCGTTTCATCACCAGCGCCGAGTCCTTCTTCAAGGATCAGATCGAGCGCATCCCCGCCCTGGGCGGCACGCAGGAGTAAACTCCCCGAACCACCCGCGCCGCCGCTTCGGTGAGCCGCGAGTGCACTGACCCAGGCCTCGTCCCCGTCGACGAGGCCCGGGTTCGTTATGCGCTTAGCTGTCGCCACTCGCCCCGATCCGGCATACAATGTATGTACGAGCGGAAAGGAGTACAGCATGTCTGCGCACGCAACTGCCACAAAGTCATCTCGTATCAACCTGCGTTTGACACCTGCGCAGGAGGAGAAGCTGCGCTACGTCGCGAGCACTACGCAGACGTCGCTGAGCGATTTTGTCCTCGCGTCCGCGCTGGAACGCGCGGATCAGGCGCTGGCGGACCGCACGGAGTTCGTCGCAACAGACGAGGATTTCGAGCGCCTGTTGGAGGCCCTGGACGCGCCGCTTCCGACGACAAAAATCCAAGCGCTCGCCGCCCGCCCCTCCCCCGTCGGATCGACGCTGACATGGACGGACTAGAGATCCCGGTGCTCGACGCTCCCCGCCGGTTGGCGCGCCATGACAAGCGCAGTGATTTCACGTGCGGAAACGACGAACTGGACACCTGGTTTCACCGCTATGCGTGGCAAAACCAGCGGGCCAACAACGCGGTGACCTACGTGTGCCAGCAGAGCGGGCGTATCGCCGGCTACTACGCGCTAGCGGCAGCAACGATTCGGCGCGAGTGGTCGCCGGATGACTTTGCTGCCCACCGACCCCGGTCAATCCCATGCATGCTCCTGGCCAGGCTCGCGGTTGACCGCCGAGTGCAGGGGCAGGGTGTGGGCGCGACGCTCCTGCTCGACGCGCTTCGCCGGACTTTCGCGGCATCGGACCAGTTCGGAATCGCCGCGCTGCTCATCCACTGCAAGGACGAGCACGCACGCGACTTCTACACGCATCACGTTGACGCACTGGTCTCTCCCATCGCCCCGCTGCAGCTCATCGTGCCGACGCAAACGATTGCACTCGCGTTGGGTACCGCGCACGAGTAGCTGCCTCCGTCACGCGCCGCCGCTTCGGTGAGCCGCGAGGGCACACTGACCCCGGCCTCGTCGATTGGGACGAGGCCGGAGCCGCGTCAGGCGTTCACGCGCGGCACGTAGACGCTCAGACCACCGTCACTGACGACGCCCGTGAGCGTGCCGTCGTCGGCGACGCGCACGTCGGGGTGGCCTCCGATCATGCACTCCCAGTCTTCGCCCGCGTGATGGCGCCCCACGTAGAGGGTCTTCTCGGCGCCGTGGCGGTCGGACAGGATGACAGCACACCCCGTGCCGGGCACGTCCGCCCTGCCTTCGCGGGCGAAACCGACGACGTCCGGGTCGTCGAAGGCGTTGTGCTGCGGGCCGATCGCGGCACGGAAGCGCACACCCATGAGGAGCGGGAGCTCACACACGGCGGGCAGATCGCCGGTCTCGGGGGTCCCCAAGAGGTCGCCCCAGAAGACGCAGGGAACCCCGGCCTCGTTGAGGAGGATGAGCGCGTAGGCGGCAGCCTTGAACCAGGAGGCGACCGTGGAGGCCAGCGACTGTCCAGGCTGGGTGTCGTGGTTTTCGACGAAGGTGACGGACAGCTCCGGGATCGATGCCGTCAGCGTGCCCTCCCACAGGCGCGACAAGTCGACGTTGCCGTCAGAGACCGAGGCCTGGTGGAGGTGGAAGTGCAGGGGCACGTCAAAAAGCATCGCGTTGGGGACCTCGCGCAGGTACTGCTCAAGCTCGCGCACGTCTCCGCTCCAGTACTCGCCGACGGCGGGGAGCAGACGGCCGGTGGAGGTGCGCAGGTCTTCGAGCCAGCGCGCGTAGAAGTCCGAACCCACGTGCTTGACGGCGTCTAGGCGCAGCGCGTCCACGCCGGTCGTCTCCACGTACCAGCGGCCCCACCGGTCCAGTTCCTCGCTCACGCGGGGATCAGTGACGTGCACGTCGCAGCCCATGAGGTAGTCGAAGTTGCCGAACTCTGTGTTGACGGACTCGTTCCAGTGCTTACCCTCGAAAAGCCACAGTCCCTCGCGCCCCGTCGCCGCGTCCCAGTCAATGCCGTGGAAGCACGTCCAGTCCCACGTGAAGTCCGAGTAGGCGCCGGCGCGTCCCGGGAACGTGAAGCGGGTCCACACCTCGATCGTCTCAGGCTCTCCAATGGCCTCATGACGGTTATGGGGGTTGATCGGGGTAGCTCGCACGGTCTCGGAGGCGTCCGCGCCCATGCGGTGGTTGAGGACGATGTCGGCACACACGGCAATCCCCGCCTCGTGCAGGGCGTCGATGGCGGCCAGGTATTCGTCCTTCGTGCCGTACTTCGTGGGCACGGACCCCTTCTGGTCGAATTCGCCCAGATCGTACAGGTCGTAGACGCCGTAGCCGACGTCCTTGACGCCGCCATGGCCCTTGTAGGCGGGGGGCAGCCAGATGATGGTGACGCCCAGGTCGGCGATCGCTTGCGCGTGCTCGGCGAGGTAGCGCCAGTGGCTCGCATCCGCGGCCATATCCCAGGCGAAGGCCTGGAGGATCAGGGGTCCAGCCTCTTGCGTCGAGGAGAGCAGGGCCGGTGTCTTCGTGTCACTCACCCGCATATGGTGGCAGGTTTGCCCTCGGGTGGGCGGG
>CABKMZ010000124.1 GCA_902373545.1 uncultured Actinomyces sp. | reverse complement strand
GGATGGGCGTGCAGGGGTGGCGTGTGGTTGTTGTGTGCGTGCCAGGTCATAGGCAATCGGCGTTTGGGCGGGCCGTGGATGGCGGTTGTGGGTGGGTGTGTGGGGGGAATTGCGACCATAGGGCTGTGACACGCCGGCGACACGCCGTGGCGGGGTGTCTATGGTAGTAAAACCCCCGTTGGCGTGGCTGAGTCGCGGTGGCGTCTGCGAATGCTGCGATGGTGAGGTTGTGTATGGGCGTGGCGCGGGGTGTGCGGGGTGCTGCGTTGTTGCTCGGGCGCAGGGTTGGCGGCTGTGCGGAGGCTGTCGCTCACCCCTGGCGGTGGGCGTCTTCTGGGCTTGAGCTGTCTTCTGCTTGGGGCCCTTGTGGTGCCTCATGTTGTGGTTCCTCAGAAATGTCGCATGCAATTCCCCCCGCGTGTATTTCAAGGTTTGACATCACATCGTTGGAATTGCAACGTTTTGGGGTGCTGTAGAAAGTTCGGGCACCCGAATTGCATGCGACTTTTGGTTCATCAGGTGTGGGGGGAATTGCGACCATAGGGCTGCGACACGCCGGCGACACGCCGTGGCGGGGTGTCTATGGTAGTAAAACCCCCCGTTGGCGTGGCCGAGTCGCGGTGGCGGAGCCGCGGACGGGCGTGCAGGGGTGGCGTGTGATTGTTGTGTGCGTGCCAGGTCATAGGCAATCGGCGTTTGGACGGGCCGTAGTGGCGGTTGTGGGTGGGTGTGTGGGGGGAATTGCGACCATAGGGGTGTGACACGCCGGCGACACGCCGTGGAGAGGTGTCTATGGTAGTAAAACCCCCGTTGGCGCGGGTTGGTGGCTGTGTTTGGTCGTGGCTGGGCCTGCTGTGGGTGCGTGGTTGGTGGTTGTGGGTGGGTGCGTGGGGGGAATTGCGACCATAGGGGTGTGACACGCCGGCGACACGCCGTGGCGGGGTGTCTATGGTAGTAAAACCCCCCGTTGGCGTGGCCGAGTCGCGGTGGCGGAGCCGCGGACGGGCGTGCAGGGGTGGCGTGTGATTGTTGTGTGCGTGCCAGGTCATAGGCAATCGGCGTTTGGACGGGCCGTAGTGGCGGTTGTGGGTGGGTGTGTGGGGGGAATTGCGACCATAGGGGTGTGACACGCCGGCGACACGCCGTGGAGAGGTGTCTATGGTAGTAAAACCCCCGTTGGCGCGGGTTGGTGGCTGTGTTTGGTCGTGGCTGGGCCTGCTGTGGGTGCGTGGTTGGTGGTTGTGGGTGGGTGCGTGGGGGGAATTGCGACCATAGGGGTGTGACACGCCGGCGACACGCCGTGGCGGGGTGTCTATGGTAGTAAAACCCCCCGTTGGCGTGGCCGAGTCGCGGTGGCGGAGCCGCGGATGGGCGTGCAGGGGTGGCGTGTGGTTGTTGTGTGCGTGCCAGGTCATAGGCAGGCGGCGTTTGGGTGGGCCGTGGTGGCGGTTGGGCATGCCGCAGTATTCACAGGAACGAGGCAAGCACGACCAACTAAAATAGTGACTTTCCCGCGCGACAAAGCCGAAAAGTCACCCTGCTAGCAACACGATTTGTCCATCCTCATAGTTGGTCTCAACCAATTAAAATACCGACTTTCCCGCACCAGAAAGCCAAAAAGTTACCCTTCCAGCAACACGCAGTGTCCTATAACCCAGTATTCCCCCCGGGCAGGCCCGCGCGGACGCGGGCCTGCCCGGAAGTGGAGAGCTCGACAGGATCAGACGGTCAGCATCACCTTCGTGGCGCGGCGCTCGTCCATGGCGGCATAGCCGTCGGCTGCGCGCTCGAGCGGCAGGGACAGGTCAAAGACGGCGCCAGGGTTGATCTCACCGCGGTAAATCATGTTGATCATGGTCGGCAGGTACTTGCGCACGGGGGCGGGCCCGCCGAACATGTGCACCTCGGCGGCGAACATGCGGCTCATATCCAGGGAGACGCCGTGCGGCACGCCCACAAACGACAGGTGACCGCCGGGGCGCACGCAGCCGAGCGCCTGGTTGAAAGCCACCTCGTTGCCGACAGCCTCCACGACGCCGTCGGCACCCAGTCCGCCGGTCATCTCCTTGATGCGGGCGATGCCCTCCTCGCCGCGCTCCTCAACGATGTCGGTCGCACCGAACTCGCGAGCCAGGGCCTGGCGGTCCGCGTGGCGCGACATGGCGATGATGCGCGAGGCACCCTGCTGGCGGGCGCCGATGATCGCGCCCAGGCCCACAGCCCCGTCACCCACGATGACGATGGTTGTGCCGGGACCAGCCCCGGCCTCGTCAGCGGCGAACCAACCGGTCCCCAGCACGTCGGAGGCGGCCAGGAGCGAGGGAATCTGCTCACGCGTGGGCGTGCCGGGGGTCTTGACCAGCGTGCCGTCCGCGAGGGGGATGCGCGCGTACTCGGCCTGGGTGCCGCCAACGCGCGTGCCAACGAAAGGGTCACCCTGGGCGGCGGCGGTCGCGCAGCGCGAGGGGTAGCCGGTGCGGCAGATCGCGCACTCGCCGCAGGAGATGCAGAAGGAGCCGACGACGAAGTCGCCGGGGCGCACGGTGATGACGGCCGAGCCAACCTCGACGACGGTGCCGACGTACTCGTGGCCCATGCGCTGCTCGTGGACGGGCTGGGCGCCGCGGTAGGGCCACAGGTCCGAGCCGCAGATGCAGGTGGCCGCCAGCCTGATGATGGCGTCCGTTGGTTCCAGGATGGTGGGCATCGGCATCTCTTCGACGGTGACGTTGCCGGGTTCGTGCATGACGACGGCGCGCATGGTGCTCCTCGCTCTGGTGGCTCTGTTACGTTCACGCTATCCCGGTTGAGAGGTTTTCGTTGCCGCTGTCCATTGTTCCCTTTCTCTCAGGTGACGAGGTTTTGGCGCGGTTTCGGGGCACACGGCGTTTTTCGAGGGGCGAACACCAGGTAAAACGCGGTAGGGTGTCGCCATGTCAGTCGAGTTTGTATCCGCCGCGCGCGCGACCCGAGCGGTCGCGCATGACGCGCCGTTGCGACTCGTCGACACCTTCGGCCGAGTGGCCCGTGACCTGCGAGTTTCCTTGACGGATCGCTGTAATTTGCGCTGCTCCTACTGCATGCCGCCCGAGGGGCTGGACTGGCTGCCGGTCGAGGAGACGCTGACTGACGCGGAGGTTGTGCGCCTCGTTCGCATCGGTGTCGAGCAGCTGGGTATCCGCCAGGTCCGCTTTACTGGCGGCGAGCCGCTGCTGCGCCGAGGCCTCGAGACGATTATTGCGGAGTGTGCCCAGCTTGTGACCGACGAGGGGCGTACGCCCGACCTGGCGCTGACGACGAACGCGTTGGGCCTGGCCAAGCGTGCCCAGGGCCTGAAGGACGCGGGCCTGGTTCGCGTCAACATTTCCCTGGATTCCCTGGATCGTGAGCATTACGCGGCGATTACGAGGCGCGACCGCCTCGATGACGTCCTCGAGGGGATCGAGGCCGCCGCGCGCGCGGGCCTGAGTCCGATCAAGGTCAACACCCTGGTGCTGCGGGGCATGAACGAGGCCGACCTGCCCGACCTGGTCGACTACTGCCTGGATCGGGGCATCGAGCTGCGCGTGATCGAGCAGATGCCGATCGGCCCGCCGGACACGTGGGACCGCCAACGCATCCTGACGGCGGACGAGATCCTGCACATCATGGGGACTCGCCACACGCTGGCCCCCGCGCAGCGCGAGGACCCACATTCGCCCGCGGGGCGCTGGATCGTGGACGGCGATCCGACCAAGATGCTCGGCGTCATTGCCTCCGTGTCCGACCCCTTCTGTAGCGCGTGCGACCGTACCCGCCTGACCTCGGACGGCATGGTGCGTTCCTGCCTGTTTTCCACGGAGGAAACCTCGCTGAGGGACCTGCTGCGCGGTGGCGGGGATGACGCGCAGATCGCCGCGCGCTGGGCCGACGCCATGTGGGGCAAACCGGCCGCGCACGGCCTCAATATCGATGCCTTTGCGCGCCCGTCGCGCACCATGAGCCGTATTGGCGGGTAACGCCCCGGCTAATTGCGTAACACCGGTGTTTTGTAACAGCGGTCGATAGAGGCCTGAGACGCCCGGAGAATCTGCGCGGAAACCCTAGTTTTCCTTGTTCTCACAGGGGTGGCGTACGCCACAAAACGATGCGCCATTGGTCTGTTATTTCGCTTGGTAACCTCCGTGTTAAAGAATGTCCGGCGCACGCCCGCGCCCGGACGCCCCTTCCGACCCGAGGAGAGCCATGAGCGCGACCGACCCCGCGGCCAAGAAGAGCCGCTTCCTGCTCACTGACTGGAACCCCAACGACGAATCCAAGTGGGACTCGAAGCTCGCGTGGCGCACGCTGTGGATCACGACCTACTCGCTGATCCTGGCCTTCTGCGTGTGGTTCCTGCCCAGCGCGATCGCGCCGAAGCTGACGCTTCTCGGCTTCAACCTGGATAAGTCGCAGCTGTACTGGCTGACCGCCCTCCCCGGCCTCGCCGCCGGCATCCTGCGCCTCATCTACATGTTCCTGCCCCCGCTCATCGGCACCCGCAAGCTCGTGGGCATCACCTCCCTGCTGTGCATCATCCCCATGGCCGGCTGGTTCTTCGCGGTCCAGGACAACACGACCCCCTACTGGGTCCTCCTGACCCTCGCCTTCATGTGTGGCATCGGCGGCGGCGCGTTCTCCGGCTACATGCCCTCCACCGGCTACTTCTTCCCCAAGCGCCTCGCCGGTACGGCCCTCGGCCTGCAGGGCGGCATCGGTAACCTCGGCATGTCCGTCATTCTGCTTGTTGGTCCTGTGTTGATGGGCTTTGGTCTTTTCGGTCTGACCTGGCTGGCGCCCCAGCAGCAGGTCGCCGGCGACCACGTCGGTGAGAGCATCTGGGTCTACAACGCAGCGATCTTCTTCGTTCCGTGGTGCATCCTCGCGGCGATCCTCGCCTTCATCTGGCTGCGTGACGTGCCCGTCAAGGCCAACCTCAAGCAGCAGCTGGACATCTTCTCCAACCCCAACACCTGGTACATGACCATCCT
>CABKMZ010000123.1 GCA_902373545.1 uncultured Actinomyces sp. | reverse complement strand
ACGTGACCTGGAAGATGCTCGGCCAGCTCATCGGCCTGCGTCCCATCAACCTGCCGGTCTCGACCGGCACAGTCGCGTTCCGCCAGGCGAAGGGCGCGTCCGTCACGGCCGAAGAAGCCCAGGTGTGCCAGGTGGACGGCGACGCGATCGGCCTCGCCCACACCATGCACATTCGCATGCAGGCCGGCGCCCTCGACATCGCCGTTCCTGTCGAGCGCACGTGGATGGAGCTGCTGCCCGGCTGATCCGCATCCCTGCAAAGCACACAAGGCGGAGAATTCGGGGACTGACGAGGAGCAATCCGAGGTGTTTCCTCGGCGGTCTGCGGGATTGCCCGCATGTCGACTTGTTGCCGAGTAGCAGTGCACTACTTAGCGCAGCGTTCCACTAGATAGGAAGCAGTGCAATGCCCTCACAACTAGTGCATCGCTGCTGTATCTAGTGCAGTGCTGCAGGGTCTCGCCCATTGAACACTGGCAGGAGGCACTGTCGGCGACAAATTCCACGACGACACTTGTTACCGATCAGGTTGAATCCCGCGATAGTGCACAAGGCATCTAGGTGCGCCGCGATGTGGTCCCGCGAAGCGTCAAGAAACCTGACGCGTCAGACCAGCGGCCAGCACGGGGCGGCCCCGCCCGCCTCACCCGTGCCATCCCCGCCGTGGAGCAGGTCCGAGACCCACGCGCGACCCGCGCGGAAGGCGTCGTCCGTGGTGCCCGGTTCGACGCGCGCGCGAACGCCGTCAACGCGCGGGTAGGAGCCCATGAAGCGGACCTCCGGCGAGTAGCGATGCAGGCCCACGAGGGCAGCCTGGACACGCTCCTCGCGGATGTGGCCGACGATGTCGATGCTGAACGTGTAGTTGCCGAGGCCATCGCCGCTCGGGCGCGACTCGATGCGCGACAGGTCGACGCCGCGCGCCGAGAACTGCTCGAGGAGGGTCAGCAGGGCGCCCGACTCGTTGACGGGCAGGGCCACCTGGATGGTCGTCTTATCCGCGCCAGTCGGCGGGGGCACCACGCCGGGGCGGGCCACGAGGACGAAGCGGGTGATCGCGCCGGGGTTGTCGGCGACGTCGGTGAACAGGGCCTCCAGGCCGTAGGTGTTGACCGAGACTGCGTTGCACAGGGCAGCGTCGAAAGACGCATCGCCGTCGGAGAGGAGCTCGGCGGCGGCAGCCGTCGACGTGGCGGGCACGTGGATCGCACCGGGGAAGGTCTCCTCGACCCAGCCGCGGCACTGCGCCCACGCATGCGGGTGGGTGCCAATACGGCGAATATCCTCGGGGCGTGTGCCCGGCAGGACGGCCAGCTGGAAGACAACATGGACGTGCATCTCGGCGACGATGACGAGGGGCTCGCCGTGCGAGAGCGAATCCAACGTCGCATTCACGCCGCCCTCGATGGAGTTTTCAATCGGGACGACGGCTCGGTCGGCCTCGCCACGGCGCACGGCCGCGAGCGCCTGCGGGGCACTCGTCATCGGCATGAGGATCGCGCCGGCGGGAGCGACCTGGTGGACGGCCTGCTCGGTGAACGTGCCGAAGGGTCCGAGGAAGGCAATACGAAGCTTGTCGCCCAGGGGCGCGGGGCCGGGAATGTTCGTCGTCATGAAGTCAAGGGTATCGACCCGCGCCGAGCACGGCCGTCACTGTCCGCACGTCACGGGCGCTTTGTGGCCTACTCGTCGCCTGATTGAGGGCCCTCCGGCTCCTCGGCTCCCGGCTGGACGGACCTGATACCGTCGGCGAAGGCCTGCGCTCCTCCGCCGGGGGTGACCCAGCCGCACGCGGTGATTTTCCACAGCTTGGCGGTGCCGCCCTCGTCGACCAGCTCGAAGCCCCTCGACGTGTCGACGCCGTAGAGGCCGGGGTGGCGGTTGGAGCGCTGAATGTTGTAGTAGCTGCCGTCTTCTTCCTCGTAGAAGTGGGTGATGCCAAGGTTGCGCACGACCTCGCACACCTCGGGATCGTCGGCGATGTCACGGAAGCGCTGGGTGAGGACCTTTTGCGAGGCCCCGTCGGCGTTCACCGTGCTGAGCTGGGGGAAGACGGCCTTGCGGCCCGCCAGGGTCTCGACGTAGGCGGCGCCCGCGATAGGGTCGCCCAGGATGAGGGCGTCGGAGTCGGTCGTGGAGGCCATGCGGCGCAGCATCGCGAGCTCATCCTCGCTGGCCATGCCGGACTTGCCCAGGCGCGTGGGATCGTACACGGAGGCGACGGCGGAGTTTCTCGCGTCGATCGCGCCGAAGCTGGACATGAGCACGACGATCGCGCCCACGCCCACCTGGAGGGGCCAGCGCGGCGCCTCGACATTGTCGTCAAGCCCGCGCTCGACCAGGATCCGTCGCAGGGAGGAGGTCCATGCCGCGTGGAAGAGGTGGACGATGGCGGCGGCGCCGACGGCCATGAGGACGGTCAGAGCGATGTCTTCGACGCCCATGATCCGTCGCCCGTCCTTGTACCAGGGGGCCAGCAGGTAGGTGCGCAGCACGGAATCTGGCGCGTAGGCGAGGGCGGTCAGGAAGGCCAGAATCAGGTAGGAGACGAGCGGCCAGGCCGGCATGGGCGCAGCCTTGTCGTTATCAACCAGCGCGGCGTCCTCATCCTCGTCGCCGTCAAGGTCACACCTCGCGTCCGCAGCGTCGCGCACGCCGGGGCGCCGCATCAGCGTGTGGAGGCGGGCAGTCACGATGATGCCGGCGATCAGGAGGAGCACCTGGATGAGCGTCCACCACGCCATGGCCGTGGTCTGCGCGAAGGGCGGGTAGGGCAAGAGCGCGTGGGAGAAGGCCTCCGACCAGCTGCTGCCTCTCCTCGGGTACCGGCCCATCGCCTGGATCTTCGGGGAGGACAGGGCGATCAGGGGCAGGACCACGACCGCCAGGCCCGCGCCGATCCACGGCAGGGCGGCGAGCTGGCCTCGTCCCTCGCGCGTGAGCGAGGTGCGGGCGAAGAACCCGATCGCCATCAGGAGGGGCGCGGCCAGGAAAGCGAGGAGGGAGAATGCGGCGCTAGGGTGCGCGCCGACGAGGCCCAGGCAGCCCAGGAGGAGGAAGAGCCCTTGGGGGATGCGACGGGCAAAAGATCGGGCGCCGCACCCGTCGCTCAGATCCGCGGCCAAGCGTCGACCCACGACGATCGCGACCGCGGCCACGCCGGGGACCAAGGCCGTGCCCGTCGAGTTGGGCCACTGGTTGTACATGGTCAGCGCGTCAGCCGGCATATTCGGCAACATGCCACCGATAATCGGGGCCGCCAGGAGGGCCGTGCGCGATCCCGTCAGCACCGAGACCAGGGCGGCCAGGCCCGTCACCCACACGGCCATGAGGACCAGGGAGGACACGTTGGCGGTCTGGACGACCGAGTCGAAGCGGGCGAAGAGAGCAACGAAAGCGTGCCAGCCCGTCGGGTAGTAGACGCGGCGCCCGCCGTAAAGCTCGTGGAGGCCACCAAAGGGGCTGGCATCCTTGCCGTACAGGATCGCGTGGACGCCATTTTGGTGGAACGTCGGATCCCACTGCTGAACGGGATTCGCGGGGTCAGCCACGGACATCAGCGGCCAGGCGGCCAGGAGGAACCCGACGACAATCGTCCCCCACGTCGCCGTCCGGATCGCGGCCTGGCGCCCGCCGATCGGCACGCGCACGCCAATGGCCTCGCGGAAGGGAACGCCGTTGAGCGCAAAGCCCCCGTTGACGCGGCGAAAGTAGCTCAGGGCCCACGCGGCCGCGCCGCCGACGGCGCTCATGCCCAAGACGGGCATGACCGTGGAGGGCTCCCACGGGATGTCAAGCGCCGGATAGAGGACCGACAGCGCCGTGATCAGGCCGAAGGTGAATGCCGGAGCCGCGCCGATGGCAACCAACGACGAGCGCACGCCCGCGCGCAGCCACATGAACCCCGGCAGCACCAGGGCCACCAGCATGGCCAGCAGGGTCGGGAGCAGCATCCACCAGGCCAGCATGAATTACTCCTTGTCGGAAGCGGCGCGGCGCTTGCCGATCATCTCGATGATGACGGGCAGAACAGACGCGAGGATGATGACCGCCAGGATGACCGTCAGGTTGTCGTGCACGAAGGGCACGTTGCCCAGGAGCGCACCGACCAGGATGAAGCCAGCGCCCCAGATGCTTGCGCCCAGCGTGTTGAACAGCAGGAACTTGGGGTAGGGGTAGCGGGCCATGCCGGCGGCGATCGGGATGAAGGTGCGCACGAAGGGGATGAAGCGCCCGATGACGAGGGAGCGACCGCCGTAGTTCGTGAAGTAGTGCTCAGCCTTCTCCAGGTGCTCGGTCTTGAGGAAGCGCGCGTCCGGCTTGAAGAAGCGGCGCCCCCACTTGGCACCCAGGAAGTAGCCGATCTGAGCACCCACGAAGGCGGCAATCACGACCAGGAGGATCAGGGTCGGCAGGTGAATACCGAGCTTGTCGTGCAGCAGGCCGGCGGTGAAGAGCAGCGACTCGCCCGGAAGGACCGGGAACAGGACACCCGACTCGATAAGAACAATGAGCATCGTGCCCCACAGGACCCACGGACCCATCGCGTCAAGAAGGGTCTCAGGATTCTTAAACCACTCGATAACTGTGTGAAGCATCGACGGATCCGATGCTGACGCGAGTGTCAACCAGGTCACGATAAGGCCCTTTTCTGCCGGGAATGTGTCCCCCTAACCCTACCTTTCTTGACCGCGAATATAGGATGGTCAACATGAGGAAGCGCAAGGAGTCACACGACGGCCCCCCGGCCGCCGGTACGAACATCCTGTTCGTCCCCTCGTCCGCCGAGGATCCGACCTCGCTAGGGGTCGATGATCTGATGGGCATGATTAACGAGGCCGGGGCATCGTCAGCCCCTGCCCAGCCGCAGGAGATTCCCCCGTCTGAAGCCAAAACCGAGATCATCGACGCCGTCGTCGCACCCTCCGTTTCCACGCGCAGATCCGCCACTCCCCCCAGCTTCGCTCCCACCGCCGTGATTGTGCCAGAGTCGGCCATGGCCTCCCCCGTCGTCGTCAAGAACACGCTGGAGACGCCCGCACCCCCTCCCGAGGCCTCGTCGATCGTGAACGCGCCCGCACCTCCCCCGGCACCCGAACCCGAGGACAACGCTCC
>CABKMZ010000122.1 GCA_902373545.1 uncultured Actinomyces sp. | reverse complement strand
CTCCCCCTCCCCCCAAAAAGTCGCACGTAATTTAATCCGGTCACTTTTTGAGATAGCTAGAAAACGTTGCAATTCCAACGACGCTATTTCATACTTTTAAGTAGCCACGGGGGAATTACGTGCGACGTTGGTGGGAAACCATCATGTCTCGTGTCCTGGTGTCCCCCGTTGCAGCCACCACGAGAACCTAGACTCCGCAAAACGCCACCAAAACGTTCCACGCGACGCTGTCAAGTTGTACATTTAAGTATGGAACGATTAGCAAAAGGATCCCTCCTCGTGAGGGTTGGCGCTGCCCTGAGCACCCTCGTCGTTCTCGGCGTATCAGGACTGGCCTACCTATTGGTCGCCGACGTGTACGACACGTATCCGCAACTCGCGTATCGCGCTATTTTTTCAGTCCTCGGCGTGCTCATCCCGCTCCCGCTCGCTTTTTTCTTCGGTCTTGTCACAGTGCGCCACACGCTGTCACTACACCGGCTGATGGCGAGCGCAGCGAGATGCATGTGGGGCTTCTTCGGGCTCTTCCTGCTCACCTGGCTACTTGAGGGACTCCTCATCGGAGAGGCACCCGGCCCCTTCATGTACGTGTGTGTCGGCACTCTCATCCTGTCGGCAACGATCGCGCACCTCCTCACGCTCGGCGCACGCGCCGCGAAATCCTCATAGGGCCAGGGCAGGCAACGCACAGACAGCAAGCCCCGACCGATCGGAGGAGACCGTTACGTAGCCGATCAGCGTTTCTAGATGCGCTTAGGCTGGTCTTGTTGATACTTCGCGAAGCGGGTTCGCGTGCGACCAACACGCCGCGCCAGACAATGAATCCGCCAAAGTGCAGACCCATTCAGCCAAAACCTTCGTTTTTGGGTGCCTTTCACCCAATGGGTCTACACTTTGGCCGCAACAACGCTCAAGACCGCGACCTCATCGCCACCAATCGGGGGGAATTGCACTACACGAGCGTCCGACACGCCGACGACATGCCGCCAGCAGGCTTCGTGTAGTGCAAAACCCCCATCGAATACGAACTACACCAATCAGCCTGGACAACAGCCGCATAAACAAACTGTCAACAACTTGCGCACACCCCCAGACCCCAATAGCGAGCACCCGAACAGATGCACTCTCCACACGCGGATAGGTTGTGCCGATGCGGATAGGTTATCGCCACGCGGATAGGTTAATAAGCTATCCACATGTTCATAACCTATCCATATCGCAATAACCTATCCGCGTACGCAGCCGGTTTGGTCGGCCTGGAGGACAGGGAAGGTTAGGACGGCCCAGCCGCGGTGCCGGTGGGCGACGGCGGGACCAGCACTAAGCAAAAGTCGCATGCAATTCACAAACACAAGTGGCGTAACATCACAAACTGATACAAACCAGCACAATGCGGGCGGCGAATTGCATGCGAGATTACGGAACGACGAACAACACACCAGCACACCAGGCCCCGCCGGTGTGGAGGGCGCCGGAGGGACTGGAGGACCTGACCGCGGCGCAGGTGGGCGGCGGCGGAGCCTGTCAACACACAAACGACAAGCCCGAACGATCGGGGGCGCCGCGGGGCCTGCGGGGCCTGGCCGGACATCACACAGACACCCCGACCGATTGGAGGCCGCAGCGAGGCCTGCGGGGCCTGGCCGCGGTGCCGGTGGGCGGCGGCAGGGCATCGAGCCGACGCGCCGAGCACCATCATCCGCAAAGGCCCAACTGGTGTGGAGGACACCGGAGGGAACTGCCGCGGTGCCGGTGGGCGGCGGCAGGGCCCAGCCAGGCTTCAAGATCGACCACTCTAAACCGGCTCTTCGCATTGTGGGGTGTGGGGGTGGTGTTCGAAGCGTCCCGGGGGTCGTGGACAGTGTTGTGGGACGACGACCGAACACAGGAGTTCGCCTTGGGTGCCTCATCAACCAAAACTCGCACGTAATTTGGGTACCCTAACTTTTCATAGGTATCGAGAAAACCGCAGAATTTCAACGATGTGATTTCAATGTTTGAAATACATGTCGGGGAATTACGTGCGACATTTCTGAGGAACCACAACATGAGGCGCCACAAAGACCCCACGCGGAAGACATCTCAAGCTCAGAAGACGCCCACATCCCCGGCAACCGCCACAAGCACGGGGGCACTGCACCCGTTACGTGCCGGTGCACCCGTTACGTGGCGGTGCACCCGAACAGAAGAGGTGCATTGCCTACGGATCGGGTGCAGTGCCCCAACAAACAAGAACAAACGCGGAACTGGCATACCGAACCACTCACCACCACACCCCTCCATGCGCAGCTAGGCCCTACTGGCAGCAGGATGAGCACGCCGCCCACGCCACCACCTGCACCCCGGCCCACGCCAACACCTCCTACACCCTTAAATGCGAAGAGCCTCTAAACCGTACGCTCACGAGACACACGCGGTGCCGGTGGGCGGCGGCAGGGCCTGGCCGGGCTTCGAGATCGACCACTCCGAGCGAAGCTCGCGTGTGGCGATCTCGCGGGCGGGGCGCCGCCCACCGGCACCAACACGCAGGCACAAACACTCAGCCACAAACGCATAGGCACAACGAAGCCGCCCGGCCCCACAGGGGGCCGGGCGGCTCACGCGTCAGGCCGCTAGGCAGCCATCAGCGAAGGGTTCAGCGCATCTGGGTGCCGGTGGCGCCCAGGCGCTCGCAGGCCTCGACGACGCGGGCGGCCATGCCGGCCTCGGCCGACTTGCCCCACGTACGCGGGTCGTACTGCTTCTTCACGCCGACCTCGCCGTCGATCTTGAGGACGCCGTCGTAGTTGCGCAGCATGTGGTCAACGACCGGACGGGTGAACGCGTACTGCGTGTCGGTGTCGACGTTCATCTTGATGACGCCGTTGGCGACAGCGGTGGCGATCTCCTCGGCGGTGGAGCCGGAGCCGCCGTGCATGACCAGGTCGAAGGGACGGTGGTCGAGGCCGAAGTGCGCGGCGACCTCTTCCTGGATGGTGCCGAGCAGCTCGGGACGCAGCTTCACGTGGCCGGGCTTGTAGGCGCCGTGCACGTTGCCGAAGGTCAGGGCGGTGATGTAGCGGCCGTTCTCGCCCAGGCCCAGGGCCTCAACGGTCTTGATGCCGTCTGCGGTGGAGGTGTAGAGCTTCTCGTTGATCTCGCCAACGACGCCGTCTTCCTCGCCGCCAACAGCGCCGACCTCGATCTCGAGGATGGTGTTGGCCTTGACGGACATGGCGAGCAGTTCCTTCGCGATCTCGAGGTTCTCGTCGAGCGGGATCGCGGAGCCGTCCCACATGTGGGACTGGAAGGTGGGGAGCTTACCGTCGGCGACCTGGCCGGCCTCGATCTCGAGGAGGGGACGGACCCAGGAGTCGATGTTCTGCTTGGCGCAGTGGTCGGTGTGCAGAGCCACGGTGATGCCGTAGTTCTTGGCGACCTCGTAGGCGTAGGCGGCGAGGGCCAGAGAGCCGGTGACGCGGTTCTTGATGGTGGAGCCGGAGCCGTACTCGGCGCCGCCGACGGACACCTGGATGATGCCGTCGGACTCGGCCTCGGCGAAGCCCTGGAGGGCGGCGGTGATGGTCTGGGACGAGGTCACGTTAATCGCGGGGTAGGCGAACTTGCCATCCCGTGCGCGATTCAGCATCTCTGCGTAGACCTCAGGGGTTGCGATAGGCACTTGGAGCCTCCTAATCGAGTGACAGTTTTGTCACGATCGATTGTCTCACATTTTGCATGATCGGGAAAGGATGGAAGTCCCGTTCGGACAGGGTCTTTTCATTCAGCGGGCGCGTGTGGTACGCGCTTGGCGAGGCCGGGCTGGCCTGCGTGTCCGCGTCTCTCGCGGGTGCTGTCACGAGGCAGGGGTGGCTCTTGTGGGTGTGGCGCGCTGGGGCGCTGGCGGGGTCAGGGGAGGGGAGCGGGGTGTGCCGCAAGGTGCGAGGCGTGCGCCCACATGACGATCGCGGCGGCGTGTCCGACGTTCATGGAGCGCGTCGAGCCGCGCTGGGTGATGGCGACGACAAGGCGGCAGGCGGCGAGCATGTCCTCGCTGAGGCCCGAGGCCTCGGACCCAAAGACCAGGCAGGCGCGCTCGGGCAAGACGGCCCCTTCAAGGGCGACGGAGCCGTCTACATTGTCGACGCCGACGAGGGCCAGGCCCTCACGCTCGCAGTGCTCGACGAGTTCGCTCACCTGCGCGCGGTGATCCACCGGCAGGTATCGGTCGGTCACCATGGCGCCGCGGCGGTTCCAGCGTTTGCGGCCCACGACGTGGACGCGGCGCGCGCCAAGCGCGTTGGCGGTGCGCACGATGGAACCGATGTTGAAGTCGTGGTCCAGGTTCTCCACGGCCACCTCGAAGGGAAGCGAGCGGGCGGCGACGTCCTCGCGAATCGCATCCATCGTCCAGTAGCGGTATCGGTCCTCGACGTTGCGCCGATCCCCGTGCTCCAGGAGCTCCCGGTCATAGTGCTCGCCAACCGGCCAGGCGGCCTGCCCAACCGGCCACGGACCGACCCCCACCTGCGCGCGCGAACCAGCCCCGGCCTCGTACGCCTCAGTGTCCCCAGAAACCGCGCCCTGCCGCGCGATGTCACACCCGTTTTCCAACTCGTTCACGGATCCCACCCTAGCGGGAACGTAGAATGGAGGCATGAATCCGCTGATGAACGAACCAACAGCACTCAGTGAGTTGCCGCCCGTGAGCGCGTGGCTCTCCGACATGGACGGCGTCCTGGTCAAGGAGAACCGCGCACTGCCGGGCGCCAACGAATTCCTGGCGGCGCTGCGCGCCAACAACATTCCGTTCCTGGTCCTCACCAACAACTCGGTGTTCACCAACCGCGACCTCTCGGCGCGCCTGGCGAACTCGGGCCTGGACATCCCCGAGGAGAACATCTGGACCTCCGCGAACGCGACGGCCGCCTTCCTCCAGCAGCAGTCCCCCGGCTCGACCGCGTACGTCATCGGCGAGGCCGGCCTGACCACCGCGATCCACGCCGCCGGATACGTCATGACGGAGACGGATCCGGAGTTCGTGGTGCTCGGCGAGGTGCGTTCCTACGACTTCCGCGCCCTCACCCAGGCGATCCGCTTCATCGAGGGCGGCGCGAAGTTCATCGCGACGAACCCCGACGTCTCGGGCCCCTCCGACG
>CABKMZ010000121.1 GCA_902373545.1 uncultured Actinomyces sp. | reverse complement strand
AGTTGCGCTGCATGGTGCGCACCTTCTCGGGCCAGTTGATGGTGTCGAGGTCGTCGACGAGGCGCTTGCCGTAGGCGGTGATGCGCATCATCCACTGGCGCAGGTTGCGCTTGAAGACCGGGAAGTTGCCGCGCTCGGAGCGGCCATCCGCGGTGACCTCTTCGTTGGCGAGGACCGTGCCCAGGCCCGGGCACCAGTTGACGGGGGCCTCGGAGACGTAGGCGAGGCGGTAGGAGTCGACGACCTTCGCCCGGGCGGCGCGGTCGAGCGAGTTGTAATCGGCGCCGTCCTCGGGGCGAATCTCGCCGGACTCGAGCTTGGCGATCAGCTCGCTGATCGGGCGGGCAGCGCCCTGTGAGCCGTCGGGGGCCGTGGCCTCGGGATCGAACCACGAGTTGAAGACCTGCAGGAAGATCCACTGCGTCCAGTGCACGTACTCGATGTCGGTCGTGGCGAAGGAACGGCGCGAGTCGTGGGACAGGCCCATGCGGCGCAGCTGGCGGCGCATGTTCGCGATGTTCTGGTTCGTGGTGATGGCCGGGTGCTGGCCGGTCTGGACGGCGTACTGCTCGGCGGGCAGGCCGAAGGCGTCGTAGCCCATCGTGTACAGGACGTTGTCGCCCTTCATGCGGCGGTAGCGCGCCAGCGTGTCGGTCGCGATGTAACCCAGCGGGTGACCCACGTGCAGGCCCTTACCCGAGGGGTAGGGGAACATGTCGAGGATGAAGAAGGGGTTGCGGGATGCCAGCGGGCCTGCCAGGTCACCCGTGGGGTTGTCCGCGTAGAACGTGCCCAGCTCCTCCCAACGGTCCTGCCACTTCGTCTCGATCTGACCGGCCAGCTGCGCGGTGTAGCGCTGGGCCGGGGCACTCTGCGGATTTTCGCTCATCTGTGCGTTCCTCGCTTAACGATGGGTCACGTAACAATACTCCCCACCAGGGTAGTTCACGCCCGCCCACCCCGCCGGATACGCTCATCTACCGAAGCGCGCGCAAATAGGTGACAATAGTCGCATGAGTACCGTCTTCGAAAAGATCATCTCCGGCGAGTGGTCCGGCCGCTTCGTGTGGGCCGACGACCTGTGCGTCGCCTTCGCCACGATCGAGCCCACTTCCCCCGGGCACGTCCTCGTCGTCCCGCGCTGCCCCTACGAGGCGTGGACCGACGCCCCTTCGGACGTGGCCGCGCACCTGATGAAGGTCGCGCGCGCCATCGGCGTCGCTCAGAAGGCGGCCTTCGGCGTGCCGCGCGCTGGCCTGGCCATTGCCGGCTTCGAGGTGCCCCACACCCACCTGCACGTCATCCCCCTGCGCGACGAGACCGACATCCTCCTGTCGAAGGCTGCTCCGGCGACCGACGAGGATCTCGATAACGCGATCACCACGCTGCGCGAGGCCCTCCTCGCCGCCGGCCACGGCGCCCACGTGCCCCCGTCGATGGGATCCGCGGCGCTCTCCTAACCGACTCCGCTCCTCTCTTTCTGAGCACCCCGCGAGGGCGCTCCCAGCCCGCCCGACCACCTCGGTCAGGTGGGCTGATGCGCGCCCGGGCCTCGTCGATAGGGCGGCTCAGGCGCGCACGATGATGCCCGAGGCCAGGGCCGCGTCGAGCTGCACCATCTCTCCGTCATCGAGGGCAACCGTCATCGAGCTCGGTCCGCTGGCGAGGATGACAACGCGAGCACCGGGCACAAGACCAGCCTCCTCCCATGCGCGCAGGGCCTGCGGGTCACGATCGGGCAGCCGATCCACCACGCCCCCATCCCCCACCGCGAGCGTATCGAGGGGCGCGCCGAGAACCTCGTCGCTCGAGCCATCCGCGCGCGGGATCGGATCCCCATGCGGATCGCGCGTCGGGTAGCCCAGGACCTTGTCGAGGCGGTTCAACAGCCGCTCGGACACGGCATGCTCGAGGATTTCAGCCTCCTCGTGCACCTCATCCCAGGAGAAACCCAGGGCCTCGTGGAGGTAGGTCTCCAGCAGCCGATGCCGACGCACCATACCGAGGGCGACGGCACGCCCCTGGCCGGTCAGGCGCACACGCCCGTAACGCTCGTGAGTGACCAACCCCTGGCGAACCAGGCGCTGAACATTCTCCGTCGTCGTCGACGGCACCACGCCCATGTGCTCGCCGATGTCTTTGGGCTTGACACCGTCACGCCCGGCCTCCTCAGCGCTCCACACAAGCTTGAGAATGTCCTCGACGACCGTTGAGTATTCGCTCGATGCCTCCGACACAGCATCCCCTTTCGTCCGGGCCTCCATTGTAGGCAAAGCCCCGCCGCGCGAGCGCCCGGTTCCGCCCACCACATCCGAACACCGCCTCCCAGTACCCCATGCCACACGGATGCGAGATAGGACACTGAGGGCAACATTGACTTGTCCGCACACCCCAAGATGTGTATATTTATCTCTCGGTTGCAAAACCCCCGCGTCATTAGCTCAATTGGCAGAGCAGCTGACTCTTAATCAGCGGGTTGAGGGTTCAAGTCCCCCATGACGCACAGCTTTCCCGGCTCCGGCCGGTGAGAGTTCCCGCGTCATTAGCTCAATTGGCAGAGCAGCTGACTCTTAATCAGCGGGTTGAGGGTTCAAGTCCCCCATGACGCACAGAAAGCCGGTGGCCTACAGGTCGCCGGTTTTTCGTATCCATGCCCCACTTCCCCTTTGTTTTCCAGTGTTGACCGTAGCCCCACCAGATCTGCGACCTGCCACAGCCCCGCCAGATCTGCGACCACCGCCGCTGCCCCGCCAGATCTCCGGCCGCCGCGAGGCCTGCCCGCCCGCTCGCCGCCCGCGCCGCGAGCTTCGCTCGGCGCGTCGGCTCGAAGCCCGGCCAGGCCCCGCAGGCCTCGCGTCGGCCTCCGATCGGGCGGCTCGTGGCGTGCCTTTCCATTGCCTAGCCAGGCATTGGCACCACATGCGACACAAAACTCGCCCAGTACGCGCACAACACCCGTAAGTCAGCCATATTTCACGAGCGGTCGCAGCGACGGCCTTGAGTGCACAGCGAAGCACATGGGAATCACCTGCATGCTATGTGCCCGCGCCTGATAGAGCACCCAATCCAGAGCTCAGCCCGCAATAGACGATGCACGTCTTCAACAATGTGTATACTGAACAATCATGACTCATAGCGTTTAGTACGCACACCTACGACTGGGGAACATCATGAGGAAAAGCCGGAGAGTTCTGGCGACGGGTGCTGGTTTGGCTCTTGTCGCTGCAGGTACGGTATCAATGTTTGCGCCACGCAGCGCACAAGCCGATGCCGAGCCCTTCACCCTCTCACAATACGTCTCATCAACAAGCACGACGGTGTGCAATACGACCCCTGTGATCACGACCTATCACGGTACCGTCGTGCTGGACATTCCAGTCACAACGCTTCTGGCAGGCCACGAGGCAGAAATCCGCGCTGCGGCTGCACAGGGGCTCTCCCCTCATGACTCCGGCAGCAACGACAACGCCGATATCACACTGACCGTGAGTGTCCCTGAGGCGGTCACGTTGGGGACGTCTCGCGCGAAATCTACCTCGTCACTGCTCGCCTACACGTCGTTCTCCCCGGGCGCTGAGCGCACACAGGTCACTGCGAACATCCAGCTCAAGGATCTGAGCTGGCAGCAGCTGCTCGATATCTACGATGCAGAGAAAGCCAACCCCGGCCTCCACACGATCAAGGTCCAGGTCCCCTATGCCGTTGGCGCAATTGACCCTGCGGAAGCGACTCGACTGGCCAGCGAAGAGATTACCGTGACAGGTACGTTCAACTTCTTCGAATCTCCGACCGCCCCCGCCCAGGTCTTTAACTTCGACACGAAGACCCTGGCAGTCGCACAGTCGCCTACCGACTGCTTCGCGTCCGCACCGACCAGGACAACGCGCTGGGTTGATGAAAAGGACGGCCACGACTTACAGCCCCCGAAAACCGGGCCCAACTTCTTCCATGCCGCAGGAATTCCCGACTATGAATTCTCCACTCGGGAGTTGTCGGCGGATGGCTTGACCGGTACTTACAAGTACAAGAGTGTTTTCGGCTCCCTTCCGGTCAACGGTGATGACCCGGCAATCGACACCGATTTTAAGATCGGTACCGATGAGAACCCACCAACTCAGAAGGAAGAGATCCACGCCGAGAATAAGAACTCGCTTCTGACCATCGAGAACGTCGTCCACTTGGACGACCTTCGAGGTGGACACATTGCGGATCTCCTCCAGAAATACGAGGAGACGCCCAACGCATTCGACGATTTTGACCTGAGGAATGCTCACGTGGGCTTCACGACCGAGATCACTCTTCCTGCGCAGCTGAAGTTTTCCGACCCCTCGGCCATCTCGGTGACTGGGCTTCCCCAGGGCTTCTCAGCGAAGACAGTGGCAGTTAACGGACAGACCGCAACGGTTACCGTTGACGTCGATACCCCCGGTCATATCACCACCATCGAAGACCTCAAGGACGCGCTGGCTGCGCTTCACGGCGAAGCGGTGATCACCATTAAGAAGATTGCCTTCACTGAATCCGCAACTGCCGATACGGATTACCAGATCGATCACCTCACGCAGGGCGTTATCTCTGTTAATGTCGAGAAACAACTCGGTGTCACGGTCAAGCCCGGGTGGCCGTCACCTGCATGCCCTCCGACTATGGGCGACGACGATACTGTCGAACCGGCCGAACCTCGCCCTGTTCTTGGGACAGTATTTGATCCGCCGTCACCTGCTTGCCCTCCTTCGGGCATCCTTCTGAGCGCCGGATGGAGGCCCCCCGCGATCGGCCCTTCTGCCGGGTGGGATGAAGCTCCGCTCATGAAGCACCACCTGAAGTACACGACCAGCGAGTCGCATCCCTACGTCACACGACTGTCCTTCAAGCCGGGTCCGACGCCCACACCGACGACAGTCACACCCTCGGCTCCTCCCACGCCCGCAACGCAGCTTGCCAAGACCGGTGCTTTCACCGGCGATGTGCTGATACTCGCTGCCGTGACAGGCGCTATCGGCGCCGCGACAATGCGGAGAAAGCGCTCGTAATTCGCGTTTCATAGCCAGAGGCGGGGGTGCCGGTGAATCACCGGCACCCCCACCTGCCTGTGGGGTTACCCGGCTCTTCGCATTTTGGGGTGTGGGGGTGGTGTTGGCATGGGGTCGGGGCCT
>CABKMZ010000120.1 GCA_902373545.1 uncultured Actinomyces sp. | reverse complement strand
ACATGGAGACCTACAAGCCGAACATGTGGTCGCGCGACGGCTGGGTCAAGCCCCTAGATCAGTGGGGCCCCTGGCCGGGCGGCTCGCTGCAGGACGGGACAGGCTGGAAGCGCGCCCAGTGGCTGGAGTCCTCCCTGGCGTCGCAGGGCTACTGGAGCTATACGACGCGCTCGCTACCGTGGGGCGAAAACCCCGCAGACAACGGCGTCATCTTCTACAACAACGAGACCACCGTCCAGGGCAAGATCGCGCCGTGGAAGCAGACGGCGATGGGCTTCCAGCCGGCCACGCCGGGCACGGTTGTGGCCGGCAAACCGTTCCTGCTGGGCACGCTGCGCAACAACAACCTCCCGATTTTCAACAACTTGGAACGAGGCACGGGCAGGAACCAGAAAACGCTGACCGATGTGGGTCCTCAGCGTTTCTTCCACGGGGACCTGAACCTGCGTATTCAGGGTGACGGTTTCGCCATGCAGGGGGCGATCCCGTGGGACGTTGAGGAGTCCCAGGACGACACGGAGACGACGGTCGTGCCGCGCGCGGGCGGCGCCTACACGGTGGTCGCCAACAGCGTGTGCGACACGAACCCTGACGGATCGGTGGCCGCGAACGGTAGCCGCCGCAAGATCAGGGGCAAGTTCACGGGTCCGGCACGCCTCTACAACCCGGAGGGCCGCAATACCGACCAGTGGCTGACAGGTAAGACCGTGTGCGCCCAGCACGTCGGCGCGGGCAACGGCACGCACGACCTGTACAACAAGGGACAGAAGGGCCACATCAACCAGACCGCGGGCTGGGCGAAGGCGCAGCGGGCGGAGAACGACTGGCCGGACGCCGTCGATATCTCCCTGCGCACCCCGGCCTCGAACGACACGGTCTCCATCTCCACCTCCACACTGCCCGACACGGTGTGGGAGAAGGACGGGATCCGCTACCGCATGACGATCTGGGGTTTCACGGACAACGGGCGCAGCGCCTCGTGCCCGGCCGCTCCCCCGGAGGGCGCTCAGCCCGTCGCGTCCATGAGCACACCGGAACTCAACATGAGCTTCGCGTGCCTGTACGCCTCGATCACGCAAGAGCGCTACGTGCGCATCCACAAGGTCATCACCACGGACGGTGGCCGCACCTACGCGACCCAGCCGTCGGCGACCTTCACCTCCAGCGCCACCCAAGACGCGGTTGACGCGCCGGCCGGCGCCACGGCCTCGTCGACGACCCCGGACGGCACGGCGGTGTCCGGCTGGGTCCAGGACGGCTCCTTCAACCAGACCATCACCCCCGCCGGGGTCGGCGCGGACAAGAAGGGGTCCATGACCTCGTACCAGGCGTTCCTGGTGGGGCACTCGGACTTCACGATCACGGAAAGCGGCGTGACCAGCCCGGACGACCCCGATGAGCAGTGGACGCTTGAGTCGATCTCGTGCGTGAACGGCGCGGGCGAGGCCGTGGCCGCGACCGTGGACACCGACGCGAAGAGCGTTAATTTCGCGGGCGTCGGGTCGGTGGCGAGCGCGGCCGCGCAGACGATCGACTGCACGTTCACGAACCACGCGAAGAGCGCGAACGTGAGCGTCAAGCAGGAGCTCGTGACGAGCGGCGGCGACGGCCCCGTGACCTTCGACGTGGATTACAAGGTGACCGCAACGAATAGCGGGTCGCTGGATGCGGACACGGGCGCCTTGCAGGTCGCGCCCGGTTTCCCCTCCAGCCTGACGATCAACTCGGTGCGCGTGGCCGCCACGCAGGAGGGCCTGGACGCGGGAACCGAGCTGGCCGCCGCGGGCGGGCGCTACCAGATCACCGACGGCGACCCGCTGCCCGCGAACTCCTCGCGCGAGTACTGGGTGCGCATCAACGTGACGCGCTCGGAAGCGGCGAACGTGGACGAGTCGCGATTCTCGTGCCGCTACCTGGGGCCGCCACGCTCGGGATACGGCCTGTACAGCGAGGTCATCGCCGCCGCGAACCGCGATTCGGACGGCACCGATAACAACAAGGCGTGCGCCCCCGTGCGCGTGCGCACCGTGATCATCGCCAAGGCCGGCCGCCAGTTCACGAACCTCCAGTGGCCCGAAATCGCCAACGAGTACGTGGACGCGCAGGGCTACTCCTACTATCCGCTGTCCGGGTCCGAGTTCGCGATCTACGACGTGGACCCGCGCGTCGACGGGTCGGCCACCCCGGTCCTCACCCTGGATTCGTCGAACGTCACCGACTGGCAGTACTACTGGAAGGTGACGACGCTGGCGACGGACAAGAAGTACTGGCTGGTCGAGACGAAGGCCCCTCCCGGCCACCTGCTCCTGCCCCAGCCGATCCCCTTCACCCTGTCGGCGCAGCTGGGCGACGGCACGGGCACGAACGTCATGCCCGACACCGAGATCTTCGACCAAAACAAGTGGACGAAGGCCTCCGTCCAGGTCTACAACTCCGGCTACAACGACCTGACGTTGGACGTGCAGGGCATGATCATCGACGGGAAGTTCACGGCGACCATCATGGTGGCCGACCGGGAGGCCCCGACGCTCCCCTACTCCGGCGGGCCGGGCCTGTACCCGTACCTCGCGGCCTCGGCGGCCCTCATCGCCTCGGCGCTGGCCGCCCGGCGCGTGGCCCGCAGGAAGGTTGTCAGCTGACACGAGACGATACTGACGCGAGGCGCTCACAAACGCGCGGCGGGGCGCTGTGGACCACACCCACAGCGCCCCGCCCGTCACTCAACCGGCGTCACTCAACCGGCGTCACTCCGTGGCCAGCGCCTCCGAGGGGCTGACCTTCGCGGCCCGGCGGCCGGGCAGCCAGGAGGCGACCAGCGCGGACACGATGGCGACGACGCACACGCCGGCCAGCTGCAGCCACGGCACGCTCAGCACGGGGGTGGCTCCCTCGACGGGCAGGCTCATGACGCCGACCCACCCGAAGGCGACGCCCATGCCGACGCCGATAACCGCTCCGGTGAGTGACAGGAACAGCGCCTCGAGGGCGAGGAGGCCCTTCATCTGGCGTCGCGTCAGGCCCAGCGCCCGCAGCAGGCCGTTCTCGCGGGTACGTTCGGCGACCGACAGGGACAGCGTGTTGGCCACGCCCACCAGGGACACGAGGACGGACACTCCGAGCAGTCCGACGAGGATGAGCATGAGCTGGTCGATAATCTTCGTGTACATCTGGCGCTCGAGCGCGGATCCATTAACACTGAGGTGCGAGTCCTTGAGCAGCGCGGCCTGCACGGTCTCGGCGTCGGCCCCGTCGGCCATCTTGATGATGATCGCCTGACGCTGCGGCGACGTCGCGATGGATCGCAGGGTCTTCTCGGAGACCTGGGCCTCCCCGACGCTGCCGTTCTTGTCGTAGGTCGCGCTCAGGTCCACGCACGTGTCGGCGCACAGGCGCAGCGTCTGCCCGGCCAGGGCCTCGTCCCCGACGCGCACCTGGCCATCGCCCAGCTGCGTGACGGTCGAGTGGGTGACGCCCGCGTAGTCGGGTTCTCCGGTGATCATGACCGACGAGGCCTGGGCCTCGTCGTCCGAGCCCGCTCCCTCTCCGGGGGCGTAGGCGGGCGCGCCCAAGGTGGTCGTGAGGGTGCCGGGGGCGGCGTACTGAGCGACGGTGGCGGCAACGCCGTCGGTGGCCGCGATGGCGGCCTGCTGGTCGTCGGTGATCGCCCCATCTGTGGACACGGCCATGAGGTCGAAGGGACGCGCGTCGTTCACAGCGTTGGTCAGGGTGGTGCGCACGGATGCGGCGCCGACCATGATGGTGACGACGAGGGTCACGCCGATGATGATCGCGGTGCCGGTCGCGGAGGTGCGGCCGGGGTTGCGCATCGTGTTCTCGCGGGCCATGGCGGACAGCGTGCCCGGGAATGCAGCGCCAAACGCGCGGGTGAGGGCGGGCAGCAGCACGGAGGCGACGAGCAGCGCGCCGAGGAGCGCCAGGAGCGACCCGGCGAAAGCGCCGAGGAATTTCGTGCCGCCACTATCCGAGCGCCACGCGAGGGCCACAGCTCCGCAGCCGACGACCGCGATGAGCGCGCCGATGATGAAGCGGACGGTGTGCTTCTTCCGGGCGCCGGCCCCGGCCTCGTTCACGGGGGCGAGGGCGGCGACGGGCGCGACGCGGGAGGCGGCGCGGGCCGGGAAGACGCCGACCAGGGTCGTGAACAGGGTGGCACCCAGCCACGTGAGCGCGAGCTGCCAGACGGAGGCACCCTCAAGCGCAGCGACGACGCTAGAGGCCAGGCCGGTGCCCGCCTCCGCGAGCGCGCCAATCAGCCAGCCGAGCGCGACGCCAATCGCCGACGAGATCGCTCCAATCGCGAGGGCCTCGCGGGTCACGAGCGAGCGGACCTGTCGCCTGGTCGCTCCCAGCGTGCGCAGCAGCGCCAATTCGCGGGTGCGCTGCGTGAGCACCACGCGGAATGTCGAGGAGACGACGATGGAGGCCACGAGCGCCGCGATCGCCGGGAAGATCAGCATGATTCCCATCGTCATGGTCGCTCCCAGGCGCGCCTGGTCGAGGTCCTCCTGGATCGCCTTGTGCACGCTGGTGACGGTCACGCCCGAGATGCCACTGAGCGCAGAGTTTGCTCTCGCCACCCATTCGTCCTGGGTGGCGCTGGGAGGGTTTGCGTTGCTGTCCGTATCCGCTCCGGACGTCGCGACGATGAACCGGCCGGACGCGGTCGTCCCGAAGATCGAGGAGAAGCCGCCGTCGGTCACGTAAGAGGCGGGGATGCCCATGCTGATCGTGTTCGAGCGCGTGGTGCCGACGATGGTGAGGGTGCGGTAGTCGCCCTCGGTGAATCCTGCGCGCACGCGGACGGTGTCGCCGACCTTCACCGAGAGGGCCGAGGCCGTGTGCTCGGGGATGGTGATCTGGTCGTCGGCGGTTGGCTTGGTTCCAGCGCTCAGGTCGATGTCGGCGAAAGGCTTGGCGGCCAGCGGCGAGACGTAGAGTTGGCCGCGCGTCGCGTCGGTCTGGGCGTCGGCGGGCCACTGGGCCGTGTGCTTGATGGTGGTGACGCCGCTGGTTGCGCTCAGGGTTCTTTCGGCGCTTTCGATGGCGCCCTCGGGCGCGTCCTTGTCTTGGGAGACGACGATCGTGCCGCCGCGGTACTGCTGGTAGACGCTGGAGGTCAGGCCCGAGGTCATCGCCGTCATGACGATGAGGGTGATG
>CABKMZ010000119.1 GCA_902373545.1 uncultured Actinomyces sp. | reverse complement strand
CGGGGGCGTCATCGGGCTAGCGTGCGTGCGTCGCCGCGCCTCAAACAGGATGCACCCCATCGGAAGGATGACACCTGATCGGGAGCGTTCAACTCGTTAGGGGGCATTGTGCTTGTGAGGGAAGAGTGCACCAGTGAGGGAGCATGACGCCAGGGGTGATGGTGGGGGTTTTGCAGCATTAGAAGCATTCTGTCGGCGTGTCGCCGGCGTGTCGCGCCTCTATTGGTGCAATTCCCCCCGTTTGCTGGCGGTGAGGTCGCGGTCCGGGGCGGTGAGGCCACGGTTCGCGGCGGTGAGGCGCCCGCATCGCCGGCCACCTCGACGAAAAACGCTGACAAAGGACTGTCGAGGGCGAGGCAGCCTGCGTTGTGGACGCAACGATGCCTGGCCGGGCGTCCGCCCACACGCCGGGCGTTTGGAGGTATTCATGCCCCCACGATGAAACAACGACCTTCAATGTTGATTGTCCCGCGCCAGCACACCGAAAAGTCTCTAGACAACCAACACGTTGTGTCCGTCGATCAGTCAACAAAGCGGGTGGCGCGCGGCCCACGGCAGGCCACGTGCCACCCGACGGCGTCGGCGAGGGGGCCTACAGGCCTGAGTCCTTCACCGACGAGGTGAGTGTTGAACGATCCATGGGACGAGCCAGGCATACGATCGCCCGATCCTTGTGCGCCCACGAATCCTTCGTCGGGATCATCCACGTCATGTCGATGGTGGACGTCAGGTAGCTCGATCCGACGTACTCCTCGAAATGCTCGAGGCATTGGGCGCCGGCCTGCTTGTTGAGCTCCTCCTCGCCGGGGAAATCCCCGTCGTCGGCGGAGGTCACGTAGAAGACCTCGGCGTCGTGCTCTCGGGTGCAACCGGTCGTCTCAACCGTGGTCGCGGTCTTGTCCTCGGGCATGAGGATGCACTGGCCGACCCGCATGTGCATGACGGACGAATCCGAGCATGCGGCGAGCGGGACGAGAAGCGCGAGGGCCGCGACCAGGCCGACGAGACGACGGGAAGCCACTAGTGGACCCCCAGAGGCAGCGCCACGAGGAGGTACACGATGCCAGACACGACGGCCGCGGCCGGCAACGTCAGGAACCACGCGGTGACGATGCTGCCCGCGACGCCCCAGCGAACCGCGGAGAAACGCTTCGTGCAACCCACGCCCATAATCGCCGTCGACACGACCTGCGTCGTCGAGATAGGGGCGTGGATGACGTAGGAGCACAGGTACAGGATCGAGGCGGACACGGCCTCGGCGGTGAAGCCGCGAGCCGGATCCAGGTCGATGATCTTGCGACCAATCGTGCGCATGATGCGCCCGCCGCCGGCCATCGTGCCCAGCGAAATCGCCAGAGCGCTCGAAATCTTCACCCACAGGGGCACGTTCATCTCGCCCGTGATCGGATCGAGGATGTTGTGGTGCTCGCCGTAACCGCCAGCCATCAGCGCCATGACGATGATGCCCATCGTCTTCTGCGCGTCCTGGATGCCGTGGCCCAGGGCCATGGCCGCCGACGAGATGCGCTGGGCGGCACGGAAGCGACGCATCGTGCGGTGATACTGGGCCTTGCGCAGCAGCCACAGGACGAGTTTCATGACGATGTAGCCGACGATGAAACCGATGATGGGGGAGGCGAACATCGGGATCACGACGTGGCTCATGATGCCCCACCAGTAAACGACCGTGCCGCTCATGAGGCCGGCGCCCGCCATGCCACCGATGAGGGCGTGTGAGGAGGACGACGGGAGTCCGAACCACCAGGTGATGAGGTTCCAGATGCAGGCGCCCAGCAGGGCGGCCAGGATGATGACCAGGCCCTTTTGCTGCATCTCCGGCAGTGGAGACTCGGCGTAGTCGCTGATCGAGATGATGCCTTTACCGACCGTCTTGGCGACGGCCGTGCCCATCATGGCGCCGATGACGTTCATCGTCGCGGCCATGAGGAGCGCCGCGCGGGGAGTCCACGCGCGCGTCGACACGGAGGTCGCGATCGCGTTCGCCGCGTCGTGGAAGCCGTTCGTGTAACTGAAGAACAGTGCGACGACGATGACGACGCAGACGAGGATCAGATTCAGATCCACGGCTCAGGATTCCTTCAGTGCGAGGGACTCGATGACGTTGGCCAGCTCCTCGAAGGCGTCGGCGCAGGATTCGAGGCCCTGGACGATGTCCTTCAGCTTGATGATCGTGACCGGGTCGAGGCCCGAGTCGAACAGGGCCGTCAGGGTGCGGCGGTAGGCCAGGTCGCCCTCGTTCTCGAGGCGGTTGATTTCGATCCAGTAGTCGCGCATGTCGATGGGCGACTTGAGCTTGGGCATGTTCTCCGCGGTCAGGTCCGCGCAGTTCTTGATGACCTCGATCTGCGTGTTCAGCAGGGAGACCAGGGAGCTGGGGATGTCGGCGATGCCGTAGACGACGAGGAGGTCGCCGGCCTCGTCGATGAAGTCCAGGCAGTCGTCCAGGTGGGAGGCCAGCGACTGCAGGTCCTCGCGGTCGAAGGGTGTGATGAACGAGGAGTTGATGCGCTGGACGATGTCGTGGTTCAGTTCGTCGCCGCGGTGCTCGACCTCGTGGAGCTGATCGCGCAGGGCGATGCGCTCTTCGGGGGAGGCGGCATAGATGTGCGTCAGGATCTCGACGGCCTGCTCAAGCTGGCGTGCCTGCGAGGTGAAGTCTTCAAAAAAGTCAGGGCCTTGGGTCTTGTTTCGGAATCCCATGGTGTATTCGGTCCTTCCAATGGTGAACGGCACTGTTGTGCTACCTGCAATCGTCCGTCATGGGGTGGGCAGACTTCAAGTTCAGATGCGCTTTTGTTACACCAATGATCGTGTTCTATCTCACGGGGTCGGCCGGGGCTTGATCTTCGGTCCTATGGACGAGGCCTGGGCGCGCTCGCGCGGACACGAAACGCCTTGTGGGTGGGCAGAAAGTCCCTGTCGGTCGGGCGGCCTGTGACTGGTTCGACTACGATTGTGGTGTGACCGGGACCAAGCGCCCGCAAGCGTGGGCATCGGTTCCGGCATGATTGATTCTGTCAATCGGGGACGCATATCGCGGCCTCGACAATTCAAAATGCCTCAGGAGGCAAAATGTCCGTGACCGAACAGGACGTTCGTGCGGCGGCTCCGGCCAACGCTCCCGAAGATGTCATCAAGTGGGTTGCTGAAATCGCTGAGCTGACCACCCCTGACGCCGTTGAGTTCTGCGACGGTTCCCAGGAAGAGTGGGATCGTCTGACCGCGCAGATGGTCGAGAGTGGCATGTTCACCAAGCTGAACGAGGAGAAGCGCCCCAACTCCTTCCTCGCTCGCTCGAAGCCGTCCGACGTTGCGCGTGTTGAGTCCCGTACCTTCATCTGCTGTGAGAAGGAAGAGGATGCGGGCCCGACCAACCACTGGGCCGACCCCAAGGAAATGAAGGCCACCCTGCACGAGAAGTTCACGGGTGCCATGAAGGGTCGCACCATGTACGTGGTTCCCTTCTCCATGGGTCCCCTGGGTGGCCCCATCTCCCAGCTCGGTGTTGAGATCACCGACTCTCCCTACGTCGTTGTCAACATGCGCATCATGACCCGCATGGGTGCTGCTGCCATGGACCTCATCAACGAGGGCCGCGTGTGGGTTCCCGCCGTCCACTCGGTCGGCGTGCCGCTCGAAGAGGGTCAGGAAGACGACAACTGGCCCTGCAACGACGAGAAGTACATCACCCACTTCCCCGAGACCAACGAGATCTGGTCCTTCGGTTCGGGCTACGGCGGCAACGCCCTGCTCGGCAAGAAGTGCTTCGCCCTGCGTATCGCCTCGACGATGGCCCGCCGCGACGGCTGGATGGCCGAGCACATGCTCGTCCTGCGCCTGACCCGCGAGTCCACCGGCCAGCAGTTCCACGTCACCGCCGCCTTCCCGTCGGCCTGTGGCAAGACCAACCTCGCCATGCTCCAGCCCACGATCCCCGGCTACAAGGTCGAGACCGTCGGCGACGACATCGCGTGGATGCGCCCGGGCCCGGATGGTCGCCTGCGCGCCATCAACCCCGAGGCCGGCTTCTTCGGCGTCGCCCCCGGCACCTCCTACAAGACCAACCCCATGGCCATGGAGACCGGCAAGGCCAACTCCATCTTCACGAACGTCGCCCTGACCGACGACGGTGACGTGTGGTGGGAAGGCATCGACGGCGACGTTCCGGCGCACCTGATCGACTGGCACGGCAACGACTGGACCCCCGAGTCCGGCGAGAAGGCTGCTCACCCGAACAGCCGCTTCACCGTTCCCGCCTCGCAGTGCCCGATCATCTGCCCCGACTGGGAAGCCCCCGAGGGTGTCCCGGTTGACGCCGTCCTCTTCGGTGGCCGCCGCGCCACCAACGTCCCGCTGGTTGCCGAGCAGTACGAGCCCGCCCACGGCGTGTTCATCGGCGCCTCCGTGGCCTCCGAGGTCACCGCCGCTGCGACCGACGTCAAGGCCGGCTCGCTGCGTCACGACCCCTTCGCCATGCTGCCCTTCTGCGGCTACAACATGGCCGACTACTGGGGCCACTGGCTGGAGATGCAGGACAAGCTCGGCGAGGGCTTCCCGAAGGTCTACCAGGTCAACTGGTTCCGTAAGGACGAAGACGGCAACTTCATGTGGCCCGGCTACGGCGACAACGCCCGCGTCCTGGACTGGATCGTTCGCCGCGCCGCCGGCGAGGTCGAGGCCATTGACGGCGTGACCGGCCGCTACCCGAAGTTCGAGGACTTCAACCTCGACGGCCTGGACATTGACGAGGCCGTCTGGGCGAAGCTCTTCGCGATCGATCCCGACGCCTGGGCCGCCGAGATGGACGACACCGAGGAGTACTTCTCGCAGTTCGGCGACAAGCTCCCCGCCGCCATCACCGAGCAGCTGGCCAAGTTCCGCGCGCGCATTGCCGCCGCGAAGCAGGCCTGATCCGCACGGATTGAGGGTGGGCCCCGGAGGAAACTCCGGGGCCCACCCCTTTTTCTGCGTGGCTGGGGCTGGGTAAACGGGCTCTTCGCATGTAAGGGTGTAGGAGGTGTCGGATTGGGCCGGAGTGGGCCGGGGTGCAGGTGGTGGCGTGGGCGGCGTGGGCGGCGTGGGCGGCGTGGGCGGCGTGCCCATCCTGCCGCCAGTAGGGCCCAGGTGCGCATGGAGGGGTGTGGCGGTGAGTGGTTCGGTGTGCCAGTTCCGCGTTTGTT
>CABKMZ010000118.1 GCA_902373545.1 uncultured Actinomyces sp. | reverse complement strand
CGTCGACGACGAGGACGCGCTTGCCGTCCATCGCGGAGACGTCCATGAGCGGGGGAAGCAGCATGGGCTCGTCGAGGGTTTCGCCGATGCCGGAGTAGAACTCGACGTTCATCGTGCCGATCGCCTTGACGTCCATCGCGTAGGCAATCGCGCCCGCGGGAATGAGGCCGCCGCGCGCAATCGCGACAATCAGGTCCGGGATCCACCCGGAGTCAATGATCTGCTGGGTGAGCTCGCGAGATGCGTCGCCGAAGCCCTGCCATGTGAGGACTTCGCGGTCGGGAGCGGTGCTGGCGTCGGGGCTGGCGATGGTACCCATGGCTTCCTTCTCTCGGGGGGTGTTGGGATCAAGGGTATCCCCGGGGGGTGTGTGTCTGCTTGCCTTTGGCTGTGTTCGGCCCTGTGACGTGGGCAGATGCACGCCGCGGGCAGCATTCCGGCCCCGGGAGGCCCGGCAGGCCTCGAGGCAGGGCCCGAGGCTGGCCCTGGGAGGCCCCTCCCCAAAAGTCGCACGTAATTTCCGTCGAGTCAGTTTTTAAGCTGTCCACAAACGTTGAAATACCAACAGTGCGATTTCAAAGTTTGAAAGAGTCAGGGGGGAATTACGTGCGACATTTTTGGGTAACTGGGTGTGTGAGGCCGGGGTGGGGAAGGGGTCCGTGCGTGGTTGGTGGGTCCCTCCCCAAAAGTTGCACGTAATTTCCGTCGAGTCAGTTTTTAAGCTGTCCACAAACGTTGAAATACCAACAGTGCGTTTTCAAAGTTTGAAAGAGTGAGGGGGGAATTACGTGCGACATTTTTGGGTAACTGGTTGTGAAGCCGGATGTGGTGTGGGCGCCGGGCAGCGTGGGTTTCAGGGCGGCGTGGGCGGCGGTCAGCGGCGAGAGCGGCGGATCGAGGCGAGCTCGCGCTCGTAGGCGTGCCCGGGCGAGGCCGGGGTCCCGTGATGCTCCCACGCGAGGATGAGCGCGGGGTCGAAGGAGCGCGAGCACACCCCGCACGAGGAGACGCGGCGCGGGGCGCGGTACAGGCGTCGCGTGGCCCCGCAGCGCGGGCACGTGCCCACCCAGGGCGCGTCCGGGGCGGGGAGGGAGGAGGGCAATCGCGCGGAGTCAGGCGCGCCGAGGGCGCGGGCCGCCCGCTTCCACGCGGCGTCGTGCCCGTGCGCGGGACCGACCAGGGCATGGGCGATCTCGTGCAGGATGACGCCGCGGATCGTGGCCTCGTCGTACAGGTCGGTGAGTGGCCCGGACAGGCTGATCGTGCGCGTCGCATGCGTGCATGCCCCGGCCCGGCGCCTCGCGTTATCGAAGCGGAAACGCCACTCGTGCAGGCCGGAGGCGTCCATGAGTGAGCGCGCGAGGGTGCGCGCCTCCTCCCGCTTCACTGCGCCCCCGCGAGCACGCCGAGCGGGCGCTTCGGGGAGCCATTGCCCGGCGTGCCCAGGGTCTGGGCGAATATGGAGGCATGCATGTTGGTCCGCTTCATCGCGCCCCCGCGAGCACGCCGAGGAGGCGCTTCATGGAGACCTTGTTGGGCGTTCCCAGGGTCTGGGCGAACATGGAGACGCGCAGCTCTTCGGCCATCCACCGCGCCTGCGTGAGCGCGGCGGCGGCGCGGGCGTCGTAGGGCCGACGCTCCAGGGCCTCGCGCGTGGCGGCGATCTCGGCCTCGGCCTCGTGGATGCGGTCCATGTCCTCCAGGTCGCGCCCCAGCGCCCCCGGCGAAGAGGCGGCGCGCTCGATGCGCACGGCCCCCGCGCGCAGGTAGCGGGCCAGGTGCGGCAGCGCCGAGGCCGGGGTGGCCGACACGAAGCCCTCGTACAGGAGGGTGTGCCCGTGGCGGGCGACGTCGCGCGTGGTCTCCTTGAGCGAGGCCTGCGGGTGGGAGCGCACGGCGGCGTCGGCCTCGGCGCTGGCCTCCAGAGCCCGCACGACGTGGGAGAGGATCTGGTAGACGCGGTCCTCGTGGGCGTCGCGCGCGGCCGCGACGAGGGTTTCGAAGGCCTCGGGGTCGCGCACGTTCGCGGGGGTGCTCAGCTCGTCGACGAGGGACAGGGCCGAGGCCAGCTGCGCGTCCGCGACCAGGGCCGCCGTGTCCGCGTAGGGGGAGGCCGCCAGCATGAGGGCCTCGCGGCCCGTCCAGCGCGTGGTGACGCGGTTCGTCGCCAGGGCGACGCGGGTGAGCAGCAGGCGGGCGAGGCCGGCACGGTGCTCGCGGTCGGCCTCGGCGGCGCTCGCCATGACGCGCACGCCCGCAGCCGGGGCCGCGGCGCTGCCCTGGGGGACCAGCGCGGGGAACGCCCGCAGCGTCATCGCGCCCGAGGTCTGCGTGATCGATCGCGGCAGCGTCGGCATCTGCGTGATGCCGTCGGCGTGGAACGCCGGGTCCGGGGACGAGGTCTGGGCCGCGTCGCGGGATCCGGTGCCCGTCGTGGTCGCGCTGTGAGCCGTAGTGGAGGGATTCTCCCCACCGGACGATCCCGTGGAGGTGTCGGTGGGGGAGAGTGCTCCACTCGCGGTGTTGTTCGCGCCGGTGGCGGCCCTCCCTGAGGTGCCGCGCCCGCGCTTGTTCCTGCGGGCCTGCTTCTCGCTGGCCTCCTCGAGGGCCGCGCGCACGGCCGTGCGCACCGCCTTGTTGGCGGCGCTGGCCAGGGAGCGTTGCAGGTAGGCCAGGTCCTTGCCCACGCCCAGCTCCTTGCCCGATGCGTCGGTGACGACGAAGGTCATGCGCAGGTGGTCGGGCAGGTGGGCGCGCGCGTGCGCCAGGTCGGAGTCGGACAGGTCTACGCCGCGCAGGACTCGCACTGCGTGGGCGAGGGCGTCCAGGACGGGGCCGTCGGTGAGCGTGCGGCGCGTGGGGGCAGCAGTGCCGGAGGCGTTGGCCGACGTGGCCGCGCTGGCCGCGCCCGATGCGACTGCTCCCGCGTGACTCCCAGGGCCGACGATCGCGCCGGTCGTGGGATTCGCGCCCGGCTGCGCCGCTGTGCCCGTCGCGCCCGCGCCGGTCGCCTCGTCCGCGCTCGCTCCCGCCGAGGCCTGCCGTGCGGTGGCCTTCTGCGCCGCCTTCTTCGGTGCCTTTGCGGGGGAATTGCGCGTCGAGAGACGGCCCGAGGTCGCGCCCCACGCGGCCAGGCGTCCCATCGCGGCATCCAGGCTCAGGGGGTCAGGCTCGTCGCTTGCCGCCTTGCCCCCGCCGCCCTTCGCCGACCCCGCACCTCCGGACCGCGCACCGTCGGCCCTCGCACCGCCGGACCCCGCAGCGTCGGAACCCGCCGACGCCACCACGGCCTCGGCCGGCTGGTCGCCCGCCTGTTCGATCCACCGCGCCACCGACGCGGCCACGTCCGGAGCGGGGGCCAGGAGGCGGCGCACGCCCTTGGGCAGAGCGCGGATCGCCTCGGTCAGCAGGTCCTCGCGCATGCCGGGCACCAGCCAGTCCGTGCCCTTATCGCTGACGCGTTCGAGCACCTCGATTGGGATGTGCATCGACACGCCGTCGCGCGGGCTGCCCGGCGCGAACTCGTAGCTCAGCGTCAGCGATAGGTCGCCGCACTGCCACCGGTCCGGGAAGCCCTCGCCCGACGTCGCCTCGCGCGGCATCAGCAGGGACGCCGGGTAAATGAGTAGATCAGGATGAGAGCGGCGCTCGTCCTTCCACCAGCGGTTGAACGCCGCCGCGCTGGTCACGTGCTCGGGGATCAGATCATCGAAGAAACGGAAGCGTGCCTGCTCGTCCGCGACGAGGCCGTGGGTGCGGCTACGGCGCTCAACCTCGCGCGCTTGCTCCACCAGAGCCTCGTTTCGGCGCTGGAAACCGTGCCTCTCCCTCCACTGGCCATCCACCAGGGCGTTGCGAATGAACATCTCGCGGGCCAGCTCGCGCGCCGTTGTCCCCTCGCGCGTGGCTGCCAGCTCCTCGAAATGACGCGGCTCAAACGACCCGGACGACAGCGGATCCTTCGACGCCGACACCAACCCGGCCGCCAGCGCCTCCAGCGACCCCGCGCGCGGAGCATGAGAGCGCGAGGCGGCCACGGCCTCGTCGATGACGAGATCCCCCAAGCGCCCCAGCAGCACCTCGCGGTCCGCCGCCAGCGTCAGCCCGTAGAGGGTCACGCGCTCGCGGACCATCGCCGCGCCCTTCGCGACCGACCAGAACGGCTCAGAATACGAGCGCTTGAGCAGGCCGCGCGCCGCCGGCTCCACCCACTCCGGGCGGATGCGGGCCACCGTGCGGGCGAACAGGCGCGAGGTCTCCACGAGCTCTGCGGTCATCACCCAGGCGGGGTGCCCGCTCACGCCCGAGCCCGGCCAGATCGTGAAGTGCGTGCCGCGCGCGCCCTCGTAGTCGCGCTTCGTCTCATCCCACGAGCCGAGATAGGACAGCAGGCCGACCAGCAGCGAGCGGTGCACCTGGTCCGCGTCCACGGACGCCGGCCCCTGCCCGTAGGCCAGGACCGCGCGCACGGCCGCGTCCTGCGCGCCGCCGAAGCGGGCGGCCTCCACGACGTCGCCCGTCGACGGCTCGCCCACCGGCCCCACGCCGATCCCCAGCGCCCGGGCCATCTGGCGCAGCTGGCCGACCACGTCGCGCCACTCGCGCCACCGCAGGTAGTGGAAGAACTCCGCGCGGCACATGCGCCGGAACGCCGAACCCGACAGGTCGCGCGCCTGCACCGCCAGGTAGCGCCACAGGTTCAGGTACGTGATGAAGTCCGAATGCGGGTCGGCCAGGCGCGCGTGCGAGGCGTCCGCCGTCCCCTGGTGCTCGGCCGGGCGCTCGCGCACGTCCTGGATCGACAGCGCCGCCACGATGACGAGCACCTCCGAGGCGCAGCCCAGGCGCTCGGCCTCCAGCAGCATGCGCCCCAGGCGCGGGTCGATCGGCAGGCGCGCCAGGTCCCGGCCAATGCCGGTGAGCCTGTACTGGGACGAGGCCGGGGCCGCCTCCGGCTGCTCAGCGTCCCGGGCGGTGGGCGCGGCGCCCGAGGCGTCCTGATCCGCGCGGGTATCCCGCGCGTTGCCTGCGTCGTGTGTGCCGCGTTCGTCGCGTGTGCGGGAACGGTCGCCACGGCCTCGGCGCTCCTGCGGCTCGCCGGACGCGAGCGCGCCGATCTCGACGAGGAGGGCGACGCCGTCGCGGACCGCGCGCCGATCCGGGGCGTCCAGGAACGGGAAGTCTTCGACCGCGCCCAGGCCCAGGGACGCCATCTGCAAGATGACGCTGGCGAGCGACGTGCGCAGGAT
>CABKMZ010000117.1 GCA_902373545.1 uncultured Actinomyces sp. | reverse complement strand
CCGACCGAATCACCCCCTACCTCTAACCCCCATACACAGAAAAATTGACAGGCTCCTGTCCAAGTCCCAGGTCTCACGTATGGCAACAGACCTCGACGAACACGTCGAACAGTTCCGCAACCGTCCCCTCGATGACGCTGGTCCTTTCACCTTCGTCGCCGCTGACGCACTAACCATGAAAGTACTGGCCTGGATCATAGTGCACGGGGAGCAACGCTATCGCTGCGCTGCGTAAGCTGAGGGTCCACACCAAGCCAAGCATTCGCCCGCACACCGAGCATGTGGGAGCGTTCATCCCCCACGATGAAACAACCACCTTCAATACCGCCTTCACGCGCTACAAAGCCGAAAGACCACCACAAAACCAACACGCTTTGCTCTCTAATACGAAGATGAAACCCCCGACCATTAAGGCGGGGGTTGGAGGACGTGGCATTAGTCTGCCGCCACGAAAGCTCTTTGTCGTTGGATACTTGATCACCGTGTTTCGTGGTCATCATCTAACAGCTCGCGCTGCCAAGTACCCGTTTCAGCCCGTGTCCTGTTTCTCGGCATATTCCTGCACGCACATCAAGCAACACAGGATCACGCTTACAAGGACCGAGGCGTATGACGCGACAGATCAACCATGCCAGATTCACAGCCACTCAACGAGGCCGTGATACAGCACCTACGGCCCCGACCTGAGGGCATGCACTGTGCCAGCCCCGGCCTCGTCCCTGTCGATGAGCGACAGTTAGGACGCCGAGTACGGGGAGACGACCACCTGGGCGCGCTGAAGGTCCTTGACCTCGGCGTAACCGGTCGTGGACATGGCGCGTTTGAGGGCGCCGACGAAGTTCAGCGAGCCGTCCGCGCGAGTCGAGGGGCCGTAGAGGATCTGCTCGAGCGTGCCCGTCGTCCCCACGTGAACGCGTTGGCCGCGCGGCATATCCGGGTGGGTCGCCTCCGACCCCCAGTGCCAGCCGCGCCCGGGAGCCTCCTCCGCGCGGGCGATGGCCGCGCCCAGCATGACGGCGTCCGCGCCGCACGCGATAGCGCGTGCGAGATCACCGCTGCGCCCGATGCCGCCGTCGGCGATGACGTGTACGTAACGACCGCCAGACTCGTCCATGTAGTCGCGGCGAGCTGCGGCCACATCCGCGATCGCGGTCGCCATCGGCGCGTGAACGCCCAACGACTGGCGCGTCGAGTGCGCCGCTCCCCCGCCGAAACCAACGAGGACGCCCGCCGCGCCCGTGCGCATCAGGTGCAGGGCAGCCGTGTCCGTGCACACACCTCCGACGATGACGGGGACGTCCAGCTCGTAGATGAAACGCTTGAGGTTGAGGGGCTCGCGGCGCGACGACACGTGCTCGGCGGACACCGTGGAGCCGCGAATAATGAACAGGTCGACGCCCGCGTCCACGACCGCGCGCCAATGCTGCTGGACGCGCTGGGGCGAGAGCTTGCCGGCGACGACCACGCCGGCCTCGCGCAGCTGCGTGAGCCGCTCCGTGATCAGCGCCGGCTTAATCGGCTCCGAATAGACGCGCTGGAGGGTCGCGATCGACTCCTCCTCGCCGAGGTGCGCGATCTGGTCGAGGATCGGCTCGGGATCCTCGTAGCGGGTCCACAGTCCATCCAGATCCAGGACGCCGATGCCACCGAGGCGACCAAAGGCGATCGCGGTTTCCGGGCTCATCACCGAGTCCATAGGGGCGGCCATGAGAGGAATGTCGACGTGGTAGGCGTCGATCTGCCAGCCGACGTTAACGTCCTCGGGGTCGCGCGTACGCCGGGCGGGCACGAGCGCAATATCGTCCAGTGTGTAGGCGCGCCGACCGCGCTTGCCGCGTCCGATTTCGACTTCGTGGCTCATGAACCGATTCTACTGCCTCCGAGACGCAGATGTGCCCGCCCTCTGCCACAAACCAGCTTGTCAGTCGCACTTAACGCGACACAGAGCACACTTAACTTCAACGAACCGAGAGACACACACACGCTTGTCACATCAGAATCGGCGCGCCCAGTCGACAAACCAGAGGCCAGACCTACACTACATGTCAGGCAATAACAAAGCAGGAAGGTCCGCCTCTGTGGACGAGTTTCACACACCTTCGCACACACATTGGAGAAATGTTACAACATGAGACAGAACCAGGGGACCACACCGCCACACCCAACGAACCAAGAGTCTCACTCGAATAACGAAATCGCCAAAGAAACACTCAAAGTAATCAATTTACAGATTGAAGCAATTAATAGCTTAGCGACATACCTATTAACAATATGCGCGCTCACTTCCATCAAAGATGGACTATTCTCGGAAATGCCCACCACGTACAACTATTATCACTTCACCATAACCGCAATAATAACTTTAATTTCCATATACATAAGCATCAGGAAACAATACCTTCAAAGGCGATTGGAAAATGGCATAGCAAGCAATATGAAGGAACTGTTTTCAGAAAGAAAGAGTTCATGTCTTCGACCCGGAAATTTCCCAGCGGAAGCCATCCTAAGTTTCCGCCCCCTGTGGATACTTAGGAAGAAAAAGACACTACGCGCAGCATCCTTACCCCGACTCACAACCCTAACCACACATTACGGAATTCAGATCACACTACTAACAAGCTTTATCGCCGTAACATTATCAGAGACACCCTATCCAACATTCAAGATTGCTGCCGCAATAACTCTCACAATTGTGCCGGCATTCTTCACCATCATCGTATGCATACTGACTGAACAATCGAATCGCAGATTGGCGAATCATATATTAAAGTCAACTAAGGGCTAGGAATCACGATCGACACAACTTCGGGACGCAGATGTGCCCGCCCTCTGCCACACTGGTGGAACCGGCAAGGACAGGAGCAACCATGAGCTGGATCGACGACCCGTGGATGGGTTTTGACACCGAGACGACGGGCGTGCGAGCGCTCAAGGACCGCCTCGTCACCGCCGCGCTGGTGCTGCGCATCGACGGCGCCTCCTACCGCAGCGGGGTCAGCGCCCCCGACCAGGTGGCCACGTGGCTAACCGACCCGGGCATCGAGATTCCCGAGCAGGCCACGGCCGTTCACGGCATCACGACCGAGCAGGCGCGTCGCGACGGCCGCCCCATCGAGGAGGTCCTGCACGAGCTGGCCGGTTCCATCGTCGAGCACTGGCTGCGCGGCTACCCGGTCGTAGCCTTCAACGCGACCTACGACATCACGCTGGTCAACCAGGAGCTGCGCCGCCACCGCCTGGGCTCCTTCGAGGAGCGCCTGGAGGGCGCGCCCATGCTGGTCGTCGACCCCCTGGTCCTGGACCGCAAGCTCGACCGCTTCCGCAAGGGCAAGAAGACGCTGACGGAGATGGCGCCCGTCTACGGGGCGGTCGCCTCCCCCGACGCTCACACGGCCGAGGTCGACGTGGCCATGACGCTCGACGTGCTGGCCGGCATGGTCGACAAGTACCCGCAGCTGGCCTCCATGAGCGCCCTGGAGCTCATGGATTACCAGCTCCAGGCCCACCAGGATTGGGCCGAGGACTTCGAGAAGTACCTGCGCAAGCAGGGCCGCGACGCATCCATCGACCGCGAGTGGCCCCAGATCACGCCGCGAGGCCGCGGCGACTCTCAGGGCTAGGAACGATTCAGGCGGGGGTCGGCAGGTACCGGCCCCCGTTTTCGTTGCGCCTGAGGCTCCTCCGCACACAGGGGGCCTGTACGAGCTGCTTGGAGAGCGCCTGTACGAGGCCGTGGCCGGGTTAGGCCGCGCCCGGTGGGCGGCCGACCGGCTGCTCAGCACGCGCTACACGCCACCAGTGCGGAGGGCGCTGGCGGGGCCGCAACCCCCGGCCACGAACACACATCCGGATAGGTAAGCAACATCCGGATAGCTTAACAACCTATCCGGATGTGCATAACCTATCCACGTGCGCACAACCTATCCAGATAAGCCCAGAGGGTATGGCAGGGAACGAAGGACCTGGCGAGGGAACATACACCACGCATCACCAGTGTGAAGGGCGTCGGCGGGCCCGGCGGCACCACAGGGTCTCGCCGAATAAAAGTCGCACATAATTTCCCACGGTCAGTTTTCAAGCGCCGCTCAAAACGTTGCAATTCCAACGACGCAAATTCAAAGTTTGAAGAAGCTGCAGGGGAATTACGTGCAACATTGTCTAGGAACCATGCCTGCGACCGTCCTCGCGGCCCAGACCTCTCCAGTTCCGTCCACGTAAAGGACAGGGTCAGTGCATGCGTCACGGTCACCGATGATGAGCCACGGTCCCGCCCGCGTAAAGGACTGGGGCTCCCGGCCACCAACACACATCCGGATAGGTAAGCAACATCCGGATAGGTAACGAGCATCCGGATAGCTTAATAACCTATCCGGATGTGCATAACCTATCCACGTGCGCACAACCTATCCGGATGTGCATAACCTATCCACGTGCGCACAACCTATCCAGATAAGCCCAGAGGGTATGGCAGGGAACGAAGGGCCTGGCGAGGGAACGTACACCACGCGCCACCCGTGTGGAGGGTGCCGGCGGGGCCGCGTGGCCTGGCCGGGCTTCGAGCCGACGCGCCGAGCGAAGCTCGCGGCGCGGACGGCGGGCGGGCCCGACGGCGCCCGGAACACCGGCGACACAGCCAACAAAAACACCAGCGGCGCAGCCGCAAGAACCCCGGCGGCACGACAAGCCCGGAGGCGAGTCGCCGCCTCCGGGCCTCTACACAGGGCTCACTTGTCGTTGATGAGGTCCAGCCACGTGCGGCGCTCGCCCACGAGGATGCCGAAGTCGCGGTTCTGGTCCGCAATCGCGGCGTCTGTCGCGGGGTTCTTGATGAGGGCGGCCAGCACGTCGGGGGCGGCGGTGATGGCGCCGACGCCCTGGCGGACCAGTTCGAGGACCTGCTCGGAGTTCTTGAAGGAGGCGGCCAGGACGTCGGCCTTCAGGTCGTAGGTGCGCAGGGTGCGGTGGATTTCGGAGGCGACGCGCACGCCGTCGATGCCGTAGTTGTCCATGCGGTTGACGTAGGGGGCGACGTAGCGAGCCCCGGCCTTGGCGGCCATGAAGCCCTGCATCGAGGAGTGGATGCCGGTAGCGGTCACCTGCATGCCTTCGCGCACGATGCGCGGGATGGCGGCGAAGCCTTCGTGCGTGACGGGCAGCTTGATGAAGAGGTTGCCGCCGATTTCGCCGCGCAGCGCCCGGGCCTCGGCGACCATGTCGTCGGCGCGCTGGGAGACGATCTGGACGTGCAGCTGGGCGCCATCGGGCAGGACGGACTTGATCGCGTGGAGGACCTCGAGGGGTTCCTTGCCTTCGCGGTACAGGATCGTCGGGTTGGTCGTCACGCCGTCGATGGGCAGGTA
>CABKMZ010000116.1 GCA_902373545.1 uncultured Actinomyces sp. | reverse complement strand
CTCGTGATACGGGCCGCTCGTCATATGGGGCGGGATCCCGTAGGATCCCGCCCCATATGACGAGCGGCCCGTATCACGAGCGGTCTGTATCGCGAGCCCGCATCACGAGCGGCCCGTGTCGCGAGCCCGCCTCACGCATGGGGGCTCCTCGCGCACTGTCGCGCCGCGCCCGCGGCACAGGCTGCGCCCGCGTTGTGTGCGAGCCTCGCTCACTGCTGCGGAGGCTTCGGGACGGAGGCGTCGCGCACACCCTCCGCAACCGCGTCGGAGATGGTCGGGGAGACGACCTTGGCGCCCACGAGCGCGGTGAACATCTGCTGCAGGTCCAGGCCCAGCGAATCGCCGAGGCCCGCGTTGATCTGGCTGATCGACTTCGTGATGTCGCCGACCATCTGAGCGTTGTTGCCCTCGCCGTACATGGTGATCGTGTCGACCTTGGACAGTGGCTCGGCCACGGCGCGAGCGACCTCAGGCAGGGCGCGGAAGTACATCTCGAGGACGGCCGCCTGGTTCATCTTCGTCATGGCCTCGGCCTTCTTCTCGAGGCCCTCGGCCTCGGCCGTCAGCTTCGCGCCGATCGCGGAGGCCTCCGCGCGGCCTCGAGCCTCGATACCCTGGGCTTCGGCTAGCATGGCCTGCTTGTCGGCGTCGGCCTTCTTGGTGCGCTCGAACGCCTCGGCCTCGGCCTGACGCTGGCGCGCGTACAGGGCCGCGTCGGCCTTCTTCTCGGCGGCGTAGCGCTCGGCGTCGGCCTTCGCGTTCACCTCGGCCTGCAGGGCCTGCTTGGTGACGACGACTTCCTTCTCCTTGATGACCGCCTGCTGCTCCTGCTTGACAATGTCGGCCTGCGCGGTCTCGCGCTCAATGTCGCGGCGCTGAATCTGCGACTGGATCTCGTAGGCGGCGTCCGCCTTCGCCTTCTCGGTGTCGGCCTCGACCTTCAGAGCCGCCTGGCGCTTCGCGAGGTCCGTCTGCTTCTGAGCGATCTCGAGCTGCGAGGCGACCTGTGCGTCGTTCGCTTCCTTCTGGGCGATGGCGGTCGCCTGCGCGACCTCTTTCTGCGCGTTCGCCTTGGCGATGGCGGCGGTCTTGCGGATCTGCTCGGTGTTGTCGATACCGAGGTTGTCGATGACGCCGTTCTGATCGGTGACGTTCTGGATGTTGAACGCGACGATCAGGAGGCCCATCTCCTCCAGGTCCTGCTTCGCGTTCTCCTGGACGCGCTCGGAGAAGGCAGCGCGGTCGGTGATGATGTCGGTGAGCTTCATCTGGCCGATGATGGCGCGCAGGTGCCCCTCAAGGGTGTCGCGTACCTCCTCGGAGATCTCGGAGGTCGTCTTGTAGAGGAAGTTACGCGTCGCTGCCTTGAACAGCGTGTCATCATCGGTCGCAATGCGGACCTTGACGGCCGCGTCGACGCGCACGTTGATGTAGTCGTTGGTGGGAACGAAGTCCGTGGTCTGAGCGTCGACGGAGATCATCGAGGCGGTCATGGTGTCCACGCGCTCGAGGAGGGGAATCTTCCACCCCGTCTTGCCGTGGAGGACGCGCTGGCCGCGCGGGCCGGAAATGACCTTGACTTCGCCCGGGGAAGCGGACACGAAGCTTGCCCACAGGAAGAGGAGGATAAGGACGAGGGCGGCGATGGCGATCACCGCGATAAGAAAGAAGGGCATGATCGTTGCTTTCACGTGAGGGATGCGACGCGCTCGTGGGTGGCGTCGCGTAACTCGTCAGAATACCAGCGCCGGGCCTGTGACTCAATGCATTGTCTCACTATGGGGTGACGAGGCCGTGGCGGGGTTGCGCGCGCACGCTGACCTCGTTGAAAGCGGGCGGCAGGGCTGCTTATGATGGGGGAGCGCGGGGTCGTTGTCTCGCGGGCGGAACGTCCGATGGCGGACTGTGAGAGAGGCGTAGGAGCCATGAAGAAAACAGTGATCACGATCGTTTGTGTCGTTGTCGGGGCACTGGTCGCTACTGCCGCGATCGTCTTCGGCTTGGTTCCCCTGATTGACCCGAATGAGTGCGAGGGTGGGGATACGGCCTGCGAGAATGTGGATGATCCCGTGTCGCCTTCTCCCTCGCCGAGCCGCGACTCCCAACCTGCTTACAAGCCTGTGTTGTATGTGTATCCCGAGCGTGAGCAGTCGTTGACGGTGTCTCTTGACGTGGAGGGTGAGTTGGGCACGGTGTACCCGGCCCCGGACGTCCTGGAGACGACGGATCGGGGTACCCAGGCCTCGTGGAGTGTGACGGCCTCGCCGGACGGAACGCTGACGGATCAGGGTGGGCGGACGTATCCGTCGTTGTTCTGGGATGGGGAGATGACGCTGGAGGCCCCCGAGCAGGGTTTCATTGTTGCGCGTGAGGATGCGGTGCCGTTCCTGGAGGAGAAGCTGGCGCTGCTGGGGCTGACCGACAAGGAGGCGGCCGATTTTATAACGTTCTGGGCTCCGCAGATCCGCGCCAACGAGTACACCTTCGTGTCTTTTGATGCGTCCTCGTACACGGCCCACGCCCGCTACAGCTTCACGGACGAGGCCGGGGCGCCGGTGGAGCCCGACACCTTCATCCGGGTGTTCATGACGATCCGTGCGGCGGATGCGAACGAGGAGGTCACGCCTCAGGTCTTCGGCCCCACACCGACCCGCAGCGGCTTCACCGCCGTCGAATGGGGCGGCACGGAACAATAGGACGGACAGGTGGGCTACCCGCGAGACACGTCCTTGAAAGGCGGGCTGCCCACCCCGTACCATAGGAGTAACCGCGCAGGTGACGCCCCACGCGCCAATGCCCAACGATGGGCGACCCGAGAGAGACAGAGACGTCATGAAGAAAATCCTGATCATCGCAAGCTGCCTAGTCGTCGCATCCCTTTCCTTCCTCGCGGGGTGTGACACGCACGAAAAGAAGAGCAACCATGAGGTTCTGGATGAGAAGCCTGTCGTGTACGTCTACCCGGAGGAGGAACAGGGCCTGACGATGACCATCGACGTCAAGGGCACACTCGACATGGTGTACCCCGCCCCGGAGCGTCAGGTGCAGACGGAGGAGGGGACCCGGGCCTCGTGGACCATCAGTGCCGCGCCCGATGGCACGTTGACTGACGCGAGTGGGCGCAGCTACCCGTATGTGTTCTGGGAAGGGCCGGTGAGGCAGGATACGCCGGAGCGGGGCTTCATTGTTGCGCGTGAGGATGCGGTGCCTTTCCTGGAGGAGAAGCTGGGACAGCTGGGCCTCAGCGACAAGGAGGCGGCCGACTTCATCACCTACTGGGCGCCGCGCATCCGCGCGAACGACTACACGTTCGTCTCCTTCGACGCCTCCTCCTACGCTCAGCAGGTGACCTATTCGTTTGCGGACGAGGCCGGTAATCAGGTCGTGCCCGACACCTTCATTCGGGTGTTCATGACGATCCGTGCCGCGGATGCGAACGAGGAGGTCACGCCTCAGGTCTTCGGGCCCACCCCGACCCGCAGCGGCTTCACGGTCGTCGAATGGGGAGGAGCCGTCCAGTAGCTGGAGTGCGCCGTGCGCTGGCCCGACCGGGAGGGGCGTCCTTGAAAGGCGGGCGGACAACCCCGTACCATAGACACATGCGCGCGGTCGGATACAATCGCGCCAACGCCCAACGATGGGCGACCCGAGAGAGACAGAGACGTGATGAAAAAAGCCCTCATCATCCTCAGCTGCGTTGTCGTTGCTGGTCTTGCGTTCGCCACCGCTTTCCTCCTGACGTACGAAAGGGAGCAAGGAGTGTCGGAGAAGCCGGTCCTGTACGTCTACGCGCCCCAGGAACAGCTTGTGACGGTGAGCGTTGACGTTGATGGCGCGATCGACACCGCCTACCCGGCCCCGGACGCCCTGGAGACGACGGATTGGGGAACCCGGGCCTCGTGGACGGTGACGGCCTCGCCCGACGGAACGCTGACCGATGCGAGTGGCCGAACCTACCCCTCCCTGTTCTGGGACGGGCCTGTGGGTCAGGAATCCCCCGAGGAGGGCTTCGTCGTCGCCCGCGAGGACGCCGTGCCTTTCCTGGAGGAGAAGCTGGCGCTGCTGGGGCTGACCGACAAGGAGGCGGCCGACTTCATCACCTACTGGGCGCCGCGCATCCGCGCCAACGAGTACACCTTCGTGTCTTTCGATGCCTCCTCGTACACGGCCCACGCCCGCTACAGCTTCACGGACGAGGCCGGGGCGCCGGTGAAGCCGGACACCTTCATTCGGGTGTTCATGACGATCCGCCAGGCGGAGGTGACCACGCAGGTGCGGGAGCAGGCCTTCGGCCCGACGCCCCAGCGCACGGGCCTGGTGGCCGTCGAGTGGGGCGGAACGGAAGAACAATAGTCTCATCTCTGACCGCGCGGGCGAGCAAAAGTGCGTGCCACGCGCCACAATGGAACAAAGTGTGGTGAGATGGTGTCACCACGGATAGGAAGGTAGTGACATGGCCCAGGACTGGACCCGCATTGAAGGCATGATCATCGGCCACGAGCTGGATCCCAGCGTCGTCGCGGGCGAGCTGAAGGAACGTTCGATCCTCGCCCAGCTCGAATGGTTCCCCTCCTCGCCGCAGCTGCTCGGCCTGAACGTCGCGATCGCGGATGATCGCGTCGCTACCGTGCCCGCTGGCTCGACCGAGGTGGTCCCCGGCCCCGCCCCCGCGGATTTGGCCGACGAGCTCGCGGTCCTCTTCGATGCTGAGGTACGCATTGGCAACGCCAGCGCCGACCACCTGCCGGAGGGGGACTCCCCGCTCGGTAAGGTGTGGCCCTCGGAGGAGGAAGCCGACGAGGCCGTGGAGGGCACACCCACACGCATCGTTGAGATCGGACGCACCCCCGCGTCGTCGGTGCCGCTGCTGGCGGCCCTTGAGGGCGTCGACCTGGGCGACCTGGAGCTGGCTGACGATCACCGCGCGCTCCTCGCGGAGCTGCCCGCCGAGAAGGAGGGCTGGAACTTCGGTGACCTGCCCCTGGTGACCCTGTCCGTCACGGACGGAGAGTTCCAGGTGTTCCTGGTGACCGACGACCACCTTGAGCACATCGTGTCCCACAACTGGGGCATTGACGCCGCCATCGTCCCCGGCGGCCACGACAAGGCCCTGGACCTGCCCGGCGAGGTCATCGACCTGGTCGGCGATCGCCTGGACTTGCTGGCCATCGCCAAGGCCGTGCCCGGCGCTGACGCGGACGCTCTGTGGGCGTCCGTGGCCACGACCGGCGAAGAATCCGTGTGGAAGGTCGTGCGTGCGCTCGGCCTGCCCGGCTCCGTCGCCGGCTTCCTCCTGGGCACCACCGCCGCCGAGGACGTCGAGGGCGTCACCGTGCACCTGGCGCGCGGCATCTCCAACGCGATCGGCCGCAGCGTCGACATCATGATGGGCCAGCCCCAGTCGGTCGTCAAGCCCCTGTGGAACTCCTACGAGTCCGTGGCCGTCGAGCGCCCGTGGATCATTCACGC
>CABKMZ010000115.1 GCA_902373545.1 uncultured Actinomyces sp. | reverse complement strand
TCTTTTCGCCGGGCAGCAGGACGGGGACGTGGACGAGGGCCTTGACGGGCTTGGGCGCTCCGTTGAGCAGGCGCATGCCCAGGTTGTAGGCGGCGCGGCGGCGCGATTCGAGGGCATCCTCGTGGGGTGCCAGGCGGTAGCAGGTCAGGATGTCGCAGCCATCGAAGAGGTCCTGGGAGACGTTGCCGTGCAGGTCCATGGAGGCGCTGACCATGGGCTCTGGGCCGATGACCGCGCGGATGGCGTTGATGAGGTCGCCTTCGGCGTCGTCCATGCCCTCCACGCTCATCGCGCCGTGGATGTCGAAGAAGAGGCCATCGAGGGGGCCGGCGGCCGCGAGGCCCTCGAGGATCTCGGCCTTCCACGCGTCGTAGGCGCCGCGCTCGACGACGCCGCCGGGCAGGGCACGCGAGTGCAGGACGGGGATCCATTCGATCTGGGTCGCCCAGTCCTCGTCGCGCCAATAGAAGCGATCCATGAGTTCCTCGCCGCGCGTGACGATAAAGTCGTCGGCGGTCGAGACGTAGGGCGTGAACGTCGAGGATTCGATGTGAATTCCGGCGACCGCGATGCGGGGCTTCGTCATGAGCGATTCTCCTTTGAGATCTTTTGGGGGGTGAGGGTCGACAGGCCCCAGAGCGCGGCGTCACGCCCGGAGCGGGATGATTCGATGACAAGTGCCTCCATGATGGAGGGCAGGCAGGACTGGTGGAGGGCAGCGCGCACGCCGGCTGTGAAGGCGTCGACGGCGGACAGGGCCCCGCCGAGGATGACTCCCTGGGGGGCCAGGAAGGACACGAGGTGTGCGAGGCTGTGGCCGAGCAGGGTGCCCGCCTGGCGGATGGCGGTGGCCACTTCGGGGATGCCGTCGCGCGCGGCGGCCAGGAGCTGGGCATTGTTCTCGTAGACGAGGCCGGCCTGGGCCAGGTCGACGCGGATCGAGTCCGCTGAGGCGATCGTCTCCAGGCACCCGACGTTGCCGCATTTGCAGGGTCTGCCGGCGGCTTCGTCGACGGGGATATGTGAGATGTCCCCGGCCAGGCCGCCTCGTCCGACGAGGGGAACCCCGTCGACGAGGTAGGCGCCGCCGATCGCCGACCCAGCCTTGACGTATATAAGGGTGTCGATGTCGGCCACCCCCTCGAGCCGGCGCCGGTACACCGACTCGCCGATGGCTCCGGCGCGCGCGTCGTTTTCGATGATCGCGGGCAGACCGCAGTGCTTGGCCACGGCCTCGGCGACGTTAATGCCATCCCATCCGGGCATGCGGGCGGGGCGGATGACGCGGCTACGCTCGGCGTCGACGGGTCCGGGCACGGCCATGGCGAGGCCACCAACGCGCACGTTGGCTGCGCCCTCCTGGCGGGAGATTTCCTCCATGACGGTCGCGAGGACGGCCTCGGGGCCGCTGGCGATGTCGACGAGAAGGCTGGTGGCCTTGCCGATACCCAGGGTCGGGTCGGTCAGGGCGACGAGGCCGTGGTGGGCTCCCAGCTCAACAAGAGCAAGCGCACCGACGCCTTCCGAGGTCACCAGGCGGCGCGCGCGGCGCCCACCGGTGGACACCGATTCGTCTGCCTCCGCGATGACCCCGGCCTCGACGAGACGTGAGACGGAGGCAGACACGGTCGAAGCTGCCAGGCCAGTGTGTTTGACAATGGCGGGCCGAGTGTCCGCCTGACCGGAGCCAATCAGCGTCAACACGGTCTCATCGACATCCATGGTCGCCATGACACCTCCCAGTTAGATTCTTAGTAACCGCTGTGTTACCTGTGCTCAGCGTTGAGGACAGAAACAATTATGCCTCAATAACGAAAGTTTCGTACTTCTTTTTTCGAAAGTCGCCGTTATTTTTTCGTAACATTCAATATTTTTCTCATTATGGCGACACAGTGTGCGAAACTGTCATATGATGGACACCATCTGGTGGGACCACACTCCCTCAGAGTCCCTGATCAACGTTGATTTGGAGTAGTCATGAAGCTCAGCACGAAGCGGTGGATCACCGCGGGCGCGACTCTCGCCATGGTTGCGACCATGGGCCTGTCCGCCTGTAGCACCAACCGCGGCACCCTCACCTCAGAGACTGGAAAAAACGAGGTCACCATGGCCTCGCGCACCCCGAACTGGATCTTCCCGATCTCAGCCAAGGGCTACACCCAGGGCGAGAACGGCCAGTTCATCCAGGCGATGTACCGCCCTCTCTTCGCCTACAAGTCCACCTCCGAGACCCCCTACAAGATCAACCTGGACAAGTCTCTGGGCACTGTTCCCGAGGTCTCCGAGGACGGTAAGACCTACACCATCAAGCTGCGCGATGACGCCAAGTGGTCCGACGGCACCCCCGTCTCCACGCGCGACATCGAGTTCTGGTGGAACCTGGTGACCAACAACAAGGACGAGTGGGCCTCCTACAAGGAGGGCTTCTTCCCTGATGGCGCCACGCTCGACATCAAGGACGAGCACACCTTCTCCATTACGACCGAAGACTCCTTCGCCCCCGCCTGGTTCATTGACAACCAGATCAACAAGGTCGCCCTGCTCCCCCAGCACGCCTGGGACAAGTCGAGCGCGGACGAGGCCGTCTCCGACATGGACCGCACCCCCGAGGGCGCCCAGGCTGTCTTCGCCTACCTGCAGGGCGAGGCCAAGAAGCTGTCGTCCTACGCCGACAACCCGCTGTGGCAGACCGTCAACGGCCCCTGGAAGCTCAAGGAATTCACCCCCGAACAGGGCCTGACTCTCGTCCCCAACGAGAACTACTGGGGCAAGGACAAGCCCCAGATCGACGCTCTGATCTACAAGTCCTTCACCGGTGACGACGCCGAGTTCAACTCCGTGCGCTCGGGCTCCATCGACTTCGGCTACATCCCTGCCGCGCAGTACAACCAGCGCTCCACCGTCGAAGGCAAGGGCTACAACGTCTTCCTGTGGCCCGGCAACTCCATCACCTACCTGGCGCTGAACTTCGCCCCCCAGGCTCCCGCCTCGAAGTACATCAACCAGAAGTACATCCGCCAGGCGATGCAGCAGCTCATCGACCAGCCGACCCTGTCTCAGAAGATCTGGTCCGGCACCGCCTCCCCGACGTGTGGCCCCGTGCCCATGGCAGCTGATAAGGTCGGCACCACCGAGGGGTGCGTCTACTCCTTCAACCCCGATGCCGCCAAGAAGCTCCTGGAGGACCACGGCTGGAAGGTCGTGCCCGACGGTGAGAGCACCTGCGAGAACCCCGGCACCGGCGAGGGCCAGTGTGGCGAGGGCATCGAGGCCGGCGACAAGCTGAGCTTCAAGCTCGTCTCCCAGTCTGGCTTCGTCTCCACGCACCAGATGTTCGAGGAGATCATCTCCCAGTTCGGCAAGCTCGGCATCAAGATCGATATGAGCGAGGTTCCGGACTCCGTGGGTGCCTCGCAGGCATGCAGTGACGAGTCCCCCTGCACCTGGGACCTGTCCTTCTTCGGCTCCCAGACCTCGTGGGGCTTCCCGATCTACGCCTCCGGCGAGCGTCTCTTCGCCACTGACGCCCCCGTCAACCTCGGCCAGTACTCCAACCCCGAGGCCGACAAGCTGATCGTCGAGTCGACCCGCTCCTCCGAGCCTGACGCTCTCCAGGCCTACAACGACTTCCTCGCGGAGGACCTCCCCGTTCTGTGGATGCCCAACCCGTACTACCAGATCACCGCTGTGAAGAACACGCTCAACCTGGGCGAGCTCGACGCAACGGGCGACACCTGGCCCGAGGATTGGTCGTGGAAGACCGACGAGGCTAAGTAAGCGCTCATCCCACCGCCTCACGGGGCAGGCGCCCGCACCCGCTCTCGCGCGCGGGCGCCTGCCCCCTTACTGTGGAGTTCGCAATGTTGCAATTCATCCTCAAACGCCTCGGCCAGGCAGTCGTCGTCGTCTTCCTGGTCACCATCATCACCTTCGTCCTTCTCCAGTCCCAGCCGGGCGGTGCCGCCCGTGCGGCCCTGGGTAAGGACGCGACGAAAGAACAGCTCGCGGCCTTCGACCGCGAAAACGGATACGATCGACCGATCCCCGAGCAGTACGTCACCTACCTCAACAAGATCGCGCATGGCGACTTCGGCTACTCCTACCAGCACAACCAGTCCGTCAACGAGCTGCTGGCCGCCCGCCTCCCGCGCACCATCTTCCTCTCCCTGCTGTCCACCATCCTCGCCCTGATCATCGCTATTCCCCTGGGTGTGTGGCAGGCGGTGAAGAGAAACAAACCACCGGACTACATCGTGACGATCGCGTGTCTGCTGGCCTACTCGACGCCAATCTTCTTCGCGGGCCTGATCCTCATCGTCCTCTTCTCTCAGGTGTGGCCGATCCTTCCCAATGACGCTCCGCAGGGCCAGAACCTGTCCGTTATGTGGGAGCAGTGGGATCACCTGGTTTTGCCCGTCTGCGCGCTCTCGGTCGGCACGATCGCCGCCTACGCCCGCTACGTACGCTCCTCCATGGTGGACAACCTCAACGAGCAGTACGTGCGCACCGCGCGCGCCAAGGGCCTGTCGGAGTTCCGCGTGGTCTTCGTGCACACCCTGCGCAACGCCATGTTCCCCGTCATCACCATGATCGGCCTGTACATTCCCGCGATGTTCTGTGGCGCCCTCGTTATCGAGACGCTGTTTAACTTCAACGGCATGGGCTACCTCTACTACCAGGCGACCGGCCGACGCGACTACCCGATCCTCCTGGGCGTGGCCCTGATCGTCTCCTTCGCAACGGTCATCGGCGCACTCCTGGCGGACTTCCTCTACGCCCTGGCTGATCCCCGCATCCGACTGGCAGGACGATCGAAATGACCACAGCAACCGCAACCCCCGCCGCGCCGGCGAAGGCGCGCACAGCCCGCAAGTCGACGAAGCTCCAGGGCCTGCAGGTTTTCATGGAGAACAGGCTCGCCGTCTTCGGCGTGCTCCTGCTGCTGATCCTGCTGGCCTTCTCCTTCATCGGCCCCATGTTCTACGTGACCGATCAGGTTCACACCGACCTGTCGATCTCGGCACTGCCTCCCTCATCCGAGCATCCGCTGGGCACCGATATGGTCGGATACGACCAGCTCGGCCGCCTCATGAAGGGCGGGCAGACCTCGATCATCGTCGGCCTCTTCGCCGGCATTATCGCGACCACGATCGGTACCCTGTACGGCGCGATCGCGGGCTTTATTGGAGGCTGGGTCGACGCAGTCATGATGCGTATCGTTGACGCGCTCATGTCCGTGCCCGTCCTCTTCCTCTTCATGCTCATCGCCACGATGGTCCCCCCGACGGTCCCCGTCCTGATCATCATCATGTCGGCGCTGTCCTGGCTGGGCACATCCCGACTGATTCGAGGCGAAGCCCTGTCCCTGCGCACCCGCGAGTACGTCGTCGCGATGCGCGGTATGGGCGGGTCGATGCCCCGGGCGATCCGCACGCACATCGTGCGTAACACAATTGGTACCGTCATTGTCAACGCGACCTTCCAGGTCGCCGACGCAGTCCTCTACGTCGCCTACCTGTCCTTCCTTGGCCTGGGCGCGCAGCCTCCCGCGACCGACTGGGGAGCCATGCTCTCCAACAGCCAGTCGCACGTGTACTCGGGCAACT
>CABKMZ010000114.1 GCA_902373545.1 uncultured Actinomyces sp. | reverse complement strand
GACTTGCCGCCGTTGACGAAGGCGCGCAGCGGCAGGGAGACGGGCTCGGAGGGCAGGCCCACGTCGACGAAGACGCCGTAGGGACGCAGGGCGGCCATGTAGCCTGCGTAGTCCAGGCCCTCGGCGGACACGGTGCACAGGATCAGGTCGAAGGTACCGCGCAGGGACTCGAGCACGCCCTCCTCGCTGGTGGCGTAGAAATGGTCAGCACCGAAGTGGCGTGCGTCGGCCTCCTTGGAACGTCCATGAGAGATGACGGACACGTCCGCGCCCATGGCCTTAGCGATCTGCACGCCCACATGTCCGAGGCCACCCATACCGAGGATCGCGACGCGCGATCCGGGGCCCACGTTGTAATGCTTGAGCGGCGAATAGGTGGTGATGCCGGCGCACAACAGGGGGGCGCAGGCAGCAAAATCCAGCTCAGAGGGGATATGCAGCGCGAAGTCCTCACGCACGGTGAAGCCGCGTGAGTAGCCGCCGGTCGTCGGGTTGCCCTCGGCGTCGGCGCGGTAGGTCCACAGGGTGCCAGGCGTCGAGGTGCACCACTGCTCGTAGTCGGATTCGCACATCTCACACGTGCCGCACGAGCCGACCATGCAGCCCACGCCCACGCGGTCCCCCACCTTGAAGGTGGTGACGCCGGGGCCGACCTTGGCGACGGTGCCGACGAACTCGTGGCCGGGCACCAGCGGGTAGGCGACGGGACCCCACTCGCCGCGCGCGGAGTGGATGTCGGAGTGGCAGATGCCCGCGTAGGCGACGTCGAAGTAGATGTCGCCCTCGCCAGGCTCGCGAATGTCGATCTGGAGGGGGTGGAACTGGGTGGTGGCGTCGTCGCATCCGTAGGCAATCACGCTGGGCATGAGAACTCCTTTGTCCGGTCAATTGAGGCTGCTACAAGCATACTCAAGAAACAAAAACCCCGGCGCGTAAGCGCCGGGGCAATGGGGTGGCTGACGGGACTCGAACCCGCGACGTCCTGGACCACAACCAGGTGCTCTACCAACTGAACTACAGCCACCATCGCGTCGCCGTGAAGGCAACGGGTAGAGCTTAGCACTACCCGACCGAGCTTGAAAACTCGAGAGGTGCCTTCACGGCGGTGGCGTGCGTCACCAGTGAACGCGCGCGGAGATCGCGTCGGCGAAATTGCCCAGGGCACCGGGCGTCGAGCCGAGGTAGAGGTCTGCGTCCACGAGGGAGACCTCCATGACCAGGAAGGATCCCTTGCCGTCGGGAACCAGGTCCACGCGGTTAAACAGGAACTGCTCGTCGTGGCCCAGGCGGGCTCGCACGTAGTTGTGCAGGACGCAGCGGATCTGCTCACCCCATGTCCACGCGACGGAGTCGGCAGAGTCGGCGGTCAGCACGGCCTCGTGCATCTTGGGGTTGGTGACGGAGGCGGGGTGCAGGGCCGAGCGCTTCTCAACGGCGTGGGAGACCAGGCCATTGAAAAACACGAGCGAAATCTCGCCGTGCAGGTCGATTTCCTCAACGTAGCGCTGAAGCATGACGGAGCGCCCCTCGCCCAGCAAGCCCTGCACCTGGCGCATGGCGGCCTGACGTTGGCGGATGTCCACAGTCGTGTAGCGGCCGACATCACGCACGCCGGAAGACACGGCAGGCTTGACGACGAACTCACCGAAAGCCGGGAAGCGCGTGTGGATCTGGTGCTTGGTGAGCTTCTGGGAGGGTTCAAGCCAGTTCGTCGGAATCGTCGGCAGCCCCATCGCCGCGAGTTCCTTCAGGTAGTGCTTGTCTGTGTTCCAGTTGAGCACGTCCTTCGAGTTCTGCACGCGGCGCAGCTGGCGCGTCCACTCCAGGAAGGCGGGACGATCCGCGGCGTAGTCGGAGACGGAGCGCACGACGACCATGCCAGCATCGGCCCAGTCAACGTCGGGATCGTTCCAGACCTTGATCTGCGGGTCGCATCCGCGCGACGCCAGCTCGTCAAGCAGGCCTTCCTCCCCGGGGAAGAGATTGGGCAGCGCCTTGCATGTCACCAGAGTGACTTTGGGGTTGGTCGTCATGTGTGTCCTTCAGGGTCGGTGTGACGGGAATTAACGAGGTCGGGGTGCGGCCGCGGGACACGCGCAGATGCGGGTCACCGCGGCCGCTCTCTCAGCGCAGGCCCAGGGGGCGCTGCGACGCTTCGGTGAGCAGTTCGCTGAGCAGATCCGGGTAGGACACACCGGCGGCCGCCCACATCTGCGGGTACATCGAGATGGGCGTGAAGCCGGGCAGCGTGTTCACTTCGTTGATAATGACGGTGTCGGTGGCTTCGTTGAGGAAGAAGTCGACGCGTGCCAGGCCCTCACATTCGAGCGCGTCAAAGGCACGCCACGCGGTCTCGCGGATGCGCTGGGCGTAGGCGGGGGGCACGTCGGCCGGGCAGGACAGGCCGACGACGTCGTCCACGTACTTGTGTTCGTAGTCGTAGAACTCGCCTTCGGGGACGACGATCTCGCCCAGGGGCGAGGTGCCGCTTTGCCAGTCGGGGCGCGAGCCGAGCACGCCGCACTCGACCTCGCGGCCGGTCACCGAGGCCTCGACGATGATGCGCGGGTCGTGGTTTGCGGCTTCCTTGATGGCGACGGGCAGGTCCTCGCGGCAGGTCACGCGCGAGATGCCGACGGAGGAGCCGGCGCGGCAGGGCTTGACGAAGACGGGGAAGCCGAGGCGCTCGATGCGGTCCATGCACGAGGCGGGGTCGCTCTCCCACTGACGGGCGGTGATGCAAACCCAACGGCCAACGTCGATGCCGGCGGCGGCGAGCACGGTCTTGGTCAGGTGCTTGTCCATGGAAATCGCCGAGGAGGTCACGCCGCATCCGACGTAGCGCACGTCCGCCATTTCGAAGAGGCCCTGAATGGTGCCATCCTCGCCGTAAGGGCCGTGCAGGAGCGGGAAGACGATGTCGACGTGCCCCAGGTCCTCCACGCCCACAACGCGCGAGGTATCGTCCGAAGGGTCGCCGTCGTAGGTGAGTTCGACGAGGTTGCCCTCGCCCGGGGTCAGGGCCACGCGGGTGGCTCCGGCGGTGATCGACTGCCCCTTGCCGTCCTTGAACCTCAGCGCCGACGGGTCGTCGGCGACACGCACCCACTGGCCGTCGCGCGTGATACCCAGCGGGATCACGTCCCACTTCGTGCGGTCGATGGCCGTGAGGATGCCGGCGGCCGTCGCACAAGAGACTTCGTGTTCTGAGGAGCGCCCGCCGAAAACGATGAGGACGCGAGGACGAGAAATTGCTGTCATGGGTCCAAGCCTACCGCGCGTCAGGCTTTTCCCGCCCGAGTGTGCGCGTTTAGACCAACTCGATCTTCCACCCATCCATCTTCTGCGGGCGCGACAGCAGCATGCGGCCCATGTCGGCGATACTCGCGCGCCCCTCGACGACCTCGACGACGGCGCTGGTGATCGGCATGTCGACGCCCACGGAGGCGGCGACCTGGAGGATCGGTCCTGCCGAGGCGACGCCCTCGACGACGCCCGGGGACAGGGCCATGGCCTCGGCCAGACTCATGCCGGAGCCGAGACGGTGGCCCAGCGAGAAGTTGCGTGACAGGCGCGAGGAGCAGGTGGCTACGAGGTCACCGATGCCCGACAGGCCTGCGAATGTCGCGGGGTCTGCGCCCAGGGCAGTGCCCAGGCGCGTCATCTCGGCCAGGCCGCGCGTGATGAGGGTCGAGCGGGTGTTAATGCCCAGACCCATGCCCTCGGCGGCGCCGATCGCCACGGCGATGACGTTCTTCGTGGCACCCGCCATCTCGGTGCCCACGACGTCGGTGGAGACGTAGGGGCGGAAATAGGAGTTGTGGCAGGCCCGGGCAATCTCCTTAGCCAGCTCGACGTCGGTGGAAGCCACGACCGTCGCGGTCGGCTGCTGCTCGGCGATCTCGCGCGAGAGGTTCGGCCCGGACAGGACGGCAATGCGTTCCTCGGGCACGCCCGAGGCGTCGGCGATGACCTCGTCCACCCGCTTCAGGCTCCCCAGCTCCAGTCCCTTGGCCAAGGACAGTAGGGCGACGTCAGGCACGAAAGCGTCACGAGCCGCCTCCAGCGTCGCGCGTACGGCCTTGACGGGGACGGCGACGACCACCAGCTGCTCGCCAGACACCGCGCTGGCGATGTCGGTCGTGGCGCAAATGCGCTCGGACAGAGTGATGCCCGGCAGGTACGTCGGGTTTTCGTGGCCGTTGATAAAGGAAATCGTGTCGGCGTTACGCCCCCACATCGTCACGTCCACGCCCGCGTCTGCAAGCACCTGCGCGAACGTCGTTCCCCAAGCACCCGTTCCCAGGACCGCTGCTGTTGTCATACTCATCGAGACCTCCCTGTCAGCGACAGTCTACTAGGATGGGAAAACCGTCACACTTCAAGGAGGGGCTTTGTCTCACCGCCGCGCGATCCCCACAACTGTCCTGGCATCGGCCGCTATCCTCGCGCTCGCCGCCTGCTCCCCCGCCACCCCGGCGGGAGCTCCGCCCGCGAAGCCTGCCACGGCCTCGTCCAGCCAGGGATCCTCCCCCACGGCGAACGCGAGCGCGCAGTCGGGCACGCAGAGCGCGGCAAGCGAGCCGGGTCTGGACACGACCAGGCCCATCAACGCGGACAACTGGACGTCCTCGGTGTCGATGCTGCCGCCCGTGCGCACTCAGAACCCGGATCGGGCGCTGGTTCTCACCGACATTCGCGCGGCCTCCCACGAGGGCTTCACCCGCGTCGTACTGGAGTTCGACGGCGAGGGATCGCCGGGCATCCGCCTGGCGCAGTGGAGCGACCAGGCGATCGAACAGGGCCGAGGCCAGCCCATCGAGGTCGATGGCGCGGCCGTCCTGGAGCTAATCCTGGACGGCACGCCAATGACGGCCACCTCACCCGCAGGCACCTACCCGAGCGGGGCGCACGTGCGCGCGGGTGCCCTGGATATCGTTTCGGACGGGACTTTCGAGGACAACACGCACGTCGTCATCGGAGCACCCACCGAGCGCCAATTCCAGGTCGGCTTCCTGTCGAACCCGTCGCGCCTGGTCGTCGATATCAGGGACTAACCTTTCTTCGCTGCCTTCTTCGCTTTCTTGGCCCTGTGCGCCTGCTCTTCCTCCCACCAGGGGCCAGCCTGCGTGGCGGGGTCCCACACGGTGTCGGGCACGGGCAATCCGCGCAGCTGGCCGACCCCTTCGCGGACAGCAGCAAGGATGCGCGCCGTCGCCGCGTTGACCGCGTCGTGGTCCTCGGATCCGGCGGGGCCGATCAGGTCAGACAGGTCGACGGGCGCGCCGAAGTGATAGGAGATGCGCCGACCCGGGCGCATATCCATGCCCTTAGCGTTGTAGGGGGCCATGATGTCCTGCGGACCCCACTGGGACAGGGGGATGACGGTGACGCCCGTGTCGAGGGCCAGGCGGGCGGCACCCGACTTGAACTCCATCGGCCACTGATCCGGGTCGCGCGTGAGCGTTCCCTCAGGGTAGATGCCGACGACCTCACCTGCCGTCAAGGCCTCGCGCGTGGGTGCCAGGACAGCCGAGGGATTCGAATCACGGTTGACGGGAATCAGGCCCATGCCCTTGATGATCCAGCCGAACACCGGGACGGAAAACATCGACTTCTTGGCCAGGAAGCGCACGGCGGTGTTGCGCTTCATGAAATACCAGCACAGACACAGGGGGTCGACGTTCGAGAGGTGGTTGGAAACCAACAGGAAACCACCCTCCGTGGGGAGGTTCTCCTCGCCGGTGACGG
>CABKMZ010000113.1 GCA_902373545.1 uncultured Actinomyces sp. | reverse complement strand
GGCCAACGGTCTTCAAAATCAAAAATCTCAGACATGAGGGGTCTCCTGTGACGACGCCTCCCATTATACACCAGCCTAAGCCCAACTTATTACCAACCGGTCCAACTCAGACATGCCCCGATCCTAGGCGCACTCTCTTGACCTTCTCGCACCACAGCAGCTATCCTGGACACCAGGACAAGGGCTGAAACGGATACTTGGCAGCGCGAGCTGTTAGATGATGACCGCGAAACCCGACGAAACAGAGCCTTGTAATAGTCCACTTGTGGGCGGCACGCTGAAGTCACGTCCTGCAAACCCCCTTCCCTTTGGGTTGGGGGTTTTGTGTTGCCCGATTGAGTAGCTGTCGCACCCAAGTCAGCAGCATTGTCTGGTGTGAGCAAAAGAAAGCCCCGGGCCAGCTGGCCCGGGGCTTTCCGTATTGTGGAGCGGATGACGGGAATCGAACCCGCGTGATCTGCTTGGAAGGCAGAGGCTCTACCATTGAGCTACATCCGCGTACCCCCGAAGGGGACACGCAAGATCCTAGCGTCAAACGTCCACGTGCGCGACATTTAGAATCCCCTCCCGTATGATGGGGCAACGGACACACGTTCATCGGGGTGTAGCGCAGCTTGGTAGCGCATCTGCTTTGGGAGCAGAGGGTCGCAGGTTCAAATCCTGTCACCCCGACCAACAGCGGCAGCAATGTCGCGACGGCCACAACGCGCAGGGGAGGGGCCATGCCGTCCTACCGGACCATCCTCACGGTCACCACCCTGGCACCCGGACGCCGGCCCGAAGAGGTCGAACAGGCGGCGCGCCGTGTCACCCGACTCGAATCCTGGGACATCGCCATCGCCGCAGGGCAGCCCCGTGTCACCGCCCGATTCACCGCCGTTGACGACGCCGAGGCCCGAGCCACGCACGCCGCGATCGTCGGTGGCGTGCGTGAGGTTGCGAACGTGCCTCGGGCGCGATTGGCAGCCGTCGTGCGCGGTCGCTCCCACTACCTGACCCCCTAACGAGCCCCGATCCGACAAGCCAGCTCAGGCCTCGTTCCAGGCCCCACGGGAGCGACACGCGTGTGTGATTGCGCACGAGAAGGGGCCGTGATCGGCTCCATACACCCGTTTTGGCACGGCGAAGAGAGACATCGTGGGGGCCGTAGCGTACACTGGGCGAGTTGTTATGCGCCCAAAATGGGCGTTCCCCCGATTTGTAGACTACGGAGCGTACGCACGTGAAGAGCACCGTTGAAACCCTCGAGCCCACCAAGGTTCGTCTGACCGTTGAGGTTCCCTTCGAGGAACTGAAGTCCGAGATGGACAAGGCGTACAAGGAGATCGCCGGACAGGTCAACATCCCCGGCTTCCGTAAGGGCCACGTGCCTCCGCGCATCATCGACCAGCGCTTCGGCCGCGCCGCCGTCATCGAGCAGGTCGTCAACCAGGTCCTGCCCGGCCACTACTCCGACGCCGTCAACGAGAACGACCTGCGCCCCATGGCTCAGCCCACCGTCGACGTCACCGAGATCCCCAACGTGACCGGCGCCCAGGGCGGCCAGCTCGTCTTCACCGCCGAGGTTGACGTCGTCCCCGCCTTCGAGCTGCCCGAGATCGACGAGTCCATCGTCGTCGAGGTCGCCCCCACTGAGGTCACCGACGAGGACGTGGAGAAGGAACTCGAGGACCTGCGCGGCCGCTTCGCGACCCTCAAGACCATCAACCGCAAGGCTAAGACCGGCGACTTCGCGACCATCGACCTGGTCGCTACCATCAACGGCGAGCAGGTTGACTCCGCCTCCGACGTCTCCTACGAGATTGGCTCGGGCACCATGCTCGACGGCCAGGACACCGCCCTGCGCGGCACCAAGGTCGGCGACGAGGTCACCTTCACGTCCACGCTCAAGGGCGGCGACCACGAGGGTGAAGAGGCCGAGGTCACCATCACCGTCAAGGCCATGAAGGCGCGCGAGCTGCCCAAGGCCGACGACGACTTCGCCCAGATGGTCTCCGAGTTCGACACCATGGAAGAGCTCACCGAGGACCTGAAGAAGCAGGCCGCCGAGTCCAAGGAGTCCCAGCAGGCCCTCGCCGCGCGCGACGCCCTCATCGACGTCCTCCTCGACAAGGTTGAGATCGTTCTGCCCGAGTCCGCGGTCGACCACCAGGTCGAGCACCGCGTCGGCGAGGACGCCAAGCCCAAGGAGAAGAAGGAAGCCCGCGAGGCTGTCGAGAAGGAGATCCGCACCGAGCTGCTCTCCGAGGCCCTGGCCAAGAAGTTCGACGTGCAGGTCTCCCAGCAGGAGCTGATCGACTACGCGATCCAGATGTCGCAGAACTTCGGCATTGACATCAACCAGCTGTTCTCCTCCTCCCAGCAGATGGCTAACGTTGTGGCCGACCTGGGCCGCTCGAAGGCTCTCATCGAGGCCCTCAAGGTCGTCACCGTCAAGGACACGAACGGCGCCGACGTCGACCTGTCCAAGTTCTTCGGCACCGATCCGGCCGCCGAAGAGGGTGCGGAAATCATCACCGAGGTGGCCGACGAGCAGGAGTGAGTGAGGGCGCGGTCCCATCCGCGCTCGATCACCCCAATCTGACGACGAGGGGCGAGGCTACGGCCTCGCCCCTCGAGCGCATGTGCCGACAGCGAAACGGCGGCCCGGCGCGCGCACGAGCGGGCGCGCACCGGGTACGGTTGACACCAATGGGGCCGCTTGGGCCCGCGAACAGACGAGGAGGTACGCGTGAGCGTGCACAATACCGGGGTTGCCGGCGAGGGCTCGCAGCTGGGACTGGGCGACTCGGTCTACCAGCGCCTGCTCAAGGAGCGCATCATTTGGCTGGGCGGCGAGGTTCGCGATGACAATGCGAACGCGATCTGCGCGCAGCTGCTGCTGCTCGCGGCCGAGGATCCGGACCGCGACATCTACCTGTACATCAACTCGCCCGGCGGTTCGGTGACGGCCGGCATGGCTATCTACGACACGATGCAGTACATCAAGCCGGACGTCGTCACGGTCGGCATGGGCCTGGCCGCGTCGATGGGCCAGTTCCTGCTCACTGCGGGCGCGCCCGGCAAGCGCTACATCACGCCCCACACCCGCGTCCTGCTGCACCAGCCCCTGGGTGGCGCTGGCGGCTCCGCGACGGAGATTCGCATCAACGCGGACCTGATCTTGGGCATGAAGAAGGAACTCGCAGCCATCACCGCGTCTCGAACGGGTAAGACCGTTGAGCAGGTGGAGGCCGACGGCGATCGCGACCACTGGTTCACGGCGCAGGAGGCCCTCGAGTACGGCTTCGTCGACCGCGTGATCGACAGCCCGCAGGAGATCGGAACGCGAGGAGAGAACTGATGAGCACTCAGCCCTACTTTGAGGCGGTCGCCCGCCAGATGCCGCAGGCCCGCTACGTGCTGCCCGATTTCGAGGAGCGCACGGCTTACGGTTTCCGCCGCCAGAATCCCTACACGAAGCTGTTCGAGGACCGCATCGTGTTCCTGGGCGTGCAGGTCGATGACGCCAGCGCGGACGATGTGATGGCGCAGCTCCTGGTCCTGGAGTCCCAGGATCCGGATTCGCTGATCACCATGTACATCAACTCGCCCGGCGGCTCCTTCACGGCGCTGACCGCGATCTACGACACGATGCAGTACATCAAGCCGCAGGTGCAGACGGTGTGCCTGGGCCAGGCCGCCTCCGCAGCGGCCGTGCTGCTGGCGGCTGGTTCGCCCGGCAAGCGCCTGGCGCTGCCCAACGCTCGTATCCTTATTCACCAGCCGGCGATGGAGGGTATGCAGGGGCAGGCCTCGGACATTCAGATCGTCGCCGACGAGATCGACCGCATGCGCGCGTGGCTCGAGGACACCATCTCGAAGCACTCGGGCAAGCCGGTGGAGCAGGTGCGTCGCGACATCGAGCGCGACAAGATCCTCACCGCCCCGCAGGCCGCCGAGTACGGCCTGATCGACCAGGTGCTGGAGACTCGTAAGGCTCTGTGACGTTCTCGTCATCGACGAGGCCGTGGCTGCCCCGCGCGCACATGCGTGGTGGGTGCCACGGCCTCGTTGCTATTTGCCTGGTCAGACGGTTATCGCGCTGACAATTGTCGGCTACAGGTGAACTTTTCATAACAATAGGCGTGGCTAAGCGGGAATAACCCTCGCGTGCACTACGTTATTTGCTAGTAAGTGCGAAAGCACATCCGACCGAATGGCAAAACGTTCAACACCTTGGAGGTCTCGTGGCTCGTCTGACTGATGGCGCGGAACTGCTCAAGTGCTCTTTCTGCGGGAAGAGCCAGAAGCAGGTACGTAAGCTCATTGGCGGCTCCGGCGCATATATCTGCGACGAGTGCATTGAGCTGTGCAACGAGATCATCGAGGAGGAACTCGGTTCGCAGCAGTCCTCCTCGTCTGCGACGCCGCTGCCAAAGCCGCGCGAAATTAACGAATTCCTCAATACTTGGGTGATCGGTCAGGATCGGGCCAAGCGTGCGCTGTCCGTGGCCGTGTATAACCACTACAAGCGTATTCGTTCGCGCGAAGCTGGCAACGCGGAAGACATGTTGGGTACCAAGTCCAACATCTTGCTCCTGGGTCCCACGGGCACGGGCAAGACCCACCTGGCGCGCTGCCTCGCCCGTCTCCTCGACGTGCCTTTCGCGATCGTGGACGCGACTGCCCTGACTGAGGCCGGCTACGTGGGCGAGGACGTGGAGAACATCCTCCTGCGCCTCATCCAGGAGGCCGACGGCGACATCAAGAAGGCCGAGAAGGGCATCATCTACGTCGACGAGATCGACAAGATCGGCCGCAAGGCCGAGAATGCCTCCATCACACGCGACGTGTCGGGCGAGGGTGTGCAGCAGGCTCTCCTGAAGATCATCGAGGGCACGGTCGCCTCCGTTCCTCCCACGGGCGGACGCAAGCACCCCCATCAGCAGTTCCTGGAGATCGACACCTCCGGCATCCTGTTCATTGCGGCTGGCGCTTTCGCCGGCATCGAAGACATCGTCAAAGCCCGCCTGGGTCGACGCTCCACGGGCTTTGGCTCCGAGCTCAAGAGCGCCTCGGAGATGGGCGACCTCTACGAAGCCGTCAGCGCCGAGGACCTGCACAAGTTCGGCATGATCCCCGAGTTCATCGGCCGTCTGCCCATCCTGACTTCCACGAAGGAACTCACGGAGGAGGACCTGGTGCGCGTCCTCACCGAGCCGTCGAACTCGCTGGTGCGCCAGTATCAGCACCTCTTCGAGCTTGACGACATGGACCTGGAATTCACGCACGAGGCGCTGCTGGCGATTGCCGCGCTCGCGAACGAGCGCAAGACCGGCGCCCGAGGCCTGTCTTCGATCATGGAACAAACCCTCTCGGACCTCATGTTCGATCTGCCCAGCCGCGACGACGTCGCCCGCGTGCTCGTCACGCGCGACCTGGTCGAGGGGCTCGGCGAGGCCGAGCTGTACCCCGAACGCTCCTCGGAAGGCAAACGCAGCGCCTGAACCCTCCCGCTACACTGAGGCTCAGTCGAAACGATAGGGGAGGAAGTCATGGCAGAGCGTGACGAGGCCGTTGTGTCCGCGTCGGCGGACCGCGGAGTGAGCGGCGTACCCGCTGAGCTTGCGCAGGCGCGTGTCACGATCGACAACATTGATGCGGCCCTGGTTCATATTTTGGCTGAGCGTTTTCGCTGCACGCAGCGCGTCGGACACATCAAGGCGCGCCTGGACCTGCCTCCCGCAGACCCAGCCCGCGAGGCCCGCC
>CABKMZ010000112.1 GCA_902373545.1 uncultured Actinomyces sp. | reverse complement strand
CCAGGTCGTCGGCCACGCGCGCGATGGAGGACAGCAGCGGGACCAGGAAGCGCTCGGCGATCACGAGGGGGTGGCGGACAACTCCGCGTACCCCGAGGTCGACCCCGCGCATCTCCATGGCCTCACGGATGGCGACCGCCTCGGCTGCCACGGTCGGGAGGACACGGAACGCGACAACGAGGGCGTCGACGAACACCCGCGGCAGGTGAACGGCACGCAGGGCTGCCTTCATCTGGCCAACTCTCGTCGTGCGGTACACGTAAAGCGCGATGCCGAATCCCGCGAAGAACCGCGCAAACCAGTACAGGATCGCACTGCACGTGCCGATCACGAGCACCGCGCCACGCGGCGCCCCCATGCCCTCGAGCCACGCGACGAGGAGGGGCGAGCCGAGGCTAAACGCGTCGCAGACGAGGCACCCAAGCCCGGTGCGCGCCGCGGTGGCGCCACCCACCTCCCACAGGAGGGCAAGCACCGCGAGCAGCTGCACCGCCAGCAGCGTGGACGTGGGGCTCGCGCGCATGACAAACGCGTTGAGGACGAGGAGGGCAAGAAGCTTGGTGCGCGGATCCAGCCTGCTCACTAACTGGCCTGGGGCGTCCTCGGCGAGCGAGATCTCAGGCAACGCCAGCCTTCGCGAAGTGCTTGCGCAGCAAGAAACGACCAATAAGCCCGCCGAGGCACGCGACGATCATCGTAACAACCACCCACACGCTGATGACCGCGGGGCTAAAGAGGGCACGCATACCATCCGCGTAGTCCTGGCCCATCTGGGACGCGACATCCGCGTAGTAGGAGTCGGGAGCAAAGAAAATCGGAGCAAGCGGGCCAATCCCCCACAGGGAAAACAGCATGTATGCTGCAATGTTTCGAGGGGCACTAAGATAGCCGCCACTGTGGGCGATAAGGTCAGCCAGGAAACCGAGAACGAGGGCGACCGGTACGGTCACCCACGCATGCCCTGTCACGACCATGAAGAAGGCGACGATGCCCGCCATGATCGTCATCGTCCCAAACATGCGCGAACGCACCAGCATGAGCATGATGACCGGCCCGTTCAGGAGGAGGCCAACAATCCCGCCGACGAACATGAACGCCGGCCCGAAGAAGCCGAGCATCGCCGAGCACCACATGAGGACAAAGTAGACGGCGGTGAAAGCACCGATCGTGACGGCCGAGCGCGCCTTTGTGACGCCCGAACCCGTAACCTGAGACATGTTGCGACCCTTGTCGAATATAGGTTGATACAAGCGAATTAAGGCTACACTATCCTCACCTTATATGTTGTGACCTACGTCCCTAATTGATCGCGCGCCCCACACACCCCCGCGCCGCGACAACAAGCGGGTCCCCGCGCAGCTTGGCTGCGCGGGGACCCGGATCGCTTCGTCAGCGAGCGTGGCTCACTTCTCGATGAGGTCCTTGACCTTGGTGACATCCAGGGGGATGCCGGGGCCCATCGTCGTGGCGACGGCGCCCTTGAGCAGGTAGCGGCCCTTGGCGGATGTCGGCTTGAGACGCAGCACCTCGTCCAGGACGGAGGCGTAGTTCTCGGTCAGCTGCTCGGCGGTGAAGGAGGCCTTGCCGACGATGAACGCCAGGTTGGCGTGCTTGTCGACGCGGAACTCGATACGGCCGCCCTTGATCTCCTTGACAGCCTTGGCGACGTCCATGGTCACGGTGCCGGTCTTGGGGTTCGGCATGAGGCCACGGGGGCCGAGGATACGGCCGAGGCGGCCAACCTTGCCCATCAGGTCGGGGGTAGCAACGGCGACATCGAAGTCGGTGTAGCCCTTGGCAACCTTCTCGATGAGCTCGTCGCCGCCGACCTCGTCGGCGCCTGCGTCGATCGCTTCCTGAGCGCGCGGACCAACGGCGAAGACCAAGACCCGGGCGGTCTTGCCGGTGCCGTGCGGCAGGGAAACGGTGCCACGGACCATCTGGTCCGCCTTGCGGGGGTCGACACCAAGTCGGAAGACGACCTCAACGGTCGAGTCAAACTTGGTGACGGCGGTCTCCTTGGCCAGCTTCATGGCCTCGAAGGGGGTGTACAGCACGTCCGCGTGGACCTTCTCGGCCGCTGCGCGGTAGCTCTTGGAGCGCTTGGTCATTCTGCTTCTTCTCCTTGCAGTCGTGGGTGTCGGGCAGCGCCTGCCCTACCACGGGGGGGGTTGGTTGGTGTCAGTCCTCGACCGTGATGCCCATGGAACGGGCGGTGCCGGCGATGATCTTGGCGGCGGCCTCGATGTCGTTCGCGTTCAGGTCGGCCATCTTGGCCTCGCCGATCTCGCGAGCCTGAGCCATGGTGATCGAACCAACCTTGGCGGTGTTCGGGGTGCCGGAACCCTTCTGGACGCCAGCAGCCTTCTTGATGAGCTGAGCGGCGGGCGGGGTCTTGAGGACGAACGTGAAAGTACGGTCCTCGTAGACGGTGATCTCAACGGGGATGATGTTTCCGCGCTGCGATTCGGTGGCCGCGTTGTACGCCTTGGTGAACTCGACGATGTTCACACCGTGCTGGCCCAGTGCGGGGCCGACGGGGGGTGCAGGGGTGGCTGCACCGGCCGCGATCTGAAGCTTGATCAGGCCGGTGACCTTCTTCTTCTTTGCCATGAATGCGGGTCTTTCTACTGAAGTTCTGGCCGACGGATGCCGACCAGGGCGGAGCGTCAGGGGCGGACCCACTGGGGCTCAGTGGGCACAGTGCACCCAACGCACACAAATATGCATGATAACTCCAACCCGGCCTCGTTCCCAAGTCCGGGTGGGTGACATCACTGCTCGAGCTTCTCCACCTGGTCGAAGCCGAGCTCGAGCGGCGTTTCGCGCTCGAAGATGGTGACGAGCACCTTGAGCTTCTGGGTTTCGGGCATAATCTCGGAGATCGTGGCCGACATGGTCTCGAAGGGGCCGTCGGCGACGGTGACGATCTCGCCGACCTCGAACTGGGTCTGGACGGCCTGCACGGGCGCGGGCTGATCCTTGGCGGCCTCGGCAGCTTCCTCGAGGACGTTGGGCGTCAGGAGCATAACAACCTCGTCGATGGACAGCGGCACCGGGTTGTGCTGGTCGCCCACGAAGCCGGTGACGGCGGGGGTTTCCTTCACGACGCGGTAGGAGGCCTCGTTGAAGTCCATGCAGACGATCGCGTAGCCGGGGATGCGCACGTGGCGCACGCGCTTCTTCGCGTTGCCGCGGTACTCCATGACGTACTCGTCCGGGACCTCGACGGCGAAGATGTAGTCTTCCATGTTCTGCGTGGTGATGCGCTGCTCGAGGTTCGCCTTCACCTTGCGCTCGTGGCCGGAGTAGGTGTGGATGACGTACCAGTCGCCGGGGGACATGTAGAGCTTGCGGCGCAGCTTGGCGATCGCTTCCTCTTCCGGCGAGGCCGGGGCTGCTTCTTCGGGGGCGCCATCCTCGGCGGCCTCGTCCTGGGAGGCCTCCTGCTCAGGAGCCTCACCCTCAGCGGGGGCGTCGGCGGCGGTCTCTTCGGCGGGCGCCGCGGCGGCATCCAGCTCGGTTTCGACGGTCAGGTCTTCGGTGTACTTGTCGTCACTCACGACTATTCCTCCTGGAAATGGGGCCGGACCGTGAAAGAAACCCGCCTGCAGGTTCCTGCGGGCGGGTTCGTCGGTCTCAGCCGAAGATCAATGCGCTTAGCTTACCGAATCCGAAGTCGAGTAGGCCAGCGAAAAGCATGATTGCGGCGACAAACACAACGACGACAACGAAGTACGTCCAGGTTTCCGAAGCGGTGGGGTAGGTCACCTTCTTCATCTCGTCGATGACCTGCTTGATGAAGAGGAAGATGCCCGCGAAGAAACCAGGCTTCTTCTTCTGATCCTTGACTGCGTCATCACGCTTGCGCGTTGCGCTCGTCTTCGTACGATCTCGGCGCGAGGATTCGACGTCCGAGGCTTTTTCTGCGGCCATGGGAATCCTCCTGCGAAAATATAAGCCTTATCCGCAGGGCAGGCGGGACTCGAACCCACAACCGCCGGTTTTGGAGACCGGTGCGCTACCAATTGCGCCACTGCCCTACGCAGGAAAACCTGCCTGAGAAACATTAGTGGATACCCTGCGACTTTGTCCAACCGAGTGCGACCCCATCTCCATACAAACCCCGGAATCTCAACCAAGGCCTCGTAAATGAGAGGTAGCCCACGTGCGCATTGCGGGGGCGAAAACCCGCGCGGGCGCGCGACGTGGGACCATGGAGGGGTGACCAATACACCTCGCACCCGTGTCTCTGATCGTTTCAACGCCATCACGCCGTCCGCGACCTTGGCCGTGGACGCGAAGGCTAAGGCCCTCAAGGCCGCCGGCCGCCCCGTGATCGGCTTCGGCGCTGGCGAACCCGACTTCGCCACGCCCGACTACATTGTCGAGGCCGCCGTGAAGGCCGCGCGCAACCCCGCGATGCACCGCTACACGCCCGCCGCCGGCCTGCCGGCGCTGCGCGAGGCCATCGCGGAAAAGACCCTGCGCGACTCCGGCTACGAGGTCTCCCCCGCCGACATCGTCGTCACCAACGGCGGCAAGCAGGCCGTCTTCCAGGCTTTCGGCGCGCTGCTCGGCCCCGGCGACGAGGCGATCCTGCCGACCCCCTACTGGACCACCTACCCCGAGGTCGTCAAGCTCGCCGGCGCGACCCCCGTCGAGGTATTCGCGGGTGCCGACCAGGACTACAAGGTGACCGTCGAGCAGCTCGAGGCCGCGCGCACCCCTCGCGCGAAGGTGCTGCTCATGTGCTCGCCGTCGAACCCGACGGGCAGCGTCTACACGCCCGAGGAGCTGACCGCGATCGGCCAGTGGGCGCTCGAGCACGGCATCTGGGTCATTTCGGATGAGATCTACGAGCACCTGCTCTACGAGGACGCGCAGACCGCGCACATCGTCAAGCTCGTCCCCGAGCTGGCCGACCAGTCCGTGATCCTCAACGGCGTGGCCAAGACCTACGCGATGACCGGCTGGCGAGTGGGCTGGATGATCGGCCCCTCCGACGTCATCAAGGCCGCGCTGTCCTTCCAGTCGCACCTGACCTCCAACGTCAACAACATCGCCCAGGAGGCCGCGCGCGCCGCCGTGTCCGGCTCCCTGGACGCCGTGGACGAGATGCGCGTCGCCTTCGACCGCCGCCGCCGCACGATCGTTGACATGCTACGCCAGATCGACGGCTTCGACGTTCCCACCCCGAAGGGCGCGTTCTACGTCTACCCCTCCGTCGAGCGGCTGCTGGGTCGCGACATCCGCGGCCGCGTCGCCAACACGTCGGGCGAGCTCGCGGACCTGATCCTCGACGAGGTTGAGGTCGCGGCCGTGCCCGGCGAGGCCTTCGGCCCCTCCGGCTTCCTGCGCTTCTCCTACGCCCTGGCCGACGACGACCTCGTCGAGGGCATCACCCGAGTGCAGGAGCTCTTCGCCTGATGCACGTCACGTTCGAACGGACAGGCGAGGAGACACCCTTCGGAACCGTCCTCCTCTCCCACGGGTACGCCGAGCACTCGGGACGCTACGCCCACCTGCGCTCCGCGCTCACCCGCGCCGGATACGACGTCGCGTTCTACGACCACGCGGGCCACGGGACCTCCGAGGGTCCCCGCGCCCGCGTGGACGTGGGCACCCTCATCCGCGACTTCGGCGACGCGCGCCGGGCGACCCTCGCCCACGCGCGCACCCCCGACCTGTTCCTGTTCGGACACTCAATGGGTGGCCTCATCGCGGCCGCCTCCACGATCCTCGATCCGACACGGCTGCGCGGCACCGTCCTATCCGCGCCCGCGCTGCGCCCCCTCCCCCACGTCTCCCCGTCCCAGGCGCGCAGGCTGCTGCCGAT
>CABKMZ010000111.1 GCA_902373545.1 uncultured Actinomyces sp. | reverse complement strand
GAAGCCGCATAACGGCTACCATTAAAAGCGTCCAAGTTTCGGGGCGCAGTTCAATGGGCTGCGGGGTTTTCCGTGTTGGTGGCCGCTACCGGCGGTAGCGGGCAGTGTCGGCTTACGCGGGGGCCGAGGCCGTGAAGAGCGGGCTCAGTACCGGCACCTGCCCGGGGGGCGCCTCGAGGCTGACGGCGGTGCCCGGCGGGCTGACAGCGATGAGGGGCACGCACGGTGAGAGCCCCGCGTCGCGCACGGGGGTCAGGTCCCAGTGGATGAGTGGGTCGCCCGCAGCGACGACGTCGCCTTCCTGGACGAGGGCGGCAAAACCCAAGCCGTGCAGGCTGACGGTGTCGATGCCCAGGTGGATGAGGATGGACACCCCGCTCGTGGATGTCACGATCGCGGCGTGGGGTTTGAGCTTGGTGACGACGCCGTTGACGGGCGCGTGCACGGTCAAGCACTCCGTGGCGACCAGCGGGAGGAGCGCGCAGCCGCCACCGACAACGCCGCTGGCGAAAACGGGGTCGGGTACCTCAGACAGGGGCGTGACGTGTGCGGTGAAGGGCGCGCGGACGACGAGCGTCACCGGCTGGCGAGCATCTCGTCGACGAGGTCCTCGGAGTCGGGGCCCATGACGACCTGGACGGCGTCTCCCACGATGACGACGTCGAAGGCTCCTGCGGCGCGCAGCTTGGCCTCGTCAATGAGGTCGGTGTTGGCCGCGTCCAGGCGGATGCGCGTGATGCAGGCTTCGAGATTGGAGATGTTGTCCCAACCGCCTAGGGCCTCGACGATGGACGTTGCGGTGCTCATGGTGGCCTCCTTGGCTCATGCGTTTTTCCTCACACTTATGGTATCGCGGAGGGCGGGGCGTTGGCACGCCACAGGCCAGCGAGCGCGTCACATTATGGGACGGCGAAGTCGGCGCTGGCACCCGGGAGACGGGCGGCCGGCGTGAAGGCCATGGCGATGCCAGCGCCAATCGCCAGGGCGATGAATGCGTACATGGCGGCTTCGACGCCCACACGCGCCGCGACGACGCCCGAGGCTAGGGAACCCAGTGGCATGACGCCCCACACGGCGAAGCGGAAGATGGCGTTCATGCGCCCGAGCATGTGGGGCGGGCAGATCTCTTGGCGCAGGCTCATTTGGGTGACGTTGTAGACGGTGAGGAAGTAGGAGGAGATGATGCCGGAGGCTGCGATGACCCACGTCGCCCAGGCGGGGATGTGGATGGCGGCGGGCTGGAACGCGAGGATGGCGACGCCGAGGATGTTGGTGGCCACGATGGTGCGCCCGATACCCAGGTGGGCGATCCATGCCGAGCGCGTGAGGGCACCGAGGATCCCGCCGAGAGCCCCGGCGCTGAGCAGCACGCCGAGCTGGGTGGCGCTCATGCCCAGCGTACGCAGGACGAGGATCGGCAGGAGCACCTGGATGCCCGCGCCCGCGAAGGCGGCGGCCGCGATGCAGGAGAAGAGAGGGAAGAGCAAGCGTTGGCCTCGTACGAAGGTCAGACCCTCATGGATCTGTGCGAGGAGCGTGGCTCCGGTGCGCGTGGGCGCGGGCTCGGGGGCGCGGATGCGCCAGATGGCCCAGGTGGACAGCGCGTAGGTCAGGGCGGTGAGCAGGTAGACCAGGGGAGGGGCGACGAATCCGAGGAGCCATCCGCCCAGGCCCGGTCCGCCCGCGTGTCCCACCTGGTAGGAGGCTTCGAGGCGCCCGTTGGCCGCGCCGATATAGCGTTTGGACGCGATGATCGGCACGTAGGACTGGTAGGCGACGTCGAAGAAGACGGTGCACAGGCCTAGCAGCGCCGAGACGATCATCAGGTGGGTGAGTGTCAGGGTAGCCAGGCTGTATGCCACTGGGATTGAGACAAGGGCGCCGATGCGCGCCACGTCGGCGGCGATCATGACCTGGCGCTTGCCCCATCCGTCCACCCACGCCCCCGCGGGCAGGCCGACGAGAAGGAACGCCACGGTCTGCAGCGCCGAGAGGACGCCGATCTGAGTTTCGCTGGCGTGCAGGAACGTGATCGCGATCGCCGAGGTGGCCAGGCTTCCGACCTGAAAGCCGACCTGCGCGGCGGTCTGGCCCGCCCACAGGTGCATGAAGGCGGAGTTACGAGTGAGGGGGTGGTGGAGCCACGCGGAGGCAGCAGGCAACATGCACGATCGCCGAGGCCTAGGCCGGGTTGGGCGCCTCGTCGATGAGTCCGGCGGCGGCCAGGGCCCATGCAAAGCCGTCGTCGCCAACCGCAGGGGCGACGATGTCGGCCACCTCGACGAGGGCCTCGCAGCCATCCCCGATACTGATACCGACCCCGGCGCGAGCCACGGCCTCGACGTCGTTGTTGGAGTCACCGATGGCCACGGAACGCGACAGAGGGATTCCCAGGTACTCGCACACGGCCTCGATGCCCACTGCCTTCGACAGGCGTGTCGGGAGGACCTCGAACGGGACATACCCGGCCGCGCCCACCGACCCGATGATGGCCCGGTAGCCGTCGGGCAGTGCCGCACTAATGCGCTCCATCGATGCGTTCTCCGGTCGCACGTAGGCCGTCACCTTCGTGAACGAGCCGCCCTCGATATCGACGACGAAGGGGGTCACCGACTCCCCGTACTCGACCCAGTCCTGCGGGTTCTCGCCCGCGCGGGGCACGAAAAAGTCCAGGTAGCCGCGCGAGGGGCCCATCTGGTCGGGGCCCTGCCACACGTAGAAGGCATCCAGCTCCTCCCACATGCGGGTCAGAGCCTGAACGTGCTCAGCGGGCATACGCTCGTCGAGCAGCACGGTGGAGCCCACCGCGGCGTACCCGCCCGCACCCCCGACGATGCCCTCAAAACCCAGGTCGAAAAAACGCGGGTAGACCTCCGGGGCCGAACGCCCCGTGCAGATGAACAGGCGATGACCACGCTCCTTGGCCCGGGCCAGCGCGGACGCAGCGGAGGCGGGCACGCGCTGGCGCGAATCGCACAGCGTCCCATCAACGTCAACAAAAACAGCGCGAGGAGCGGCGTTCGCAGCTTCCGCAGCGCAGATCCCAGCGTGAACACTCATGAAGCCATGGTAACCAGGGCCGAGCAGGGCAGGAGCACAAAACACACCCCCGAAACGACAAATCATGCGCACGGTCGATTGACAGGAGTGCCCGTGGCCCATACTGGAACCATCGACGATACACGCGACGGAGCACGAAAGGCAGTTCACGACGATGGAACACCCGGCACTGACGGACGCCACCGACCTCACCCTCCTACAGGCAGCAGCCCTCCTCTCAGGAGCCAGCGCCTGGGACTCCCGCGCGATCCCCGCGGCAAATGTCCCCTCCTTCGTCATGAGCGACGGCCCGCACGGCGTGCGCCGCCAGCTCGGGGACGCCGATCACCTGGGCATCGCCCAGTCCGAAAAGGCGACCTGCTTCCCGACGGCCTCCGCGCTCGCGGCCACCTGGAACCCCGAGCTCACGCGCGACATGGGCGAGGCGCTGGGGCTGGAGGCCCGCAGCCTCGGCGTCGACGTCCTCCTCGGCCCCGGCCTCAACATCAAGCGCTCGCCCCTGTGCGGACGCAACTTCGAGTACTTCTCCGAAGATCCGATCCTGGCAGGCACCATGGCCGCCGGACTCGTCGACGGCATCCAGACCACGGGAACGGCCGCGTGCCCCAAGCACTTCGCCGTCAACTCCCAGGAGCTGCGCCGCATGGCCTCGGACTCTATCGTCGACGAACGCACGATGCGCGAGATCTACCTGACCGGCTTTGAGATCGTGTGCCGCACCGCGCGGCCGCGGGCGATCATGAGCTCCTACAACCTCGTCAACGGTACTTACGCGCACGAAAACAAGCACCTGCTGACTGACATCCTGCGCACCGAGTGGGGCTTCGACGGCATGGTCGTCTCCGACTGGGGCGGTTCGAACAGCGCTGTCGCGGCCGCGCGAGCCGGCGGCAGCCTCGAGATGCCCGCGCCCGGCCTGGCGGGTGCCCGACAGATCGTCGCGGCCGTCGAGGCTGGACAATTGGACGCGGCCGACGTCTACGCGCGCGCCCAGGAGGTCCTCACCGTCGCCGCGGCCGCCGCCGGGCTGCCCGCGCCCACGCCCTACGACCTCGACGGGCACCATACGCTTGCCACGCGCATCGCCGCCGAGGCGATCACGCTTCTGCGCAATGAGAACGATCTCCTGCCCCTGAGCGCCGGGACCAGTGTTGCCCTCATCGGCGATCTGGCCGACACGCCCCGCTTCCAGGGATCCGGCTCCTCACAGGTCAACCCCACGCGCGTCGAATCGCCGCGTGAGCTCCTCGAAGCCGGGGGAGGGGCCTCCCGAGGCCTCGTCTGTGCCGGATATGCGAGCGGGTATGAGCGCCACGGCGGTACGAGTGACGCTCTCATCGCCGAGGCCGTGGCTCTCGCCGCGCTAGCCGACGTGGCGCTCGTCTACGTGGGTCTCGACGAGCTGGCCGAATCCGAAGGCCTGGACCGCCCCCACATGCGCCTGCCCGAGGGCCAGGATCGGCTTATCGAGGCAGTCGTCGCAGCGAATCCGCGCACCGTCGTCGTCCTGACCGGCGGAGCCAGCGTTGAGATGCCGTGGGCGCCCGCCGTCCCTGCGCTCGTCAACGGCTACCTGACCGGCCAGGGAGGCGCCGGGGCCATGCTCGACGTCCTGAGCGGCGCCGTCAATCCGTCGGGACGACTCGCCGAAACATACGCGCTCTCCTACGAGGACCACCCGACCGCCGCCTGGTACCCGGCCACCGGACCGCTCTCGTACTACCGCGAAGGCCCGTTCGTCGGCTACCGCTACTTCACGACCGCGGGCATCGACGTGGCCTTCCCCTTCGGCTATGGCCTGTCATACTCGAGCTTCGAATACTCCGACCTCGCTGTGAACGAGGAGGGGGCGACCCTCACACTCACCAACACCTCCACGCGTGACGGTGCCGAGGTCGTCCAGCTCTACGTGAGCGCACCCGGCGGCGTGTTCGGTCCTGCCCGCGAGCTCAAGGGCTTTGCCAAGGTCGAGGTGGCTGCCGGAGCATCAGTGAGCGTGACGATTCCCTTCGACCGCTACACCTTCCGTCACTGGGAGACCTCGCGCGGCGCGTGGGAGACCGAGGCAGGAACCTGGACGGTCCACGTGGGACGCAACGCGACCGACACGCCGCTGAGTGCCACCCTCGAGGTCGACGGCACCACGCCTTCGCCGATCGACCCGGCCCTCGGTCACTACCTGAGCGCCGACGTCGCGCACGTCACCATCGGCGAGTTCGCCGTCCTGCTGGGACGGACAATCCCAACCGCTCACCCCGCGGACGACCTGTCGGCAGCTGACCCGTTGTCCGAGATGACGCGCGCCAAGACCTGGCTCGCCCGAGTCGCCGGACGGGGGCTCCACGCCCTCAAAGCGAAGGCGGACGCGAAGGGAATCCCGGACCTCAACATTCTCTTCGTCCTCAACATGCCTTTCCGTGCCATCGCGAAGATGAGCAACGGCGCGGCAAGCCCCGACATGGTGGCCGCGATCCTCCTGGCCGTCAACGGGCGCCCCCTGCGAGGACTCACCCGCGCCGCCCTCGGCTTTATCTCCAACGCCCGCGCCAACAAGGCGACCCAGCGCGAACTCGACCAGACCCGATGAACCGGCCCCGGCCTCGTTCAACACACTGATGTAAAGGACAACTCATGCAGGCTCTCAAGCGCTGGTGGATCGCCTTGAAGACAAGCACACCACGGCCGCCCAGTTCATCGTCTTCTTCATCCTCTCCAACGGCATCACCGTTCTCCAGGTCGCCCTTATGCCGGCGTTTAATGCAGTGTTCGCGCACACGAGTCTCCTTGACACGGCCTTCCAGTTCCTGCCCGTCGGCGTCTCCAACGGCCACACGGTCTTCCTCTTCGACTACTCGGCCGGTTCGATGTCGGTGGGCGGGGGCGGCGAAACTGTCGCCGACGTCGTCACGATGATCATCAACGCCACCATCTCCTTCTGGGTGTTCTTCCCCATCTTTAAGGTGATTTTCAAGCAGGAAGC
>CABKMZ010000110.1 GCA_902373545.1 uncultured Actinomyces sp. | reverse complement strand
CGCCGCCCGTCGATGTTCCGGGCTCCCGTGGCCATGGCTCCACTGGCGGGGTCCATGTAGTACCAGGCGCCGCCGTCGCGCAGCCAGCCGGTGCTCAGCGCGCCGGAGGGGGCCAGGTGGTACCAGGAGCCGCCCACTCGGATCCAGCCCGAGGCCATGGCTGCGCTGGCGGGGTCCATGTAGTACCAGGTCCCGCCGCTGGACACCCACCCGGTCGCGGCGCGGCCTGCGCTCAGGTAGTACCAGGAGCCGTCGATGCGGGTCCACCCGTTGCCCGAGGGGTGGCCGTCGGCGTCGAGGTAGTACCATGCTGTGCCGTCGTTGATCCACCCTGAGGTGGCCATGGCGCCGCTCGCGCCCAGCCAGTACCACTGGCCGCCGCTACTGAACCAGGTAGACGAGATCATGGCGCCGGTCTCGTCCACCCGGAACCAGTGCCCGCCGTCGCTGACCCAGGCTGAGGCCTCGGCGCTGGGCTTGCCCGCGAAGTAGTACCAGGAGTGGGAGGGGGCGTGCCACCAGCCGGTCGTGGCGGCGGGGCGTCCGGCCTGGAACCACCAGGCGCGCGGGGTTTCGCCGTCGTATTCGTGGCCCCAGGAGGCGCTTGTCAGGTCGTTGGTGGTGATGCCGGAGGGGGCGAAGGTGGTGATGAGGGAGGGGATGCGGCCCCTTTCCCACAGTTCTTCCATGGGGACCCACAGGTCGGAGCCGTGGATGACGTCGGTGGTGAGGCGATCGGGGCTGAGGGTTTCGGAGCCGGTTTGCACGATCATGGAGGGGCTCAGGGCCGCCATGAAGGGTTCGAAGTTGGAGCTGCGCTGGCCGTGGTGGCCCGCTTTGAGCAGGTCGACGTGGCCGACGGCGGAGGCGACGCGCGCCTCGAATCCGTTGTGGGTTACCCAGTCGGCCTCGGTGTCCATGAGGTCGGCGGCCAGGAAGGCACTGTGCCCGAAGGCGGTGACTTTGGCGCCCCACCCCATGAGGTTAGCGTCCGTGGTTCCCTTCTTCTTGTAGGTCTCCTCGGGGTCGAAGGGGATGATCTGGACGTCCATGTCACCCAGCTGCACGTGCGTGTTGTAGCCGTCGACGTGCTGGATGAGCTGCGCGCCGTAAGTCTTCCGGGCCCACGTGGCGGCGTTGATCATGTTGTCGTAGACCCACTGGTTGTCCCACAGTCCGTTCGGGTTCGTGATCCACTTGTCGGAGTATTCGGGGCTGAAGATGGCCTTGGGCCGGAAGGTGCGGATGATGTCGTCAGCGTTGTCGATGTGGTCGGAGTGGGCGTGCGTGCCCAGGTAGAACGCGAGGTTGGAGGAGGTGACGCCGTGGTCGCGCATGTAGGTCAGGACCCAGTCGGTGTCGCCGCGCTCGGCGGGGGTGATCCCGGGGCGCAGGGGGTAGCGGGGGTCGGAGCCGTCGGGCGCGCCGACGCCTTCGCCGCCGTCAATCATGCCGAAGACGCCGCGCGATTCAAGGAGGATCGCGTCTGCTGTGCCCGTCGTGGTGATGATGTGGATGCGGGTCGGGCCGTTTGTTCCGGGATAGGAGAGGACCGTGGCGCTGACCTGGGTTTCGGTATTCGTTTCCTGAGAGTCGCTGGGGGCCGCGAACGAGGCCGGGGCAAGGCTTGCCGCGACGAGTCCTGACAGGACGGTCATACCGATATAACGCAGTACTTTGCCGTGATAACTGTTCACGTGCACACCTTGAAGACATGTTTCGACTAAAAGCTGACCACGTCAATCTACACCCGCACACACGTTACCGACAAATCATAAAGTGTGTCAAGTTATCAAACAGCCTAGTATGCAGCGTTTTACGAGAATGACTCCATTTTGTCAAATAGCCCGCGAAAGCCCAGATGACACCGCCACAAGCGCGCAATGGCGCCGCTCTCTAACAGGCCGGTCAGCCATCCCGACGGCACGGGGAGACGCGACGAAGGCTCCACTGAGCCTGCCACCCACACGCCCGACTCACGTCAGTCGTCCCACGTCAGGGGGCAACACGGCATCCGATGACAGCACCACCAGACGACGCGCCCCGCAGGCACCACCACGTTCAGGAGGCGTAACCAACCCATCGGCCCGAGGACGAGAACAACGAGGAACGCCCGTCGATTGACACCGTGCCGGTCACCATGACGCCGGTGGAATCCATGTAGTACCAGGCGCCACGATCATTGACCCAGCCGGTGCTCATCGCACCGTTTCCGCTCATGTAGTACCAGCTGCCTCCTGAGTTCAACCAGCCGGTCCGCATGGCACCCGAGTCAGACAAGAAATACCAGGAGGAAGCATCCCGATACCATCCGGTATTCATCGCACCACCCTCGGAGAGGTGGTACCAGGTGCCATGATCAAGCAGCCAGCCCGCCACCATCGCGCCACTGCCGGATAGGTAGTACCAGGCCCCATCGCTACGCAACCACCCGGTGACCATGGCACCGGAAGGCTCGAAGTAGTACCAGCGATCATCGACCTGGACCCAGCCCGTGCGCATCGCGCCCGTGCGGGAATCCATGTAGTACCAGGTGCCGCGATCAAGCAACCACCCCTCAGTCATACGCCCGCCGGTCAGGTAGTACCAGGAGCCGGACTCCCACATCCAACCGTTTCCGGCGAGACGCCCGGATGCGTCGACGTAGTACCAGCCCGTCCCGTCGTTCACCCACTCGGAGGTCGCCATCGCACCACTGGCCCCCATCCAGTACCAGGATCCGCGGTCATATACCCACGCCGAGGCCTCGGCGGAGGGCTTGCCCGCGAAGTAGTACCAGTAGCCTGAGCGCCCTTGCCACCATCCGGTCGTCGCCGATGGGCGCGCTCCCTTGAACCACCAGGCCCGCGGAGCAACCCCGCCATATTCGTGCCCCCAGGACGCGGCCGAGAGATCGTTATAGGAAATGCCCGAGGAGGTGGTGAAGGTAGCGACGACAGCGGGGATGGAACCCGCCGACCATAGATCCAGGGTTGGCGCCCACGACGCATCCCCATGAATAACGCTGTCCGTGAGGCTGTCGGGAGCAAACCACTTCGGGCCCGTCTGGACGATCATCGAGGGACTGAGCGCCTCCATGAACGCAGGGAAGTTCGAGCTCGCCATTCCATGGTGCCCGGCTTTCAGCAGGTCGACGTGCCCGACAATGGGGGCGATGCGATCCTCGTAACCGCCCCGCGCCTCAAGGTCCGCCGCCAGGTACGCAGAGCTTCCAAACGCGCTCACTTTCGCCGTGTAGGCGATCAGGTTCGCGTCGCGCACGCCGACTTTCTTGTAGTTTTCGTCCGGGTCCACGGGGATCAGCTGGACGTCCATGTCGCCGAGCTGGATGTGCGTATCGTCGTCGTTGACGTGCTGCATGACGGTCGCGCCGTACGCGGATGCCGCCCATCGCGCGGCGGTCATCATGTTGTCATAGCACCACTGGTTGTCCCATAGGCGTGACTTGTCCGTGATCCACTCGTCGGAGTATTCGGGAGTCAGGATTACCTGTGGGTGAAACTCGTAGATAATGTCGTCGGCGTTGTCGATATGGTCGGAGTGCGCGTGCGTGCCCAGGTAGAACGCCAGGTTCGAGGAGGTGACGCCGTGGCGCCTCATATACCCGAGGACCCACTCGGTGTCACCCTTGCTCGGGTCTTCGATTCCATCCCGCCACGGGTAGCGTGGGTCGGAGCCGTCTGGCGCGCCGAGACCTTCGCCGCCGTCGATCATGGCGAAGACACCGCGCGATTCGAGGAGGATCGCATCCGCTGCCCCCTGCGTCGAGAGGAAGTGGATGCGCGTCGGTCCGCTCGCGCCGGGGAAGGTCAGGACGTGGGCGCTGCCCCCTTCCTCCGCCCTCTCCTCGGACGAGGCCGTGGCCGCGTCAACAGAATCAGCGTCGCGGGCACTCGCCTGGTCCACGGCAGCAGAGCCACTCTGGGCTTCCTCCTCGGATCTTGACACCTGCGAATCGGCAATGCTGGAATCGCTCTGCGCCTCCTGCTCGTCAATAGGGGCCGCGAGGGCGGCTGGAGCAAGAAAAGTGGCAACGATTCCTGACACTATGGTCAGTCCGAGTCGCTGACACCAATGTCCGTAACGAAGATTCATGAGCGCACCTGGGTGGGATGAAAGGCCTTGACACTTACTCTCTAAACCTATACCCACTCAGGAATTACTGACAAATCATCGGTCGAAGTATGACCCCCACCAGGCCAGATCCTCGGGGGTATCGACGTCGCGACACACGTCCGCGCTCACATCCACCCGCTCCAGCGTCAGGGCGCGCAGAACACGGCGCACCCCCATGCCGCGCACGCTCCCGTGCCGCGCCACGGCCTCGTCGATAACCCGGCGCAGCGCGCCCGCGCGGTAGACGCCCATGAGGTACTGATCGAAAGGCTCGGGATCCCCGCCGCGCATGATACGCCCGTCGCACCCCGGACCCGCAGGATCGCGGAGGAGCCCGCGCAGGACCTCGGCGATGCCCGGGCAGTCCACGGACACGACGACCACCCACGTGTCGGCCCCCACGGACAGGGCAGCCAGTCCCGCGTCGATCCCGGCGAGGGGACCTCCGCCAGGCGGGTCCTCAAGAGTCTGCCCCACGCCGACAGGCACGCGCACGGTCGGCGGAACGACGGCCACCACGCCCGCCCCAGCCACCTCGCCCAGGGCCGCGCACACGCGGTCGATCAGGCGCACACCGCCCAGCACCAGGTCAGGCTTGGAAACGCCACCCAGGCGCTCACCGCCCCCACCGCCGACGACCATCGCCGCCAGCTGCGCGCGGGGCACGCCCGTGCCGTACGACAAGGCCGCCCCCACGCCACTCACTCCCACGGCGCGAAGGTCAGCACGTCCGTACGCTGCGTCGCCGCATCCACCATGAGGACGCGGCCGATAAGCGGCTCGCCGAAACCGACCAGCACCTTGATGGCCTCGGTCGCCATGGCCGTGCCCGCCTGGCCGACGACCGGGCCCAGCACGCCCACCTCGGGCGAGGCCGGCGTCGCCCCCGGGGGAGGCTGGACCGGGTGCAAGCTCCGCAACGTCAAGGCCGGGACGGGAGCGGGCGCGGCGGACCAGAAGACGCTGACCTGGTAGGCCATGCGTACGACCGTGCCCCACACGAGGGGCACGCCCGAATCCGCGCAGTAGTCAGCCACCAGGTACTTCGCGTCGAAGCTATCGGTGCACTCGACGATCAGGTCCCACTCGCGGCCATGCTCATCCAGCCACTCGCGCGTCACATGCCCGAAGCGCTCGAAATGCACCATGGAATTGAGACCAGACAGGTGACGCACCGCCGAATCCGGCTTCGGGATCCCCACGTCGGCCTCGCCGTGCAGCAGCTGGCGCTGCAGGTTCGAGGTGTCGACGACGTCGGAGTCGCAGACGCCGATCGTCCCCACGCCCGCCGCCGTCAGGTAGAGCAGCACGGGCGAGCCCAGGCCGCCCGCGCCCACCACGAGAACACGCGAGGCCGCCAGACGCGCCTGACCCGCCTCGCCAATGCCGGACACCAGCCAATTGCGTCGGAAACGCTCCAACGCAGGATCCCCGGCCTCGTACGCGACGGGCGCACAACGCAGCGGCACCGCGACCGAGCGGCCAAAGACCGCCGCGTCGCGCGTGTACGGGTCGCCAATCGTCATCGTTTACAGGCCCGACCAGTTGTGGGAACCGTCGGTCAGCTCCTGCTTCTTCCACACCGGCAGCTTCGCCTTGACTTCCTCGACGATGCCCTCCACCGCGCGGAACGCCTGGGCGCGATGCTCGGCGGCCACCGCCACCACCATCGCATCCTCGCCGATCCCGAGGTGTCCGACACGGTGCCACGCAACGATGCAATGCACACCGGGCCGATCCGCGAACTCGCCGACGATCTCGCGCAAAATCTGCGAGGCGGACGGATGCGCCGAATACTCGATCGCGTCCACCCCTTCTCCCCCGTCGTGGTTACGCACGGCACCGATGAAAGACGCGACCGCACCACACGTGTCGCGGCGCGCACTGTCAATCAGTGAGCCCGAGTCGAGGGGGTCGTCAGTAATACCTGTTGCAATCTCTGCTGACATGGGATCC
>CABKMZ010000109.1 GCA_902373545.1 uncultured Actinomyces sp. | reverse complement strand
TCAAGCAGCAGCTGGACATCTTCTCCAACCCCAACACCTGGTACATGACCATCCTCTACGTCATGACCTTCGGTCTGTTCTCCGGCTTCTCCGCCGTCTTCGCCCTCCTGATCAACAACCAGTTCGGTGACCAGTCGACCCTCAACCTGGGCGTCAAGGGCGCGACCTACGCGTTCCTCGGCCCCCTCATCGGCTCGCTCATCCGCATGTCCTGGGGTATCTTCTGCGACCGCATGGGCGGTGCCATCTGGACCTTCATCTCCGCCGTCGGCATGACAATCACCCTGGGCGGCATCGCCTGGGTCCTGACCAACCCCACCGGCAAGACGGACTTCAACATCTTCCTGGGCCTCATGCTCGCCATGTTCCTGTTCTCCGGCTTCGGTAACGCCGGTACCTTCAAGCAGATGCCGATGATCATGCCGGCCCGCCAGGCCGGCGGCGCCATCGGCTTCACCGCGGCGATCGCGTCCCTCGGCCCCTTCCTGGTCGGCGTCGCGCTTTCCGCTATCAGCGCCCCGGTCTTCTTCGCGGGCTGCGCCATCTTCTGCGCCCTGTGCGCGGTCCTGTGCTGGATCATGTACGCGCGCAAGAACGCCCCGTTCCCCGGCTGATCCACCCGGCACTGCGTGGTGCCGACGGACCTGCCACCGCCTCGTCAATCGACTCTTAGGAGCACCCCATGACGAATCTCGAATCCGATATGACCTTCCCGACCTACGGCGGCGAGGTCAAGCCCGCGACCGGCGCGACCCTGTTTGCGCTCGGCTCGTGGCTGCGTCGCGGCAAGGCGTCCGCCGACGCGCGCCAGCTCTTCCTCGAGGGCGGCCGCGACGGCGACTCCTTCTACCGCGACCGCTGGAGCTACGACAAGATCGTGCGCTCCACCCACGGCGTGAACTGCACGGGCTCCTGCTCGTGGAAGATCTTCGTCAAGGACGGCGTCATCACCTGGGAAACCCAGCAGACTGACTACCCGACCACCGGCGCTGACATGCCCGAGTACGAGCCCCGCGGCTGCCCGCGTGGCGCGGCGTTCTCGTGGTACGAGTACTCGCCGACCCGTATCAAGTACCCCTACGTGCGCGGCGTCCTGCTCGACATGTTCCGCGAGGCCAAGAAGCGCCTCGGGGATCCCGTCGACGCGTGGGCCGCGGTCGTCGAGGACCCGGAGAAGGCTCGTGCCTACAAGTCGCAGCGTGGCCGCGGCGGCATGGTCCGCGTGTCGTGGGAAGAGGCGATGGAGATCGTCGCCGCCGCCTACGTGCACACGATCAAGCAGTACGGCCCCGACCGCATCGCCGGCTTCTCGGTCATCCCCGCCATGTCGATGATCTCCTACGGTGCGGGCGCCCGCTTCCACGAGCTCATCGGCGCCACCATGCTGTCCTTCTACGACTGGTACGCGGACCTGCCCCCGGCCTCGCCGCAGGTCTTCGGCGACCAGACCGACGTGCCCGAGGCCGGCGACTGGTTCAACTCGCAGTACCTCATCATGTGGGGTACCAACCTGCCGCTGACCCGTACCCCCGACGCCCACTTCATGGCCGAGGCCCGCTACCACGGCCAGAAGGTCGTCGTCGTGTCCCCGGACTTCGCGGACAACACGAAGTTCGCGGACGACTGGTTGCGCGTCCAGCCCGGCACGGACGGCGCCCTGGCCCAGTCCATGGGCCACGTCATCCTCAAGGAATTCCACGTCGGCAAGCGCGAGCCCATGTTCCTGGACTACATGACGCGCTACACCGACTCCCCGTTCCTGGTGGAGATTAACGAGGTTGGCGAGGGCGCCCACGAGGGCATCGCCCCGACGACCCTGGTCCCCGGCAAGTTCCTGACGGCCGCCAAGATGCCCGCAGGCACGACCGAGCGCACCGAGAACAACGAGTTCCGTCCCCTCGTCATCGAGGCCGACGGCACGGTCAAGGACCCGGGCGGCACGCTCGCCGATCGCTTCGGCGAGGAGGGTGCTGGCCACTGGAACCTCAACCTGGATGGCGTCGAGCCCGTCATGTCCATCATGGACACGGACGAGTGGGAAGCCGCCCTGATCGCCCTGCCGCGCTTCGACCTGCCCGCGGCCCCCGGCCAGGCCTCGGTCGGCGGTGGCTACGTGAAGCGTGGCGTGCCCGCGCGCCGCGTCAACGGCCGCCTCGTGACGACCGTGTACGACATCATGCTGGCCCACTACGCGGTTGAGCGCGAGGGCCTGCCGGGCCAGTGGCCCACCGACTACATGGACGCCTCCACGCCGGGCACCCCCGCGTGGCAGGAGGAGTTCACGTCGGTTCCCGCGGCCGCGGCTATCAAGATCGGCCGCGAGTTCGCGCAGAACGCGGTTGAGACGCAGGGCCGTTCCATGATCCTCATGGGCGCCGGCACGAACCACTACTACCACTCCGACCAGATGTACCGGACGTTCCTGGCGCTCACGGAAATGTGTGGCACCCAGGGCCGCAACGGCGGCGGCTGGGCCCACTACGTGGGTCAGGAGAAGGTTCGCCCGATCATGGGTTGGGGCTCCTTCACCTTCGCCCTGGACTGGGCGCGCCCGCCGCGCCAGATGATCTCCACCGGCTGGTACTACATGACCACCGACCAGTGGCGCTACGACGGGGCTGCGGCCTCGGCCATGGCGAACCCGATCAAGTCCTCGCACCTGGACGGCAAGCAGCTGGTCGACACCCTCGTCGAGTCGGTTCAGCGCGGCTGGATGCCCTGCTACCCGACGTTCTCCAAGGGCTCGACCCAGCTCGGCCGCGAGGCCGCCGAGGCTGGCATGGCACCCGCGCAGTACGTGTCCCAGGAGCTGCGCGAGGGTCGCCTCCAGTTCGCGATCGAGGACCCGGACGCCCACCACAACGTCCCGAAGATCCTCGCGAACTGGCGTACGAACCTGCTCGGCTCGTCCGCGAAGGGCACCGAGTTCTTCCTGCGCCACATGCTGGGTACCGGTAACGAGGTCAACGCGCAGGAGCTGGAAGAGGGCAACCGTCCCGCGTCCGTCAACTGGCGCGACGCCCACCCCGGCAAGCTCGACCTCATGTGGGTTGCGGACTTCCGCAACACCTCGACGACGCTGCACTCCGACGTCGTGCTGCCCGCCGCCACGTGGTACGAGAAGCACGACCTGTCCTCCACGGACATGCACCCCTTCATGCACTGCTTCGACGAGGCCGTGAACCCGCCGTGGGAGGCGCGCACCGACTTCGAGGTGTTCCAGACCCTGGCTCGCCTCGTCGGCCGCATGGCCCCCGGTCACCTGGACACCCAGACGGACGTCGTGGCGGTCCCGCTGGGGCACGACTCCCCGGACGCCATGACCATGGCGAGCGGCGTCGTTCCCGAGCAGACGTGGACGCCCGGCAAGACCATGCCGAAGCTGGTCCCGATCGAGCGCGACTACACGCAGGTCGGCTACAAGTTCGACCGCATGGGTCCGCTCCTGCCCAAGGCCGGCCTGGCCTCCAAGGGCGTGGCGTACAACGTGCAGGAGGCCTACGAGCAGCTCGGCGACCTCAACGGCCGCGCCCCCATGGACGGCAACGCCGGTGAGGGCATGCCGCTGTGTGACACCGCCATCAAGGCGGCGAACATGGCGCTGCGCTTCTCGGGCACCACGAACGGCTCCCTGGCCGTTCAGGGCTTCCGCACGCTGGAGAAGCGCGTCGGTAACGAGATGGCGTTCCTGGCCGAAGGCGACGAAGAAAAGAAGATCACCTACCAGGACACCGTCCTGCAGCCGCGCAGCGTCATCACCAGCCCCGAGTGGTCGGGTTCCGAGCACGGCGGCCGACGCTACAGCGCCTTCGTCCAGAACGTCGAGTGCCGCAAGCCGTGGCACACGCTCACGGGCCGCCCGCAGTTCTACGTCGACCACGACTGGATGATGGACATGGGCGAGGCCCTGCCGATCTTCCGTCCGCCGCTTGACCTGGCGCACATCTACGGTGAGCGCCCCGTCGGCGACCACCGTCCCGGTCAGCCGGGTCAGGCCGAGGTCGCGGTGCGTTACCTGACGATCCACAACAAGTGGGCCATCCACTCCCAGTACTACGACAACCCGTACATGCTGACGCTGGGTCGTGGTGGCCAGACGGTGTGGATGAGCCCGGCCGATGCCGAGAAGATCGGCGTGCGCGACAACGAGTGGATCGAGGCGAAGAACCGTAACGGCACCGTGTCGGCTCGCGCCGTTGTCTCCCACCGCATCCCGGAGGGCACGGTGTTCATGCACCACGCCCAGGATCGCCAGATCAACACCCCGCTGAACGAGGAATCCGGCAAGCGCGGCGGTACGCACAACTCGCTGACGCGAATCTTCATTAAGCCGACCCACCTGGCCGGCGGATACGCGCAGTTCGCCTACGCGTTCAACTACTACGGTCCCACCGGCAACAACCGCGACGAGGTCACGGTTATCCGCCGCCGCTCCCAGGAGGTGCAGTTCTGATGAAGGTCATGGCTCAGATCGCGATGGTGATGAACCTCGACAAGTGCATCGGCTGCCACACCTGTTCGGTCACCTGTAAGCAGGTGTGGACGAACCGCGAGGGCACCGAGTACATCTGGTTCAACAACGTCGAAACCCGTCCCGGCGTGGGCTACCCCCGCGGCTGGGAGGACCAGAAGAAGTGGAAGGGCGGCTGGAAGCGTACCGCCACGGGCCGCCTCGTTCCCCGTCAGGGTGGACGCGTCGCCTCGCTCGCGAAGATCTTCGCGAACCCGACGCAGCCGACCATGAAGGACTACTACGAGCCGTGGACGTACGAGTACGACAAACTGCTCCAGGCGCCCGCGAACTCCCGGGCGATCCCGACGGCCCGCGCGAAGTCCACGATCACGGGCGAGCACATCGACAAGCCCGAGTGGGGCCCGAACTGGGATGATGACCTCGGCGGCTCCATGGAGACCCTGGATCAGGACCCGGTCCTGCACCAGATGAACCTCCAGGTCGCCAAGACCATCGAGGACGCGTACATGTTCTACCTGCCTCGCATCTGCGAGCACTGCCTGAACCCGACCTGCGTGTCGGCGTGCCCCTCGGGCGCGATGTACAAGCGCACCGAAGACGGCATCGTCCTGGTCGACCAGGATCAGTGCCGAGGCTGGCGCATGTGCGTGTCGGCCTGCCCCTACAAGAAGGTCTACTTCAACCACAACACGGGTAAGGCCGAGAAGTGCACGCTGTGCTACCCGCGCCTCGAGGTCGGCCAGCCGACCATCTGCTCGGAGACCTGCGTGGGTCGCCTGCGCTACATGGGCGTGCTGCTCTACGACGCGGATCGCGTCACCTGGGCCGCCTCCCAGGAGGACGAGCGTGACCTGTACCGCGCCCAGCGCGAGATCCTGCTGGACCCGAACGACCCGCAGGTGGTCGCCCAGGCTCAGGCCAACGGCGTTCCCCACTCGTGGATCACGGCCGCCCAGCAGTCCCCGATCTGGAAGCTCATCACCGAGTACGAGGTCGCCCTGCCGCTGCACCCCGAGTTCCGCACCCTGCCGATGGTCTGGTACGTGCCGCCGCTGTCCCCGGTCGTCGACCAGGTGACCGCGTCCGGCAGCGACGGCGAGGACCACAGGGTCCTGCTGTCCGCCATCTCGCAGATGCGCATCCCGCTGGAGTACCTGGCCGGCCTGTTCACGGCCGGAGACACGGCTCCCGTGGAGCTGGCGCTGCGTCGCCTCGCCGCGATGCGCTCCTACATGCGCGACGTCTTCGTCGACAACCCGACGAACGAGGAGATCCCGGCCTCCGTGGGTATGACCCCGGAGAAGGTCAAGGAGATGTACCGACTGCTGTCGATCGCCAAGTACGACGACCGCTTCGTCATCCCGACCGCCCACCCCGAGATGCCGCGCGGCATCAAGGAGCTCGAGGGCTGCCCGGTGTCCTACGACGTCGAGGCCTTCCACGGCCTGGCCCCCGCCACGTCGAACCGCCCGATGGGTGGCTCGTCGCCGGAGGGACGCCAGATGCTCCCCCTTGAGGTCGTTCGATGAGTACTTTCGTCGGCATTCCGCGTATTCCTACGGCCGCTCCGGAAACGGAGATGGATCCGCAGGACGCGCGCGGTGTGCGCATGGCGGTCTCGGTCCTCCTGGACTA